>JAAYQU010000045.1 GCA_012519055.1 Bacteroidales bacterium | reverse complement strand
AGGAACAACTGTGCATTTAACTCTAAACAGACAAATAGCAAACGAAAATAAAATGTTCTGATAATGAAAAAACGTTATACAATATTTTTAGTAGAAGATGATATAAATTTTGGCACCGTACTTCGCTCCTACCTTGAAATGCAAAGGTTTACAGTAGTTTGGGTAAGCAATGGTGAAAAAGCAATACAAGAGTTTTCAAAACATAATTTCGATTTATGTATTCTTGATGTTATGCTACCTAATATCGATGGTTTTAAGTTGGCAAAGCTGATTAGAGAAAAAGACAAATTAGTCCCCTTTATTTTCCTTACCGCCAAAACTATGAAAGAAGACGTGTTAGAGGGTTTTAAGCTCGGAGCTGACGACTATATAACAAAACCGTTCGATTCGGAGGTTTTATTATACAAAATAAAGGCCATAATACGCAGACGTAGTGAATTGCTTCAGGGTAAAGATAAACCGTTTAAAATAGGCAAATATGAGTATAATCCTGAATTTAGAATTTTAACTTTTGAAGGTGAAGAAGAGCGACTTAGTCCAAAAGAGGGGAAACTGCTGTTTATGTTGGCAAAAAACTATAATCAGGTGGTTGAGCGTGACCTTATTTTGCGTGAAATATGGGACGAAAGCAACTACTTTACTGCTCGTAGCATGGACGTTTACATTACAAAGTTGAGAAAATTTTTAAAAAACGATCCTAATGTTGCTATCGAAAATATTCATGGAAGTGGGTATATGCTTTCGATTAAAAATGTACTGTAATAAATTAGCAATGAACAATTAAGTTAATAGTTATTTGAACACAGATAATCACAGATTTATGTAGAGACGGAGCATGCTCCGTCTCTACGTGGAAATTCGTGCAAATTTGTTACATCTGTGTCTTCTGTGTTCAAAATGCTAATATTTTATTCGGAAGTGTTGCCCCTCGCAAAAGTTGCGTTTGAAAAGGATGCCAAAGGTAAACAGGTCAACAGAGTAGCAATTATTTGTTGGTTTTGAAATTTGTTTCCACGCTTCTGTCATATCTCTTGACCAGTAAATGTCGCCGATAACAATAATACTGTTAGTTGGGATTTTATCCCACAGGTTGTTAATATATTGCTTAGTTGCTGTGCCTGAATGATTCCCGTCAATATATATCAATACCGTTTTTTGTTGTGCAGTAAAATCCTCAACAAATAAATCAAAGTCAGTTTGTATAGCTAAAACGTTTTTATTTCCCCACTTAGAAAAGTTATCTATTGCAACTTTATGCAGATTTGGACACCCTTCAATAGTAATTACTTGCACATCGGTAGAGTTGGATAATATATTGGTTGTCAATCCTAAAGAGGTGCCGAACTCAATTATTAGTTCATGTTTGTAATATTCAACCATTTTGCTTAGTAAACACCGATATTTAAAAGGTGTGGTTGACTGTTTTGCTATACTGCTGTAAGTAGTGTTATAGCTACTATTTGCTTGCTTTTTAGCACCTAAATCGATTTTGGTAATATTGGTTTTATTCTTTTTTAATTCTTTTTCGTACTTTTTGTTTTGTTCGTAAAAGGCTCTGTTACTTTTGTTTAACAAAACTTTTTCAACAAAGTCATAAACGAAAGGACTATGAATCCCGTGTCCCTTGCTATGTTTCGATAGGAATTTATATTTTAAAAACTGAGCTGCAACGTAGGTTATATTTGACATACTCTTTTATATCTCTACCAATCTATTCTTAATAGCCCACATTACTAAGCTTGCAGTGTTTTTTGAGCCTGTTTTGAGCAGAATATTGTAACGATGTTTATCAACCGTTCTCTTGCTTATATCTAACTTATCGGCAATTTCTTGATTTGAGAGTCCTGAGCAAATCTCTAAAAGGATATCCTTTTCTCTATCAGACAGGACATCTTCGTGGAAATTTGTTTTGTGGGTTTTAATGTTTCTTATTAAGGAGTATAAAAGCTCCTCGCTAAAGTAGTTGTTCTGGTCTAAAACTGATGAGATAGCTCGTTTAACTTCGTTAAAATCAGTATTTTTAATGACAAAGCCCTTTACTCCGGCATCTATCATTTGGTAGTAGTAGTCTTCATCTCCGTACATAGATAGAGCTATGATTTTAAGGTCTGGATATTTTTTCAGAGCCTCACGGGCTGCGTCAATGCCATTAAGTATGGGCATTTCGATATCCATAAGGACTAAATCGGGTATTGATGTCTTCAAAGAGTCGATAAACTCCCTGCCATTGTCGCTTTCAGTAATTTTTTCGACATTGGGAATATTTTCAATAAGCATCTTCAGTCCTTGTCTGAATAACTTATGATCGTCAACCAAATGTATATGCAATCCCATTTTAAAATAAAATGGGGCTATTTAAAAGCCCCATTTCTTTTATTGTTAGTTAATTTTTGAATTTACAATAGCTAAAATTTCAGTTTCTAAATCAATAGCTTGCTTTTGGATTTTTTCGCCTTTTGCGACTATTTCTTCTGCAAATTTTTTGTCCTCAAGGTCTGCTGCATTGATTTTCATGTTTAGCAGTGCTCCAATAACGCCTGAACGAGCGGCTAAAGCCCCTACTCCTGCATCGGTAACCGAATTTGGATTACCTATTTCTGCCATTGCTTTAGCCACGTGCATTGACTCGTAACATAGCTCCAACGTTCTATACGGAACTTCGATAGCATATTTCGTAGCATCTTGAATAGCTTTTTGGCGAGCTGCTTTCTCTTCGTCAGTTCCTTTTGGTAAGCCGAAAGCGTTCATTATCAGGTTAAAAGCATTGGTATCTTCATCAACAAGTTTAATTAGTTGATCTTGAATTGCTTTTGCCTTTTCTGCCCAATTACTAAACTCTTCCCAACGATCGTCCCAACCACGTTTGTGTGATGATAGGTTTGCAACCATTCCCGAAAGAGCCGAGCCCAATGCGCCCATATAAGCAGAGATTGAACCACCTCCAGGTGCTGGAGATTCGCTTGCAGTTTCGTTTGCAAAATCGGTCAGATTCATTTTTACAAGTGACTTTTTATCATCATCTTGTAAAATATATTCGATAATCTTTTTCTTAGGGTCGAACGGATATAGCTCATCTAAGCCCATTGATTTGACTGCAATCTTAATTATCTCACTATCAGATATTCCGGTTGAGCGTTTTTGCTTACGTAGGAAATATTTACCTGCATCTAACATTGCTTGCAAAGGCACTACTCCAACTAATTCAGAGCCTGTTACGCGTAATCCTCGTGCGTTTGCTCTCTCAAATACTGTATCGTAAGCAACGTGTAGCGGTGTTACAGTAATATCGGTTAAGTTCATTGAAATTTGCACAATGCCAAACTCCTCGATAAACCAACCTATTGCTTTTACAGTTTTTAGCAAACCTGGTTCATATACGGTATTACCTTTTTCATCTTTAACAATTTTTCCTGTAAGAGGGTCGCCTTCACGCTTAATTCTTCCGCGTTCGCGAACGTCAAAAGCAATAGAGTTTGCTCTACGAACAGATGTTGTATTTAGGTTAACATTATAAGCGATCAAAAAGTTTCTGGCTCCTACGGCTGTTGCCCCACTCTTTGCAACACTTTCGCTCCATTTAGATGGTCCGAAATCTGGTTTCCATTCCGGAGTTTCGATACGTTTTGCTAAAGCTTCATACTCTCCTTGACGGCATGATGCCAAATTGCGTCTTTTTGGTTCGGTTGCAGCCGATTCGTAGCAAAAAATAGGAATGTTTAGCTCATCACCGATGCGTTTAGCTAGTTTGTGAGCATACTTAACAACCTCTTCCATAGTGATATTTGCAACAGGAACTAAAGGGCACACGTCAGTAGCTCCAAAACGTGGATGTGCTCCTTTGTGTTTGCGCATATCGATAAGTTCTTGTGCTTTTTTCACAGCACGGAAAGCTGCTTCGCAAACCTCCTCAGGTGTCCCGACCATGGTAACTACAGTGCGGTTGGTAGCTTTACCCGGATCAACATCAATCAATCTAACACCTTCTACCGACTCAATTTGATCGGTAATTTGCTTGATTATCGCCATATCATTCCCCTCGCTAAAGTTGGGGACACATTCAATGAGTTGTTTCTTCATAGTTTAATTATATTATTTGATTTATTTATTAAAACAATCTGTAGGTTAAAGCTTTGCTTCAACTACTTTGCCGTTTAATATCACGGTATCAATTAAATGGCTTGTATAAGCATAAGGCATAAACTCAATACTTGGTATATTTTTGGTAATAAAGACATTAGCCTTTTTGCCTCGTGCTATTGAACCCGCAATATCCTCTACTCCCATTGCATAAGCTGTGTTTTTGGTAGTTGCGTTAATCACTTCATTTGGAGTCATTTTGTAGTTTATGCAACCCAACGACAATATAAATTTCATATTACCGGATGGTGACGAACCTGGATTATAGTCTGATGCTAAGGCAATTGGCAGTCCTGCATTCATCATTTTTCTAACAGGCGAGCATATCATATTTAGGAAAAATGCGGCACCTGGTAAAACAGTTGGCATTGTTTCAGAATTTTTAAGAGCCTCAATCTCTGCATCGCCGATAAATTCTAGGTGATCAACGGAAAGTGCATTGTACTTTACTCCCACTTGTACACCGCCCGAAAAATCTAATTCATTAGCATGTATCTTAGGACGTAAGCCATATTTCATTGCTGCAAGTAAAATTCGGTCAGTATCTTCAACAGTAAAAAAACCTTTATCACAAAAGACATCAACGTAATCGGCAAGGTCTTCAGCTACAACTTGCGGTAACATTTCGTTGATTACAAGGTCAACAAATTTATCTTGTGCACCGCGATACTCTAATGGAATGCTGTGTGCGCCCAAAAACGTTGATTTGATTATAACATGTGTTGTCTCTTTTAATCGTTTGATCACGCGCAACATTTTTAGCTCGTTCTCTGTATCAAGTCCGTATCCTGACTTAATTTCAATGGCTCCCGTACCGAAAGCTATCATTTCGTTAACTCTTGCAAGTGCTTGACTATAAAGCTCATCTTCCGAGGTTTCTGCCAATCTTTTAGCTGAATTTAGTATTCCACCGCCACGTTCGGCAATCTCTTCGTATGAGAGACCTCTAATTTTGTCAACATACTCAATCTCTCTGCTTCCTGCATATACAATATGCGTATGACTATCGCAAAATGATGGGAACACAAATTTACCTGTTGCATCAATGGTTTTAGCATTAATATTGGGGCATTTGTCCATCGGTCCGAAATCTTTGATTTTATCATTTTCGATTAAAAGGAATGCATTGTCGATTGTTGGGAGTCTGTCCATATCAGATCCTGCAACCCATGTACGGTTAGATTCTTCGCACTGTACAAGTGTTTTGATGTTTTTGATTAAAAGGTTCATATTTGTAAATTAATAGTTTGTAAAGTAGAGACAACGCATGCACTGTCAATACAAAAGTTAAAAAGTAAGACGGAGCACACTCCGTATTTACTTTTACAAATGCAAATTTACGAATTTTTATTCACTAAATTAAATTGCTATTTAATATAGAAATTTATTTGACAAAAGCAAGAATATCAGAAGCTTATTATCATCATCAGTACAACTATAAAAAGTGACATTAATACTCCTACTTTATTGATTTTAAGCAATTTTTCCTTGAACATATAAACAGCTATCAATATCGATAGAATTACTACACCTAAGTTATTCAAGCCAAAAACCATTGAACTGTTAGCATTAATACTGTTTAGCGCATTAATCAAAAAATAGAGTGAGCCAAAGTTTACAACCCCCAAAAAAAGTCCTCCTATCAAAGCTAATGGCTTAAAAACAAGTTTGCGTTTAGGTCCATAGAAAATCCAGGCAACTATTCCAATTAGCCCCGATACAGTAAAAAGCGTTGCAGTAAAGAGTGATGATGTTTGACTATCTTTAACATGAAAAGTTTGCATATACTTTATTAAACTATCAGAAAATCCTATCAAAACAAATAAAAGCAGAGGTAAAAGCCACGATTTACTTTTACTATCATCTTTCTTGTAAACTGATAACACTACTGCAATAATTGTGGCAATGACAATCACCGCCTTTTTAATTGAAAATGAATCATTTGGGTCGATCATAAAACTTACGACAACGGGTATAACAAAGGACATTTTTGAAGCAATTGTTGTTACTGCAATGCCCGACCTTTTAGTAGTTTCGCCCATTAAAAAGAATGCCAATATGTAAATTGAACCTATAATAACAATAGGTAACCAATGATTACCAAGTACTTGTACAGATTGCCAAGGTGTAGTATTCGACAGATAATAGCCTAAAAACGTAGCAGAAAAGTAGTTGATAATAACTAAAAGTAAAGGAGGAAAGTTTTTTCGTGCAGAAATCTTAAAGACAATTAGGATAAACGCTGAACACAAAATACTCAATAATAGATAAATCATATCTTGACAGCTTATATATTATTAAATAATAAAATATATTTGAAGTTTTAATTTATAGTTTAAATGTTAGCATGTAACTAGTTTATTAAGAACGTCATAAGGTATTCTTTTAGTACGCCGTGTCTTAGTGTCAACGAAACATAGTTTTACGTAGCCTTCGTTACAAAGCACATTTTTACTGTCGTAAATTTCGTGATGAAAAACGATGGTAGCTGCCGGCGTTTCCGACAAAATTGTTTTTATTGTCACAACGTCGTCATAGCGAAGCGGACGGATGTATTTGAGGTTCATTTCAATGACAGGCATAAGCGTGCCTTCTCTCTCCATCTCGGCGTATGTTATTCCAACAGAACGCATTAGCTCCACCCTGCCAATTTCGTACAACAAAGCATATTTGCCATAATAAACCACTCCCATTTGGTCAGTATCGGCATAGCGTATCCTATATTGTGTTTCGTAAATAAAGGGAGACTTCAATGTGTTTTCCATTCTTAAACTATTAAAATTTGTTACGAACTACAAAGATAGCTGGTTAAATTGAACTTTCAGAAATTTTATTTGCAAGCTACCTTTTTTACTATATTTTTGTGTCTCAAATATTGAAAACTACTGATATATGAGACTATATTTATCATCATTTATGTTCTTGGCTATTATACTGTTAACAGACTTGTGGTTTTACTGGTATTTGTCAAGGTATAAAAGTAAAATTGTTCGCGGGCTACGGACAAACAGTCTCTACGTTGGTTTTGCGTTTTTTTCATTTTTGGTTACGCTGTTTTTGCTTAATCCCATAGTGGCGGATATTAGTTGCGCCAACACTAATGAATATTTCTTTCTTTCATTTACATGGCTTGTAATATGGTATATACCTCGGATTCTCTTGTTTATATTGATAGCTGTTTCTTATATACTACTTTTCTTTTCACAAAAACTACGGAAAAGAACAATTACTATTATTAATATATTTATAATAAGTCTATTAATAGTTGTTACTTTATCTATTTCTTTATGTCGATATACTCTAAAAGAGCGTAATTTTGATATTTACAGCTCCAATATAGGCGAAAGCTTTGAAAACTACACAGTTGTTCAGTTTTCTGATATGCACTTGGGTACAATGAAAAACTCTAAGTCATTGTGGCTCAAATATGTTGAAAAAATAAATGCTCTTGAACCCGACCTGATTGTTTTTACTGGCGATTTAGTTAATAATTTTCACACAGAAACCATTGGCTGGGACTCTGTATTTAGCGGTTTAAAAGCAAAAGATGGCAAAATTGCCGTTTTAGGAAATCACGACTATGGTGGTTATGCAAAATGGAAATCTGAATATGACAAGCAAACAAATAATCTTAAAATAATAAGTTTCCTTAAACGTAATGGTTTTACTGTTTTGGAAAATGAAAACGTCTCTTTGATAAAAGGTATAGATACTTTAATAATTGCCGGTATTGAAAACTGGGGACAACCCCCATTCCCTCAATATGGAGATATTACAAAAACGTTGCAAGGTGTTGAACAAAAACCAACAGTACTTCTATCACATGACCCTGATCTTTGGGAAGCAGAAGTAAAAAATAAACGAAAGAATATATTTTTAACCCTGTCGGGTCATACACACGGCTTTCAGTTTGGAATACGAAGCAAATACATTAACTTTTGTCCTGCATCAATACGCTATGAATATTGGGGAGGCCTTTATAAGTCTCAAAATCAATACCTGTATGTAAACACAGGGATAGGTTTTGTTGGTTTTAAAGGGAGGATTGGTATATGTCCTGAAGTGTCTGTTTTTAAGCTAAAAAATAGAACACAGATGACACAGTATTGACAGATGGACACGGAATTTTTATTATTTCTATGTGTGATAATCTGTTTAATCAGTATTTTCTGTGTTCTAAATTGTTTGCTGTTTTCAGTTTTTAGATAACTCGAATTGCAAACTTGCTTTTTGAGCTTTTGTGCTTAATACAACCAGCTTTGTGATTGTTCTCCTAACAATTCTATCATCTGGTTCAATCAATTTTATTTTATTTTTTGAAACCAGATTTAAAAACCGTCTTGGTGTAAGCTTTAAAACATGATAGGGAATTGTAGAATTTTGCATAGGCATCTCTTTTATTTCCCTAAACGCTTTAATTTAATAAATATTACATGGTTTATAGGATTAATTTATCAACTACTAAGGTAATTGACTGTATAATTGTTAGTTAAATGCTATTTTTGAGTTGCGTTAATTAATAGTATTTATTACTATAGCTTGCAAAAGCTAAC
This sequence comes from Bacteroidales bacterium, assembly GCA_012519055.1. Lineage (NCBI taxonomy): Bacteria > Pseudomonadati > Bacteroidota > Bacteroidia > Bacteroidales > Bacteroidales bacterium. Next base: position 303,137 of record JAAYQU010000045.1, on the reverse strand, counting down.
AACTCATTTGTATAGAGTTGGTTTCAATCATTTTGCGCATGTTTATTAAGGCATATCTCATGCGCCCAAGTGCAGTATTAATGCTAACATTTGTAATTTCCGCTATCTCTTTGAAACTCAAATCCATGTAATGTCTCATAATAACAACTTCTTTTTGCTCGTCGGGAAGATGATTAATTAATTCTCTAACCTTTTTACGTGTTTGATCAGAAACATATTTATCTTCGATGTTGCTATCTGATAGTTTTAGGTAGCTAAAAATATCGCTATTCTCATTATTACTAGTCACATAACGCATGTTTTTTTGTCTTCTGAAATGATCTATAACCAAGTTATGTGCTATTCGCATCACCCAGCCAACAAAACGCCCGTCGTCTTTATAACGATTGTCACGCAGTGAGCGCACTACCTTTAAAAATGTTTCTTGAAAAATATCTTCGGCTAAAGCTTGGTTCTTGACGAGCATCAAGATATATGTATAAACTTTGCTTTTATGCCTATTTATAAGTACCTCAATCGAATACTCATTTCCTTCAACAAAACGCCTAACTAACTCATAGTCTGACAGCTGTGCATAATTCATAAGAAATCCTCCTTGAAATGTTTGTTCAGCGTAGAGTATAAATCAATAGGCAGTATCTGTTTTAGTGTTAGTACAAGCGCAAAAATAGTGCTTTTTTCTTTTCAACAAAATTTTTTATTGCTAATAATACATATTTAACGTTTCATTAGGAATATTAATGAGATATTAAATTAATAATTTTACGGTAAAAATATATGATAACTTACTGTAAATCAATGCTAATTATAGTATAAGAGATTATTACATGTAAAACGAAAGAAATGATTTTTTAAATAAAATTGTGATTAGTTTCTTTTTTTTTATATGTTTGAGATTAAATTCATGTAATTATGTCTTGTACGTAAAAACAGACTATTATAGACATCTAATTAATCTATGTGCAAGGCACATTATGTACATTGTATTAAAAAATTATCTAAAAGAAATTACATTTTAACAAATATGTACAGGGCACTACTCACACTTTTTTTAACGCTACTAATTATTTTTAATGGGAGTTTGTTCTCTCAAGAGCCTATTACTTTGTTAAATGAATCAGAAATTGATATTGGTAAAAACGTTCAAATCTTTAATGATTCGAGCCACAATCTTGAAATTAAGGATATTTTAAAGTATGATATTCAAGTACAGTTTGAATACTGTGAAACCGGCGATATTAATATTCCAAGTGGCAGTAATACTATTTGGATAAAATTTAAGGTTAAAAACTTCAGCGATGTATCAAAAACATACTATTTAGAGTTAAAAAAAATTGGAATTAATAGTATTCATTTTTATTCGATACAAAACTCGTCATCTATTAGTAGTAATTTGGGGAAAGTTAACTATGAGTTGAATCAAACTCATCCTAATGCTAGGTTTTATTATCATGAAATACATTTGGAACCAAATGAAGAGACAACCTACTACATTAAGGTTAATTTTTTTGGACATGCAAAACGCTTTCATGCTAAATTGTATAAAGACACAGCCTATTTAATGCATATTGCTGTAGTTAATATTTCTTCAGGACTATTTTATGGCATGATATTTATATACACGTTTTTCATTATTGCCGCTTTTTTATCAGGTATAATGAGAAGAACGCTTACTATACTCCTTATTAATTATTTTGTCACGATTTTGTTCCTTCTCAGTGTAGATGGTTACGGATATGCATTAAAACTTCCCAATATAGCATGGTTTGACAATAGAAGTTTTACTCCCGTTTTACTTTTTTTGATTTTTATAACTTTTATTCGCTTTTCAGCATCAACTTTTAGCAATACTTGCCAAACATCCAGACGTTCTTGTGCTTCTCTAACATTACTATCGCTAGTTGGAGTAATATTATTGTTAATACAATTAATATTTAATATCAGATACGATATTGGTATGATTATCAGTGGTAATTACGCAATAATAACAATGATACATCTTTTTATTGTATTTCGCAGATCAAGATTTACAGATAAAAAACTTCATACACTCTACTACTCTTCCCTTACAACTATGACTTTGATATTAATATTATCTGCTATATACGCTAACAGCGCTTCATTCGATGTATCTATACATGAAATTCATATAAAATTGCTTACATTAATGCAGTTTACCTTTATTGCTGCTACACTTGTAAGACAAATTAGCATAGAATACCTCGAGAATGAAAAAGCAGCAATAAAATACTTGGAAAGTCTTAATGATTTCAAAGAAAAGATAAATATTAAGCTAGAAGAGACTGTAAGAGAAAGAACTAACGATTTACAGGAAGCAAACAGAAAGCTTAGCTCTTCACTTAAGCGTAATAACGATATTACTGATGAACTGCATAGACAAAGAAGTTAAATTGACCTAAAAAATAGTGAACTAGAGAATACGCTTAAGAAATTGAGTACACAAAATATTAGATTACAAAGAGCCATGTTGACTAACGAGGAGCAAAAGCAAAAACTCTCTGAATCTATTGAAACTATCCAAGAAAAAAATAATATACTGGAACACCAAAACGAAGAGATTACCCTTCAGCGAGAACGAATTAGTGAGCAAAATATTTTGTTAGAAGAGAGAGCACGCAATATTAAAGACTCTATGTTATATGCTGAAAGAATTCAAAGTGCATTTTTCTTGCCAACTAGAGAAGTAAAAAAAATATTTCCAAATTCATTTGTTTTTATCAAGCCAAAGGAAATTTTAAGTGGAGACATATACTTTATTGATAGTATTGAGAATAATAATGGTGAGTTAAAATTTGCTGCTGCCGTTGATTGTACCGGACATGGTATTCCTGGTGCTCTTATGTCTATCATGGCAAATGATGCTTACCATGAAACTCTACACTCAGATAAACTTACCGATCCCGGCCAAATATTAACATGCCTGAACGAAAAAGTAATAGACTCAATTAATAAGGAAGTAGTTAATAGACACATAGATGATGGTATGGATATGTCTCTTATTGTTGTTAACTATGAGACTAAAACATTTCATTTCTCAGGTGCTAGGAATCCTTTATATTACTTTAAAAATGGTGTATTAAATACCCAAAGAGGACATATTCACAGTGTAGGGACACTTCCAACTGATGGGAAACGAATTGTATTTCCCTCCTATAGCTACAATTTTGAAGATGGAGATGTAATTTATTTATTCTCTGATGGTTATGCTGATCAATTTGGTGGTGATGACTGGAGTAAATTCAAAAGAGTGCGTTTTCAAAGCCTTTTACACGAAATACACAAAATGCCAATGGATGAACAATTTAATAAACTAGAAAGTGTGTTCAATAAGTGGAAAGGAGACTATGAACAAATTGATGACGTTTTAGTCATTGGCATTAGACTATAATTTTATGATTCAACAAAGCACAGTACATATGTCATATATATACTTGTTTATTGAGTTTACATGGATGTTGGCCGTATTTGCGTTAATTATAATCGCTGTTTTGGTAATTATGGGTTTAACGCTATGGGAGTTTCATGTACGTCATAAAAATCCAAAATCAAGCAGAGTTACTAAAAATAAAGAAAAAATAAGCAAGAAGCTTTTTGCATATGGATACATAAATAAAGTATTTGACCACTACTTTAGCAATTCCAATATCGGGCTTTTAGTTTATGATGAAAACCTAAAATTATTAAATTTTAATAGTGTTTTTACTTCAATTGTTGGGTATACAAAAGATAAGTTTTTATTAAACATAGGCGAAACTATAGACAAATTAATTGTTACATCAATTGATAACAATGAAATTTTAAAAAAAATTGAAAACAGAGACGCCTTTAAGACCATTGTTAATTTAACAAACACTATTGGAGACGTTGTTGTATTACATTTAATAGCTATACCTGTTTTTAGCAAAAACAACACTTTTAATTCATACAACGTTTTGGCTGTTGAACTTCCGAAAGATTCTAAAAATAACATACCAGTAGCCAATGATTCCAAAATCAGTAATGCTGATATTGAAAAAATTATTAATGAAAAAAACGACTTGGAAGTAGTAGTTAAAGAGCTGGAGAAAGCTTTTAAAAAGTCGAATAAACATCATATACAGCTACAAAAAGCATTGCTTGAGAATGAAATGCAAAGAAAAAAACTTCAGGAGGCTTTTGATTTAATTAACAAACAAAAAGATGAGTTAGAGAAAGCTAATGCAGAAATTAAAGAACACTCACGAATGAAAGAGCTGTTTTTAGCAAACACAAGTCACGAAATACGTACGCCCCTCAACTCTATCATAGGATTCTCCAATTTGTTACTTAAAGAAGAGTTGAGCCCAAAACAGTTAGACTATCTAAAAAACATTAAAGCTTCAAGCGATAATCTTTTAGTAGTTCTCAACGATATTTTAGATATATCTAAAATTGAAGCTGGAAAAATGACCTTCGAGAAAATAGCCTTCTCATTACCTGAAATAATTGATTTAATCATTTCATTTATAGATATTAAAACTCAAGAAAAGAAACAAAAGTTTAATTATCATTTAGACCCTAATGTCCCAAAAATACTAATTGGAGACCCTACACGACTATACCAGATTTTATTAAACTTGCTTTCAAATGCCATAAAATTCACACCATCAAACGGCAATATTTCATGTTCAATAAAACAGAAAATAAAAGATAAAGATAAGATTAAAATTGAGTTTGAGGTGTCAGACACTGGTATAGGAATGAGTGAAGAACAGTTAAAGATAATTTTTCAAGCTTTTACTCAAGCGGAATACTCAACAACTAGAAAATTTGGTGGAACAGGACTCGGTTTATCAATAGTTAAAAACCTGGTTGAACTTCAAGGTGGAGAAATATTTGTTGAAAGTGAGATAGACAAGGGTACTAAATTTACTTTTGTTCTGCCATTTGGCGTCGGAGACAAATCGGACAATAAGAAAACAGAAAAGTCTAAAACTACAATACAAAGTCACGAAGCAGAAAATATTAAAATTTTATTGGTAGAGGATAATCCCATAAACCAAGAGTTAATAGTAGACACAATAAAAGCATGGAATAAAAATATTTCAATTAAAAAAGCTGAAAATGGTATGGTCGCCATTGATTTATTAACAAAAAATAATTACTCGTTAATATTTATGGATATTCAGATGCCATTAATGGATGGAATTGAAACAACAAAACAAATAAGAGAGGGGCACATTAAAGGAAAGGAAAATATTCCAATAATAGCCATGACAGCCCACGCATTAAAAGATGAAAAAGACAAGTGTTTTGCCGCTGGTATGAACGATTATATAACCAAACCATTCAATCCCGATGATATTTTTAAAATAATCAAATATTATGGAAGTCAACAAGTACAAACTTTAGTTAAAGCTGGAAAGTATGTTCAAGGTGATCCTCTGTTACCTACAATACAAGAAAACAACAGTAGTTCCAAATCAAACACTAACATTGAAAGTATTGATAATCCAATATTTGAAAGTTTTAGTTTAGACCCACTTAATGAAATTTATAATGGTAATATTGTTCAGATTAATAAAATACTAAGAATGTATTACGATACTGTTGGCAAAGAAATCGAAGAGATAAAATCTGCCTTCGCATCAGGAGATTTACAGAAAACACAAATCAGAGTACATTCACTAAAACCCAAAATGGCATATTTAGGCAGAACTGATATTGAAGAGATAGCAAAAGATGTAGAGGTTTCAATTAAAACAAACAGTTATAATAACTCGGATCTATCTGAATGGATAGACAGTATTTGCTCAGAATATCAAAAAATTGAAAATGAGCTTGAAAATTATTTTGAACAGAAAACAACTAACAAAACCAAAATTTAATAACAAATAATTTGATAAATTAAACGATTTTTTTAATTTTGTATTGACATATGTTGAAAGCAATAATATGAATACAAAGACCAAAATCAAAGTAATGTTAGTTGACGACGATTACATTTTTTTGCAAATGTTAAAGGAGTCTCTAACAGAGATAGATAATATCGAGATTTTTACTGCAAAAACAGGAGAAGAGTGTGTTGAACACATTGATTCTAGTTTTAAAATTCTAGTGTTGGACTACTTTTTAAATTCAGAAAATCCCGATGCCCAAAATGGATTGGAAATTTTAAGGCAAGTAAAACAAATAGTTCCCGAAATAAAAGTAATTGTACTAAGCGGTCAAGAAGACGGAAATTTAGTGTATGACTTTGTTAGAGAAAGTGTCGCTAATTACGTTATTAAGGATAATAATGCTTTCGAAAATGTGCATAAAAGCATTAGGGATATCTTAAATGATTAATCTGTTTAAAACAGATTTTCAACTTATAGTAAAGAGACAAACTGCTAATATATTACTTCATAAATATCTAACTGACCAAATCCACCCGGTCTGTCACTTGAGAAGTAAGCCTTATCGCCTTTAGGTGTAATGTTGAACCAAATATCATTATGAGTTGAGTTTACTGGCTCCGGTAGTCTTTCGGGCGTTGACCATTCATTGTTTGGCATAAGATCGCTTTTAAAGATATCGAATCCACCTAATGAATTAAACCCTGTTGATGAGAAATACAGAGTATATCCATCGGGAGAAAAACAGGGATATTTTTCATCACTTGTTGAACTAAGCTTTTCAATTTTTTGTGCTTTACCCCATACTCCACTATTAGAACATGTAGAGAAGTATAAATCCCAGCATTTAGTTTTACGATCATATAAACTGAACACCATACGCATTCCGTCTGGAGAAATTGCAGCAGAGTAGTGTTGTCTTGCCATATTAACTTCTCTCGGTAGTTTTACAGGTTCAATTTTTTTATCAAACCCTCCTACTCTTACATATATATCGTTTTCGTAAGTATATAATACTTTATTCAGATCAGATGTTACGCTTGTAATTATTAAATGCCAATCAGGATCAAAAACCAGATTGCTGTATTTAGAATCAATTAATGCTTCAATATCATCGTAAAACCCATCTGCTCCTTTAGTAACGATATATGGTTTATTGATATAAACTTCAAACTGATAATCATAATTACGCGACGAGGTTATTAAAAGTGACTGATCATTTATATAAACAGGTGCTATGTCGTTATATTCACTATTAATAACAGCCCCTGCATTAATAACCTGCAGCCCAGATTCTGATAATTGATCACGTTGCTGATTAATTTCTTCTATCTTCTCTTTTTCTTCTATACATCGCTGGATATACTTTTTCATGCTAATTTTAATAACACCCGGTTTTGGGGGGATAGCACTGTATATTTGGTACATTGACATGGCTTTATCATACTCTAAACAAGACTGATATGCTTGTCCCAAATAGTTAAATATATCAATAGTGGTATCCTTCATGTTTTTAATTGCAACCTCAAAATAAGGAATACTGGCTTTTTTGTCGTTAAGTTCATAAAAATATAGCAAGCCCAATTCATAATTATATAAAAACGAATTTGAGTGTCTGTTTAAAAGTTCATTATATTGCTCTACCGCATCTTGAAAGTTCCCTCTATCGTAATAATTGCGAGCTTTTCTATATAATTTGTTTTGTTCAGCATCTAAGGTTTGTCCATTTACAATCTCAACTGAATTAAAACAAACCAAAGATATTAACATTATTAAAATGCTGTTTTTCATATGTATATAATTTTTTCTAACTAAGGCCATATGAAACTTACATGCTTTATTGTCATGCTTTGAGATATTAAGTTTATGATAGCATATTAGTTTCATACTTTTGTAGAGTTAAAATTTTATAAAACTGAAAGTATAATTTTCAATATTAAAAACTTTAGTTCTGAAAGCCAAATATATAAAAACTAATTCAAGTTAGAGTTAAATTATTATAAAGTTTAAATCAATTTTTACTATTTTTCAGTTGTATAGCCTATATATTGCCATTAATAAATCCACATAAACTTTGTTTTATGCTTATTAAATTCCATAGTTGGCATAGGAACTTTTATAGCATTTAGAACTTTTAACGCACTTCGTAAAAACTTTGAGCGAGTTTTTATTTTTTCCAAATCAATGTCTGGACTTATAAAAAATCTACGGTATGGTATAAAACCCTGACTAATTGAATATTCTGGTTTCCCTGATATCATATTTGTAGCTCCATAACCGACAGAGATATTTAAACATTTGGGCAAAAATTCCCAATGTAGTATATCATGTAAATTAACAGAAAGCCAAAACTGTTGGGCATTATAATCTTTTATTAACCTTTCAATATGGTTTTTTCCCAATAGTTCTGGTCTGTGAACGTGAAAATTGGTATAATGATAGCTGTATTTTAGTTTAATTATTTGCTTGTCAAATAACCCCTCTTGTAGTGCGAATAGACCTATTCCGAAAGTATTTGCACATAAGTCGCTAACAGAAGCTCCCCACTCTTCTGCAAAACCATCGAATATCTCTATACTGCCTACAGCTACAAATGATGCTAATGAACTCCACAATAATGCTTGTTTTTTGGAGAATCCTGAATAACAGTGAATTTCATACGCTAACTTGGAACATTGATATCCTGCGAATATATGTCCCATTTTGTCCATTTGTAGCCATTCGCCACTATCATCAAACCAGTGCCAGTGCGATTTGTCAAATTTGGAATACCACATCGGACCTAGTGTTGCCATTGACACAACATAAAGTCCGGTCTCTGCCAACAAAACTTTTTTAAGGTTCTTTTGTTGTAAACTATCCTGTTGACCGAATGATGGACTAATAAGACCTAATTGACAAACAAAAATTAAAACTTTTGTTAAACACCTTTTAAAACTACAGGGAAAAAGCTGTTTCATTCTTAAAATTTGTCCAAAGATATTAAATCAATGTGCAATTAACAATGTACAATTCACAATTTATGTGATGCCTAAAAAGGTTAGTACAACAAACCACAAAAAATAGAAGAATAATTTACTATTTGGATAGTCTTTTAACTACCTTTGTCACTAAAATATTTATTAGCTTATGCATCATAGCATATAGGCTTATTTGTAATATCATGAATAATATAAATAACAAATTAAATTAACTAATAATGAAAAGAACCACACTTATTACGATGGCATTAATTGCTTGTACTATCTTAAGTAATGCACAAGAACAAACAAAAGGCATTAATAAAGGATTAGGACTTGGATTTCAGATTAATCAATTTCAAAAAGACTTTGGATTAGGATTGAGTTTCACAAGTCCATATTTTGGATATGACAGAATAGCTGTAAGATTGCGCGGTAATTTAATGTATAATGAAAATATTCAAAATTTGAATACAACATGGACTCCATACGCAAATATATCGTTAGGACTAATTGGTGTTGGTGGAATGATTGGAGATCATGTTAGATTATACGGAGAGGGTGGCGTAATTGGACTATTGCCATCAGCCGATTTTTCAAGTAAAAAGTTTGAAATTGGCGGATATGGTTTATTTGGATTTGAGTTTTTTATGAATAAAAGTATTAACTATTTTATTGAGTTAGGAGGTGTTGGAACAGGAGCAAAAGCTGATAAAATTGCCTTCAAGCCTATTTATTCAAACGGTTTTTTAATAGATGTTGGATTTAGAGTTTGCTTATAAAATTAATTACTAATTTAGTCGCCCAAAAAAATATTTTAAACTATTTATAAATGCTACGAATATTATCACTTTTTATGCTAATTCTAATTGTTAGCAACTCTTTTGGACAAGGTAATTTGCCCAAAGGAATGACCGAATACGAAAAATCTATTTGGGAAGATTATATCAAAAATTACCCTTTTGACAGAGGTACAAATCCACCGGATCAAACACCACGAACCCCTGCAGAATTTGAAGAGAACCAGGGAGTTATTGTTACCTGGACACAATACACGAGCAATTTACGTGAAATTGTTCGACACGCAAAAGAGTCCGTTAAAGTGTATATAGTTTGTTCCAACCCTTCAAGTGTTACAAGCTATTTATCTCAAGGTGGTATTGATACAAATAACATTGAATTTGTTGTTGCCGACTATAACTCAGTATGGGTACGCGATTACGGTCCACAAAGTATTTATTTACACGGAACTAACGAGTTGGCTTTCGTTGACTGGGTTTATAATCGTCCTCGTCCTAAGGATGACACAATTCCTATTATTATGGGAAACTACTTAAATGTGCCAGTTTACCAAATGACAGCTACTCCTAACAGATTGACTGCTACTGGCGGAAACTTTATGAACGATGGTTTTGGTAAGGGGTTCTCTTCAAAACTTATATTAACAGAAAACAGTTCACTTACTGAAGCTCAGATTGATACCATTAAAAAACGCTATATGGGAATATCTCCTTATGTAAAGATGACAGTGTTACCCTACGATGGAATACACCATATAGACATGCATATGAAGCTTATTGACGAAGAAACCCTGCTTGTGGGACAATATCCCCAGGGTGTATCAGATGGTCCTCAAATTGAAGCAAATATCAATTATATTTTAAATAATTATCAAACATCTTATGGCCGTCCGTATAGAGTCGTTCGTATTCCTATGCCTCCCGACGAAAACGGAAAATATCCTTCACAAGGTTCCCATTATTTAACTTACACCAACGCAACTATATTAAATAATCTTGTTTTAGTTCCTATTTACGGACTTTCTACCGATAATGAAGCCTTAAATATATACCGAGAAGCGATGCCCGGTTATAAAGTTGTTGGAATAAATATGAGAAACGTTATCCCTGCAAGTGGTGCAATACACTGTATTACACGTGAGATAGCTGCTAACGACCCAATTTTTATAGCTCACGCCCCTATTCGCGATACAATGAATTATATTCCTGGTGGCTACTTAATTTCAGCAAATATTTCTTCGGCTACAGGAATTCAAAGTGTTACTTTGTGTTGGAGTGCTGACACAACACTAGGCTTCGATGAAATTGCCATGGAATATGTCAACAATAATTATGAAGCTTATATACCTTCTTCAAACGTTGATGGAGACCTGTTTTATTATATTAAAGCTGTTAATAACAACAATAAAACTATTAACAAGCCATTGGTTGCTCCTGCAGGATTATACAGATTCCACGCTTATGGTAGTGGAGAAGATTATAATTTTGATTTCAGTACATCGGCTTTAACAGCATTTGTTGATGAAGATATAACTTTCACATTCGAAAACAATGGTGTGGAAGCAAATAGTTTTGCATGGAATTTTGGAAAAGATGCATACCCACAAACTTCTAATTCAGAAGGACCTCATATTGTTACCTATTTAACAAGCGGAAGCAAAACCATTACACTAACTGTAAACGGAACAATGACAATAAGAAAAAACAACTTTGTGCAAATTAATGATCGTCCTTTACACAATATTTCGATTTCGGTTGTTGGCAATGGTAGCGTAACGCCTTTACAAGGCAATTATCAACTGCCCTATGGTCACTCTATCAAACTGACTGCTAATCCAGATGAAAATTGGAAATTTTCAAAATGGGTAGTAAACAATGAGGAATCTTCAGACAATCCTATCAATATTGGAATAACACAAGATATTACTGCAATTGCGCATTTTGAGTGGTTTAATTCAATTTCGAAAATTAACCAAAAGGGAATAAACATCTATCCCAATCCCGCTAACGAATCGTTGTTTATTGAATTTAACGAAACGGACAATGTTAATTCCATCAGCATAACCGATATATCTGGTAATATAGTTACAAATATTAATTCATTTTCTGAGCTAAACCAAATAGAGATTGATTTAGCTAACTATACATCAGGTATTTATTTTGTGTTAATTAATACAGATAACGGAGTTGAAGTTTTTAAATTTGTTAAAATTTAATGACTATCAATATTAAAAATGATATAGGAGCTGTCTAAAAAGGCAGCTCCTATTTTTCTATGTTCGTAATGAATGTGTTTGAAATTTTCTGTCTGCTTTATCATGTAAATTTTTGAACATCTTTTTTCAAGACAGTAGCAAACAGTATAATTGCTTGCTTTACTCAAAATAAAACAGTAACGAAACCATACGACCGTTTAATTTTTCAATTGCCTTTGTATATTCGGTATCATCAGGTCGTATTATGTTTAGTAAACCAAATGAAAATTTTAGTTCAGTTGTAAATTTGAAAAACGGAAAATAATAGTCTGAGCCAAAGCCAAATTCCACGTAGATATCGTTACGATTTAGCCTGATTTTAGGTTTTTCGTCATCACGTATTTTCTTTTCAGATTCGAGGTCAAAAGTATAATTAACCCCTGCTATGATGTATGGTCTATAGTTGTTTAACCTTATTGACCTGTATTTAAGTAAAATGGGAAATGATGCATAGGTGCTTTCTATTCGCATTATATGTTCTCGCAAATCGTTAGATGTTGCGTCATCCTTAACCAAGTAATGCAAGTTGCGCTGTCCAAAAATCAATCCGGGAGTAAAACGCAAATCGAAATCTTTGGAAAGACGAACGTTTCCAACCATAAGAATAGAAAATCCGGGCTGCCCAGCTGTTTCCATCGAATATACTGTGTCTAAAGCAAAGAAACTCTCGCTGTTAATGCTACGTGCTGAGAAGTAGTTAAACCCTAATGCAAAACCATAGTGGTATGGATACTCATCGTATAAAGGTTTGTTCCAAATCTGCTTTTTCTGCCCTTGAACATTTATTGAAAACAGGATAAGTATTATTACTGTTATGCTTGCTTTATAGATTCTTAACATCAGTTTTCTATTTTGTTCGGTTTTAAACTTTTAAAACAAAAAGTTTTGGATTTTATTGCGCTATATTATGTTTTTTTGTACCACAATACATTGTTGCAACACCAAAAGTAAGACTTTTTGCGTACATATTTTCGAACCCAGCTTCCCTCATTATCTTTTCGATAACGTATTTTCTATTGAACTCTACAACAGATTCAGGCAAATAATTGTACGCTCTTTTGTTTCCTGAAACTAAACGTCCAACTAATGGCAATATTTTATTAAAATAGATTTTAAATAGCTTTGAAAATATTCTGTTTTTCACTGTTGAAAACTCAAGAATAATTGTTACGCCCCCGGGTTTTAACACTCTGTGTATTTCGTTAAGTCCTTTCACGGGATTTTCGAAGTTTCTTAACCCAAAAGCTATAGTTGCAGCATCAAATTCGTCGTTTGGACACTCAATTTTATGTCCATCGGACTGTTTTAACGATATGCGCGAATTAAGCTTTCTTTTAGTGACTTTGCGTTTACCTTTACGTAACATTTGGGCAGAGATATCAATACCTACAATTTGACTATTTTTGATTTTCTTAGCACCAAGAATTGCCAAATCGGCCGTTCCTGTCGCAATATCAATAGTTTTTACTGCCTTATGTTGCTTTAGTTTTTCAACAACTTTATCACGCCAATAATGATCTATACCAAAAGATAGAAAATGATTTAAAAAATCATATGAATGGGCAATATCGTCAAACATCGATCCCACTCCTCTTTTATCAACTAAAATTGATTGTTTTTCAGATCTCACTTACAGTCTGTTTTCAATAGCAGTTAAATACATCTTTTCTATATCACGAATATTTCCATACGATATGTCATCTATTCTCATATCCCCTCTTGTTACATGTCCTATTATAGAAAAGGGTGTTTTCTGCAATACCATAAAGTCAATAAACTCCTCTTCTTGCTCACTGCTGACGCCTACCACAATCCTTCCTTGTGATTCTCCAAAGAGAAAAGCATCTTCTCGTACTTCGGCATCGCTTGTGATATCAAAACCTAAGTGTGAGGGTATGCCCATTTCAACAAGCGTAGTGAATAAACCTCCCAAAGAGACATCGTGAACGGCGTTAACTAAGTTTTTGAGAATAAGTTCATAAACTGTTTTCTGAATTTTGTACTCTTCATCGAGATTAAAGTAAGGAGCAGGAGATTCAGTAATTTTATGATAGTTAATCAGATATTCCGATTGTGAGATATCATTTTTAGATTCGCCGATTAAATAGATAAGATCACCTTTATGCTTGAAATTCAATGTCATAAGGTTGCTTTTATCCTCAACCAAACCTAACATTCCAATTGTTGGTGTAGGATCAACCGGCACAACTTTGCCTTTAATGTTAGACTGGTTATAAAAGCTTACGTTTCCTCCTGTAACAGGTGTATTGAATTTTTTACAAGCTGCTGTCATTCCTTTAATTGCTCCTACAAACTGCCAGTATACTTCAGGATTATATGGATCTCCAAAATTCAAGCAGTTAGTAATTGCCAAAGGTACTGCACCCGCACAAGTAACGTTTCTTGCAGCTTCGGCAACTGCTATAGCTGCTCCTACTTCGGGATCAGCCTTAACGTAGCGTGCATTACAATCAGAAGTTAAGGCTATTGCTCTGTTTGTGCCTTTTATGTTCACTACTCCGGCATCTGACGGGCGGTTGGTTGATAAATTAGCTGTACCCACCATACTGTCGTATTGTTCGTATATCCAGCGTTTACTTGCTACGTTAGGTTGTTGAATCATAAATTTGGCTACTTCGATTAAATTTTCAGGCTCTTCAACCGTTTCAATATCGAATTTTTTATATTTTTTGAAGTATTTTGGCTCTTTATACTCACGATCGTAAACTGGTGCGCCACCACCAAGAACTAACGCCGAAGCAGGTACTTTTGCCTCAAGCTTGCCATGATAATAGAACTCAAGAATATCCCCTTCAATAACCTCTCCGATAACCGAGCAGTAGAGATCCCATTTTTTGAATATATCTTCAATAACTTTCTCTTTGCCCTTTTGAACTACCATCAGCATACGTTCTTGAGACTCGCTAAGAAGTATTTCCCATGCCTCCATGTTTTTTTGTCGCAAAGGCACTTTATCAAGCTCGATACGCATACCACAACCGCCTTTTTCGCTCATTTCACTTGTTGAACATATAATTCCAGCTGCTCCCATATCTTGCATACCAATCAGTGCGCCTGATTTAGCTACCTCCAAAGTAGCTTCAAGAAGTAATTTTTCCTGGAATGGATCTCCAACCTGGATACTTGGTATATCGTTAGCCGAGTCCTCTGTAAGTTCGGCTGATGCAAATGTAGTTCCGTGTATTCCATCTTTTCCTGTTGCTGAGCCTACAATGTAAACTGGGTTTCCTACACCTTTGGCTACGGCTTTTATCAGTCTGCCTTTTTTCATTATGCCTACCGACATAGCGTTAACCAATGGGTTTTGTGCGTAACATTCATCAAACATCACTTCGCCACCAACTACAGGTACTCCAAAAGCATTTCCATAACTGGCAATTCCTTTAACAACGCCGGTTAAGTGCCATTTGGTTCTGTCTGAATCTAAGTTTCCGAATCGTAAGCTGTTCAGTTGAGCAATAGGTCGGGCACCCATTGTGAAAATATCGCGGTTTATACCCCCTACTCCTGTTGCTGCGCCTTGAAATGGCTCTACCGCTGATGGGTGGTTATGCGACTCCATCTTAAATGAGCAAGCCAAGCCTCCGCCAATATCGACTAATCCGGCGTTTTCCTCGCCTGCTGCTACCATAATAGCTTTGCCTTCACGCGGAAGGGTTTTAATCCATTTTATACTGTTTTTATATGACGCGTGTTCACTCCACATTACCGAAAAAATGCTCAGTTCGGTGTAATTTGGCATTCTGCCCAAGTGTTTTTGAATCATTTCAAACTCTTCAGCATTTAAGCCTAATTCCTTGGCTACTTCAAGATTTACTTCGATGTTTGACATAACGATAGTTTTTGTTTAAATTATCGTTGCAAATATAGCGAAGTTAGGGCATAGTTTTTACTCTATTTGATATTTTGTTGATTTTTTGTAGAATTATTTTATGTTATCTCTCGAATATTCATGTAATACCGATATGTTAAATTTATTTTGACATAAATAAAAAGAGGCAGAACACTCTCCGCCTCTACAATATTTTGATTTTCAATCAACTATTTTTTAACTGTTAGAATCTCGTCTATCGCTCTGTCGATAATTTCGTCTTTGGTAAGATCGCTCCAGTCAAATTGTGCTACTATATCAGGTGGCACTCCATCTTCGGCATAATTATTTCCCTCTAAATCAAGTGCTTGTCCTATGCTAAAACGGTAAGTCCAACCATTTGGAAGTTGACCTCCGTTAGGTAGCCCTCCGCCTCCGCCTGTGGTATCTCCAACCAAAACTATATTAGAGAGTGCTTTGGTTGCAAGTGCGAAATGTGTGGTTGCGCTATAAGATCCGCGGTCAATTAAAACCATAACTGGCTTTTTATATCTTATACCATCGTGTGGCGTTATTACAAATGATTCTCGATCGCTAAAGTCGTTGTGATTTCTTCCATTACGGGTAATAAAATAACATACAGTAGTATTTGTCTCAACAAAGCGACCTAATATTTGTGGAACTATAAATAAGCTGCCACCGCCATTCATTCGCATATCCAAGATCAAGCCGTCTGTGTCTTTATATCTATTTAAAATAAAATCTAACTGTTCATCTGAAAATGAGTCCATAAATGAGCTATATCTTATATAGCCTACTCTATTATTTGCCAAAAAAGCATGAGTAAAAGCTCCCGTATAATATACATTCTCTTTCAGATAATAATCTTGAATGGTTCTTGCAAAAAAGTTTGGGGGACTCTGTAGTTCAACATAATAGATTGCAATATTAAATGGCGATATCAGATTTGTATGGTCGTCACGCAGTTCAAACAGCATAGCTTTAAGAACGTTAAACAGTGAGTCTTCTGACATACCTGGAAACAGCTTAGCCCTATATGTAGTTTTAATTTCGTTCCAATCGATGTTTTTAAGTTCGAAGTATGAATACTTTCTGTCAGCTTCATCCCACAAATAATCGAAATTGTCATACGGATTTGTTGATGCTAAATCAGGTTCGAACAATATTTTTTCGCACGACTGTGAAACAATAGCAACAATGAGGATTATTAATAATTTTCGCATAGTTATATTAATTTAAATCTAAATATCTTGTAAAACGAATTGAATGTGTAGCCATTTGAAAAGGCTCTATTTTTCCCTTAGCATTAAAGGCTTCCCATACATAGGCAATGCTTTGTGCACGACCTTTTTTATTGTAGGTTTTATATATCAGGTGTGTTCTTAAACGCCAGCCATTTACAGACCATTTGTAATCATTAAAAAACCATTTTACAGGATCTGTTTCTGTTCCTATCACCTCAGCTTCATACGAATAGGCATATCCCGGGCGATGGTTAATGTTTAGTACTCCCACATCGGCTTGAAATATCAAATCGCGTTTCATGGGTTTAAGGTTTATCTTAAAAAGATATAGATTAATGGTTTTATCCGCGGTTCTTGATATATCGCGCACAACACGCCCCGATACCATTAAATTTATCAAATTGTCTGCAGCTAATCCGTTATTACCTAAAAATGGATTGTAACGAAAGTTTGATGTAAACACCCCTACTCCTCCTATTTGCACTCTATGTTTATTAAAAATTAATTTTGAGTGTTGATAGAGAGTTGAAAATTCTACATCTAATCCCATACCCATAGAGAATGCATTGGGGTTAATTAATGAACTTTTTGGAATTTTTGCATCTGCACCATAAATATTAAAGCCCAGTTTATAGTCTAACTCAATTTTGGAAAAAACAAATGTCTGACCACCGGAAAAATTAAACATAGCCCCTCTGTAAAATAGTGGAGATGTCGCAAAATCACGAAAATTCAAATAACCAAGTCCAGAAGATGAATTATAAGTTTTGGATAGTATTTGAAATTGTTTTACAGTGCTGTCGCTTTCAACATTATCACTCAGAAACATTGGTTTTGAGTAAATTGTGGAGTGTGTAATAATAAAACTAGTTATCAATATTAGTTTTAAAAATTTTGTTTTTAACATATTAGTTGTTTTTGTTTTGTGCAAAAGTGAGTGTTTTTTTTAGAGTAACAATTAAATTGTTGTTAAATATATGTTAAGTATTATGAATGTAAGTGTAAATGTAAGTGTAAATATAAACAACAAGACAATCATTTGATTTTCAATATATTAACTGATTATTCTAATTGTTTGTAATAGTACAATTCGTGTTCTTCAATCAGTTCTGGATGTAGGATTGAGATTAAATCTTTAAGTATTATTTCGGGGCTAACAATTCCTGATTCTAAATAGTCGTTACCCCCTATGCTGTTTTGTCTTTTATTGTTGTTAAATACCTTTTTGTTAGCAAATGCTTTAAACTCAACAAATCTCTTATCTGTCATTGAAATGTCAGACAAGCTGTTTGCAATTCCTGTATTTATCCAAAAATCGGCGTTTCCTGCGTGTAAAAAAACCTCCTCAATTCCCAATTGGTAATTAACCTTCTGATTAAGATGCGAATAGATATACTCGCCTCCTGCATCTGATATAAGCGCAGCTGTAAATGTGTTGCCTCCCGAAATATTCCATATATCTTTCCAAGGCAACCCTGTTAATACAGTTGGTCTCGTTTTTACTTGACTTGCAATTTCTTTATATTGGTTATATGTCTCTACTTTGTAGCTGATAATGCTATCGGCGATATCTAATTTGTCGTAAAAACATCCCATAAATCGCAGCCACTCAAGTTTTGCTAATGGCGTAGTTTCGTTAAACTCGGAAACGAACACAACGGGCACTCCCATTTTTACAATTCTATGGAAAGTTTGTGAAATACCTTGCGATAATCCGTAAACGAAAATAGCATCCGGCTTGAGTTCCAATATCTTTTCTACATCAATTGAGTTTTCGTAGCCAATATCTGAAATGCCATTCTGTTCATAAATTTTCCAAAAAAGCGAATCGTAAACATATCTACTCTCCGATATTCCAACAACAGAATGTGTCTCATTCAAAGCTGCAATCATAGCTAAATGCGTAGTTGACATTATTGCGACTCGCTTTACCGGTATAGGAACAACCTGATTTTCCATTGTATTTGAATGCTGGGCAGTATCGTTAGTTGTAAGTCTGTAAGTGAATGTTGTTGAATAGTTGTCCATCCACGGGGATAGTAGTTTTATAGTGTACCCGTCTGTTTCAGTAATAATTTCAAACCCTTGCGCATATTTATTATCGGTTGATTGTTGAATGTTAAAGTTTTGTTGATTGCCACCACAAGAAGCTAATATTAAGGCTATTAATAGAATTATTGCACTGTTAAATCTCTTTTTCATTTTTATATGGATTAAGATTAATCGTTAAATATTTTTTGTGAAACTCTTCTTAATTTTGAAGTGATATCGTTTAATTTCTCTTCTGATAATTTTGGACGCAATGCACTATCAATAACGCTTTTATCGTCATTGTACAGTAAATCGTACCAATCGCCTGCATTGGGTAAATCGCCTGATATTCTTGGGATTACATGTATATGCAAGTGCATTATTGTTTGTCCGGCTGCCGTTCCATCTTGAATACTTATGTCAAAATCTTGTGTATTAAACAGTTCTGATAATATTCTGTTTACTTTAATTACAAATGGCATTACTTCTTGCGTTTCTATTTCCGACAAGTTCGCAAGGCGTACAACGTGGCGTTTCGGGATTACAAGTGAGTGCCCTGGCAGTATTGGAGAGATATTGTAAGTGGCGAAAAAGTATCTGTTTTCGTAAAAATACGCGCCAGATGAAGCTAACCGACAAAATGGGCAATCAATCATAGAATACAGAGCATACTGATTAAACGGATTTACACAGATTTTGAATTTCTAATTTCAATGGTTTTGCTGTTTTATTTTATGTCCACAAATTTATCATTCCTTTCGGTGTAATGTACATCATGTGGAGAAGGTTCAGATTTTGGATATCCGATTGCAATAACACACTCAATACCCAATGATTCGGGCAAATCTAAAAGATTGGAAATATATTGTTGCGCACTTATTTTATCGTTATGTGGTCGGTTTCTTACTTGAAGCCAACAGGCACCTAGTCCTAAATCTACAGCTTTGAGTAATAAATATGTAGCAACAATTGAACAGTCTTCTACCCACATATCAGAGAGATTTGTGTCAGCTGTTACCACAACATGAAGTGGCGCTTGCTTGATAAACCCGGAACTGCTTTTAAACTTCGACAACTTATCAATTTTCTCTTCATTGGTCACAAAATATAGCTTCCACGGATAAATTGCTTTAGCTGATGGAGCTTTAAAAACAGAGTTTTTTAGTTCTAATATTTGTGTATCTGTTAGTTGTTCATTTGTAAAAGAACGTATGCTTTTTCTGTAATTTAAAACTTTACCAAACTCCATATATTATTAATTTTCATTTTATTACAATAAACCTTATCAATTTTCATGAGTTTTGTCGCGCAAATATTTCTTAATCATAGATTTCAGTTTTTTAGGTTTAAGGGGCTTAACAATAAAATCATCGCAACCGGACTCAAGGGCAGTTACAACATCGTTATAGTTTGAATAGGCTGTTTGAGCTATTATTGATATGTGCGGGTGAGTAGCTTTGATTATTTTTGCTGCCTCATATCCATTCATTCTTGGCAATCTGATGTCCATTAAAATTAAGTCTATTTTTTCCTTTTTTGCGAACTCAATAGCATCAATTCCATCTTGTGCCCAAAATAGTTTATATGGTTCATTTTTAAGTGTCTCTCTTATCAAAATATAATTCATTTCCTCATCTTCAACAACCAATATATTTTTTGTAACAGTTTCACCAGTGGTATCTTGAGCTATTTGACTGATAGATGGGACCTCTACTGTAACTACATTGCTCTTAATTGGTAACGTAAAATAGAAGGAAGCTCCTTTATCATCATTAGATTTTGCCCATATTGTTCCTTTCATCAATTCAACCAAATTTTTTACAATGGAAAGTCCTAACCCAGCACCTCCAAATTTAGCTGAATCATGTTCATCAACTTGGCGAAACCTATCGAATATATAATCAATATTTTCTTTAGTTAATCCTATACCAGTATCGGCTATACAAAACTCTATTTCATGGTCTCTCTTAACGTAACTAAGAGTAATATTTCCTTTTTCAGTAAATTTTGCGCTATTTTCAATCAGGTTTGAAACTATTTGTGTAAATCTTACAGGATCTACATCAATTATTAGTTCCTCATCTTGAGGTTCAAATATTATTTCTACGTTCTCTTTATTTATGAATTTCAGCTTTTCTTTATGTGTTTTCACAGTATCCTTTAACAGCTGTATGATATCGGTACTATGGTTTTTGATTGTTAACTGTCCTGCTTCAATTCTCGATATATCGATAATATCATCAATAAGTCGTAATAATTGGCCTGCATTTATATTTATAAGTTCAAGATACTCAGAGCGTTTTTCTGTACTTAAGTCATCATCAGAAAGAAGATCAATAAACCCTAAAATACCATTCATTGGTGTTCTGATTTCGTGACTCATATTAGCGAGAAAAGCAGTTTTCAACCTATCTGCTTCAAGTGCTTTCTCACGCGTTGCAATTAACTCTAATTCAGCCTCTTTACGTATAGTTATATCTCTTGATGTACCAATAATTCCAATATGTCTTCCGTATTCATCGGTTTGAGCATTTAGGTTGATTTCAATGTGTCTAAGTGTTCGGTCTTTACGATACTGTAGTGTTTCAATTCTATAATCTTTTCGTATTTTTTCGTGTTTTCCAAGTTTTATGTGCTTAATTATGTCATTTACAACCATTTGCAACTCTTCCAAGGATTCTTTTGTAAATGAAGATTCAAATACTGCAGTACTCATCTCTTCTGGTTTATACCCTAAAACTGTTTCAACAGCCGAACTGACGTACAAAATATCTCTTTTTAGATCCATTGTCCAGATAACATCTGTAGAATTATTGGCTAATAGTCTGTAGTGTTTTTCATTTTGGGTTATTTTATCAACCATATTTCGATGTGCGGTTACATCTCTGTTAATAAACAAAACTGAATGCACTGTATTTGAATTAGGTGCTGTTTCTGGAACCAAAACGGCCTCAATAATTCTTTCTCCTCTTATGGAATCAAATCTATACTCTATATTACGCTTTTTACGTTCCGAAAACGACTCTATAAAATATTTTTTCAGTAGTGATAAAGTATCTTTATTAAAACCAATTTCTTCGATGTTTTTGCCTACCATTTCAGATGGAGAAATTCCTGTTATTAGCTCTACACCATAGTTTGCGTTAGTACAAACAAACTCACGATTAAATCTGAAAATAAAAGCGGTTGTATTACTGGCTAAGGTTTTAATCTCTTCGTTACGTTTTTCGAGTTCTATTTGTGTGTTTTTTTGCTCTGTAAAATCAAATAACAGACTGACTATTATATTATTATTATTTGCTAATTTATAAAAGGTGTTTTTTACGTACTTTCTTTCACCCCCTTCAGATATAATCCAAAACTCAAATGGCTCAGTTTGTGAATTAATCTTTTCGTAAACTGTCTCAACCATTCTTCTGTAATCTGGGCATGTATAAAATGCAGGAGTATTGTATTCTTTCAACTTTTGAGTTGAAAAACCTGTCAGGTTTTCCATCTCTTTATTTATTTGAACTATTTTTTGATTTTGATAAACAGTTATACCTACGGGAAACACATCAAGCATTTCTTTTACCAACTGTGATATTTCAATATCTATATTTGAATTATTAATTGGTACTAATGTGAGTAGGTATAGATCCTTATTGTCTAATGATACAGCTTTTACAATTGCATCAGTTGCTGTTTGGTTTTTAAAATTGTAAAACTGTACTACTTCTTCTTTTCCTGAATTGATTATATTGGCCAATTTATTTATGTAAATATCAGACACATGATTATTAAGGCTTTGATTTGTGTCTTTATCGAATCCAAAAAAGTTGTACGCTTTAATATTAGCTTTCTTAATATAATAAGTTGGTTTTTTAAAACTTTTATCAAATGTCAACAACAGAATAGGAACTCCTATACTATCGATATTAACACTTTGTTTTTTTGTAATTCTCATTCTGTTTATTTTTATTGTAAAAAACTATCTCTTATAGTAAACTTGTAATCAAGTTAATTAAAAGATATCTGCTATTATCTGTATATTTAAAATTCGCAATCAAGTTACAGCTATTTTTTTGATAAAGCTACATTTTGTCTTCCATTTTTATCAAACCATGCATGAAATATTGTTGTGGTATTGCCCTCGATGGCAATTTCTCCATCTTTATCAATGGCTATAATTGCTCCGATACCTCCTAGTTTATCTATCTGATTGCAAACAACTTCGTGTAATGATTTGCTCAACGAATACTCTTTATATTTTATTAAACTTGCGACTTCGTGTGCCACAACACTTCTTATAAAAAACTCGCCCCAACCTGTACATGAAACTGCACAAACATCATTATCTGCCCACGTGCCAGCACCGATAATTGAAGAGTCTCCTACCCGTCCATATTTTTTATTACTCATTCCGCCAGTACTTGTACCTGCCGCTAAGTTACCGTATTTGTCGCGTACAACACAACCAACTGTTCCTGACTTGTCGTTTTCTAAGGCTTTTTTAAGTCTTGCTTTTGCGTTTGCGGTAATAAAATATGAGTTTGGAACAATCTCAAGTCCTTGTTGTTTAGCAAACTCATCTGCTCCTTTACCGACAAGCATCACATGCGAAGAGTTGTTTAAAACGCAATAGGCTGCATAAATCGGATTCTTAATATTCTCGACACAAGCAACAGCGCCTGCTTTTTTGTCCCAACCAGTCATTATAGATGCATCAAGCGTGACTGTACCTTCGTTTGTGAGTGCTGCTCCTCGCCCAGCGTTAAAGAGATGATTATCCTCCATCATAGAAATAACCTTAATGACAACATGATGTGCAGAATCACCATTTAACAACATAGCTTTACCAATCTCCAAAACTTCAAACATAGCACTTTTATACGCTATTTTTAAGGAGTCGCTCATCATCCCTGGATCTGCTGTTCCAGCTCCTCCGTGAATGACTAATGACGGGGGAACCTCTTTCTGTTTTTTAAATGAGGTCTCTTCGACTGCTTCTGTAACTCTCTCTTTTCTATCACCATTGGTATTTCTAAAAAAATGGAAAAACACCATCGGTATCAAAAAAAGTAGTAAAATATATAAGTATGGTTTTATTTTGCTCATTATTTCATGCATATTTATGAGAGACACCATAATACGACGTCTCTACATTAACCTCCTGAACGTTTTACCTTGTATCCATCTGCTTTTAAAAGCTCAATAATTTTATTGACAAAATCACCTTGAATAATAATATTACCTTCTTTTACAGTGCCTCCTACTCCACATTTTGATTTTAACTTCTTTCCAAGTTTCTCTAAATCAGCTTTTGTGCCGATAAAACCTGTAATAAGTGTAACTTTTTTACCACCACGTTGTTTTCTGTCAAGCGATACACGCAAATCTTGATTTTGAGGATTAAGGGTCTCTTCTTCAGGCTCTTGTTCTCTATCAATTTTAAAATCGGGGTTTGTTGAATAGACAATGCCTCCCAATTTATCTTTCCAGTCAGATGACATTAATGAAAGGTGCAAGGGAAAAGGCATAAGATGTAAGGAACAACGTGCAAGCCGAATGTAACTTTCTGATAATAAATTAATTAATGTTTGGTAATTATTCATTGTTAATTGTTAATTGACTCACGAGAGTCTTGATTTAAAGTCGTTATAATTAAACTCTCTTACCATTTGCAACGTTTCGTTGGCTTTCCAAATGGCAATGGAAGGGTGTTTAACACCGTTAAACATATTTGTTTTGACCATTGTATAGTGAATCATATCCTCTAAAACTATAGTGTCGCCAACTTTCAGCTCTTTTCCAAAATCGTATTCTTCCATAAAATCACCTGCTAAACAACTAACTCCACCTAAACGATATTTGTATTTCGGGTTACTGTTGTTGTCGGGTTCTTTAGCTCCTCTTACGCGTGGTTTGTATGGCATTTCAAGCGTGTCTGGCATATGTGCAGTGAACGAAACATCTAAAATAGCTGTTTGTACACCTCGGCTTTGAACAATATCTTGCACTTTTGATACTAAAACACCTGTATCCCACGCAAATGCACTTCCGGGTTCGAGAATTACATTGACGTTATGTTTTTGTTTAAAGCTTTTTATAATTCTTATAAGATGCTCAATATCATATCCTTTGCGAGTCATTAAGTGTCCTCCTCCAAAATTAACCCATTTTAATTTGGGTATATATTTTCCAAAGAGCTTTTCAAATGATTCTATAACCTCTTCTAAGGCTTGAGATGTCGATTCACATAAAACGTGAAAATGTAGTCCTTCAACCATATCTGGCAAAACATCCGGCAAATTTTCACTTAAAATTCCAAGTCGTGATTTAGGAGAACTTGGGTTATATAGTTCCGTTTCCACATCACTTTTTTCAGGGTTTACGCGTAATCCACAAGATATGTGATGTTTAGCTGTATTAATCAAATTGCCGAACCGTCTTAACTGTGATAAAGAGTTGAAAACAATGTGACTACTGTAGTTCATCAACTCTTCAAATTCATCATGAAAATATGCAGGAGCATAAACATGTGCCAGGGTTTTCATCTCCTCGAAACACAAACGTGCTTCATAAAGCGAACTTGCAGTTGCACCTTTAATATATTCTCTGACAATCGGAAATGCACTCCACATTGCAAATCCTTTAAAGGCGAGTATTATTTCGGCACCTGACTGCTCTTGCACATAGCGAATTAACTCGAGATTTGAGCGTAATAATTTTTCATCGAGTACAAAACAAGGTGAGGGTATTTGTTCAATATTCATATAAGTTAAAAGGTAAAAGGTGAAAGTTAAAAGTTTATACAGTCACCGTGTTTGTTTTATTTGCTATAAATATTCAAGTACTAAGCTAAAAGAGACGCTTTTTGTTGCGTCTCTTTATCAGTAATATTTATTGAGGTTATTATAACTCGATATCTCCGTTTATTTCCTCTTCCCAAGGTAAACCGTATTTACCAATTAAATTCATAAAAGGATCTGGATCAAACTCTTCAACATTAAAGACTCCTGGTTTTTTCCATTTTCCTGTTAACAACATTTTTGCACCTAGCATTGCGGGAACTCCAGTTGTATAAGAAACACCTTGCGTTCCGGTCTCATTATAAGCATCTTGATGTTTGCAATTGTTCCAAATGTAATAAGTCTTCTCTTTTCCGTCTTTTATTCCACGAATACGACAACCAATTGAGGTTTCGCCTGTATAGTTTTCTCCTAGATCTCCCGGGTTAGGTAATACCTCTTTTAAAAACTGTAATGGAATAATCTCTACACCTTTGTACATTATAGGTTCAATACTTGCCATACCAATGTTTTGAATAACTCGTAGGTGGGTTAAATACTCATCACCGAAAGTCATCCAAAAACGTGCACGTTTTAGTGTAGGAAAGTTTTTAACTAACGACTCAAGCTCCTCATGATAAATAACATACGAGTTTTTAGGTCCAATATTTGGATAGTTCAATGCTTTCTTAATTTCGTGAGGTTTGGTTTCAATCCATTTTCCATTTTCCCAATATCTTCCTTTTTGTGTTACTTCACGGATATTGATTTCAGGATTAAAATTGGTTGCGAAAGCTTTTCCGTGGTCTCCAGCATTGCAGTCAACTATATCTAAATAGTGCATTTCATCGAAATGATGTTTTGCTGCATAAGCTGTGTAGATACTTGTAACACCCGGGTCAAAACCACATCCTAAAATAGCTGTTAAGCCTTTCTCTTTGAATCGATCAAAGTATGCCCATTGCCATTTATATTCAAACTTGGCTTCGTCTTTAGGTTCATAATTAGCTGTATCTAAATAATGTACGCCTGTTTCTAAACAAGCATCCATTATTGTTAAATCTTGATACGGAAGTGCAACATTAATAACCATTTCTGGTTTAAACGATTTGATTAACTGCACCAATTCAGGCACATTGTCAGCATCGACTTGTGCTGTTTTAACACGATTACCTCCCACCCGTGCCGCTATGGCATCACACTTTGACTTTGTACGGCTAGCAAGCATAATATCAGTAAAGACATGTGGTACTTGAGCGCACTTCTGCACGACAACACTGCCTACGCCGCCTGCTCCGATAATTAAAACTTTTGACATTTTTTAATTGAGTTTAGTTTGTGAAACTTAAGCTCCCGCCTATCATGGGAACAGGATTTATACTTTTTTGATTGATAAGCACACAAAAATACAAAAAATTACGCTATTTATGGGCTATGTTCTAAACTTTTTAAATTTCAAAAGACAGTTAAAGTATCATGGACTTAAAAAAATGATTTTTTGCACTAAATTTGATGATATACTTAAAAATGGCTAATAGGTTTACCAATTGCTTTAACTTTATGAGACAAATATTTATTTTATTTTTTATATTGACTGCAGCGAAGTGTAGTTTTGCAGGTGTGGATACATTGACAGTTATGTACTATAATATCCTAAACTATCATATCGACAAACTGCCATATTATAGAACTATAATTGGTTATTCAAAGCCAGACGTTATTCTATTGAACGAAGTAGTAAGCGATACAGCCTCTATCGCAATGCTAAACGCTATTAATGAGTCAGGCATTTGCAACTATGCTAAAGCGAGGTTTACCAATGGTCCAGACAAGGACAATATGCTGTTTTATAATACTGACAAATTGGTGCTTGCATTAGAAGATAGTATACCTACTGATTTGAGGCTGATTAACAGATATCTACTTTACCACAAGAATACAGATACCGATACTGTATTCATGGACTTTTATTGTGCACACTTGAAAGGTAGCTCTGGAATAACAAACGCTATTAAGCGTTACTTTGAAACAAAACAGTTTACGAATTATCTTGAACGGTTAGCAGTAAAAAGAAATGTGTTTTATGGCGGTGACCTTAATTTTTATAATTACGAAACTGAACCTGCCTGTGTTTACCTAATTGACAGTAGTGCGATTAAATTTTTTGATCCGATAAACAGTTTGGGAAACTGGCATGATAATCCTACGTTTGCTTCAATCCACACACAAAGCACAAGAACAATTTCTTTCGGTGGTGGAGCAACTGGAGGGCTTGATGACAGGTTTGACTTTATATTTGTAACAGAGGATATTTTAAATGGTATGAACAGGGTAAAATATATCGAAAATAGTTACATGGCTTTAGGTAATGACGGACAGCGACTAAACATGAGTTTAATTAATGAGCCTCTGTCAGAAGAATTACCTGATAGCGTTACCTATGCTTTATACTACTCAAGTGATCATTTGCCTGTAATTATGAAGATTACTGTTGAAGTGGGTGAAATGGCAATTATGAATAAAACCGAAAATAACCTAGGAGAATTGATTGACATTGAAGTTTATAACATAAGCGGAAGATTGATATACAAGGGGATACGAGAAAAAGCACCGAATATTGAAAACGAAATTTTATTGATACGAAATAACTATCAGTTTGGAGTTGTAAATGAAAAAACTGTTGGGCTATTTCGAAAATAATAGACAAAACAATGGGTGTACAATAATCTGTGTTAAGTTGTTAACTAAAATTTATTATACAATTGTATATACAGGGAACACAAAACTTGTAAAACAAGCATACATTAAGTTTTTGTAACACCTTGTCAGGACTAAAAAAAGGACATAATTTTGTCACATCTAAATCAATAAAATTTAATCGTTAAATGCGAAATACTCTCATAAAATTTTTATTGACGACTGCTCTGCTCAACATATCCTTTACAACCAATAATTTACATGCTCAGGGAATTATTGAAAATATTAAGTTCGACCAAATTACCAATGAAAATGGAAGGTCGCTTGGTTTTATCACAGGAATTGAGCAGGACAGCACAGGTTTTCTGTGGTTTGCTACACGCAACGGACTAATCCGATACGATGGCTACTCTTATACATACTTCAAGCAAGGTAAGCATTCGAAACATTCACTCCCTTTCAATAACGTTACATCTATCTACTACGACCGTAACAAAATGTTGTGGTTGAAACATGTTGATGAGCTATATCTATTTGAAAATCAAAAAATAAGCAATCGTCTTGACACTATTTTACAAAACAGATTTAGACATAATACACAGGTAGTACAAGATATTGAAAACAACTACTGGATAGGTCCACACGAACAGTTGCTGTACAAGTTTAATCCAATTAATATGGAGGTTGATACTTTTATGTGTCAAACAAACCAAATTAAACCAAATACATCGGCACAACTAAAACAGAACTCAAAAAAAGAGATATACGGAACAATAATTTATCAGATATCTATTAGCCAGTCTGGATTTCCGCTAATATCTACCAACAAAGCTATTCAGGAATATAACCCCAAAACAAAAGGGTTTCAAATAATTGAAAAAATTGAAGTTCCTGACAGCATGCGTAACTACATAATAATACCTGTTTTAGAAACACCTGATAATACGTACGTCTATGCTATACAAGACAAGTTATTTTTAAAAAACAGTAAAAATACATATCAAATTAATCTACAATCAGTTGATAAGGTTATGTGTGTTATGTCAGATTATGAAAAAAATTTGTGGATAGGAACAACCAATGGTCTTTTTATTATTGACTTATCTAACAGCAACATACAACAAGGTGTGATACATATTAACTCAACACCCGAAAACCAACTATATAGCGATAAAATCTGGAATATTTTCGAAGACCATTCACACAATATTTGGATAGGGACAGACAAAGGGTTGAATCGGTACCGCAAATCAAAATTCAATATTATAAACATTGACAATGAGCGATTTACAACACAACCAATGGCGACCGACAATCATGGCAATATATTTTTACTGACACATCAAGGCAAATGGACAGTGGTAAATAAATACAAAGTTGAACATTCAGAATTACCAAAATCAATATTCAAGTATGAACAACAAACTGACAAATATTCATACGACTTTAATGACCTAATTATGCTAGATAACCAAATATGCTATTTTGCAGTCGATAACAAAATTGGCAAAATGGATAAATCTGGTAATCTGTTCAGAATAAGAGAACTATATTGCGCAAAAACGGGTGACGAAAACATTGTAATAAGAATAATTCCAACAAACAAAGGGATTTGGGCAGCCACAACAGAAAAAATGATATTGTTCGACCATAATCTCAATATTATAAATCAGGTAAACCATCCCGAAACTCGTGATGATAGCTACGAAATGGCAAAAGATTTTGTAAAAGATGTTATTTGGACAGGTAATACCACGTTAACCATTAGAACCGCAACGGAAATCTACTCATTGTCAACTAACGATCTAAAAACAAACATATTATACGAAATACCACAATTCAGTAGAGGCTCAACATTATCTGAAGGTAACTTGGCACTTGACACCAACGGTTGTCTGTGGTTTGTAGTGTTTCCGCAGTTGATATGCATAACTAAAAAAGGAGAGCTACTTGAAACCACTATTGAAATACCTGAAGATATTGTTAACGCTAAAATAATCTTTGTTGACAGCACAATGCTGATATACTCAAACAACGGACTTTTAAAAATTTCCGATTACTGCAAAATTTTAAATTCAAAACCAGAGATAATAACAAGCGAATACTACGACTTTTACACCATTCAGGAAGGATTAGCTGATAACTTAGTAACCGGAATAATAGCTGGGAAACAAAACAGAATATGGGTAACAACATTTAAAGGTCTATCACATATAGATTTAAGCACAGGCGAAATACAAAATTACTTTCGAGATGGCGACCAAAGTCTTGGCTTCCCTGGCAACAAAGTAACAAGAAGTGACAGGCATAGCAAAACCGCCATACTGCAGACAACCAACGGAATAATGACATTTATTCCCGACAGCATTAACCCATTTACTCCTAATGTGGTTATAAACGAACTATTACTGTTCGGGAAAGAGTTTGAAACGGATAGTATGCTGTGGAACAAAAAGTATATAAAACTAAAGTATAATCAAAACTCTTTAACAATTGGTTTTTCTGCGCTTGATTATACACAACCAGTAAGAAACAAGTACCGTTACCGAATGGAAAACCTTAATGACGAGTGGATTTACACAGATGCCAACAATCGTAAAGCAATATTTGTAGGACTTCCATCAGGGGTTTACAGATTTACTGTACAAGGCTCTAATAATGACGGCTTATGGAACACAAAGGGACAAACCATAATCATACAAATAACACCTCCTTGGTGGCGAACAACCGTAGCCTACATATCATATATTGTTATTGCCATTGTTGGAGTATTTGCATTTATGAAAATCAGAGAACAAAAATTTATTGCTGAGAAACGCATTCTGGAAGAAAAAGTGAACGAGCGCACTTATGAAATAATGATGCAAAATGAAAAAATTCAAAAACAGAGTGACAGAATAGCCAAGCAACACAAACGCATTACAGACAGTATTCACTACGCCCGACGAATACAGACAGCACTTTTGCCATCGGAAGAACATATACAAGATGTTTTCCCTTCTCATTTTGTACTATGGTTGCCACGTGATATTGTAAGCGGCGATTTCTTCTGGATTACCAATGAGAACAATCTAACAATAGCTGTTGCAGCCGATTGTACAGGTCATGGTGTTCCTGGGGCATTTATGAGCATGCTTGGAATAGCCTTTTTAAATGAATTAATTAATAAAGAAGGATTGTTTGAAACTGATGAAATACTTAATCGTTTGCGTACCAACATAATACGCTCGCTTAAACAAACAGGCGAAGATTATGGCACAAAAGACGGAATGAATATCTCAATATGCGCCATAAATCACACCACGCTAACCGCCCACTACTCTGGAGCATATCAACCGCTGATAATTATAAGAGACGGCGAAATACTTGAATACAAAGCTGACAGTATGCCGATAGGATATCATATAAGGAAAAACGAAACATTTACATATCAAGAAATCCAACTAAAACTCGGTGACCGTCTGTACATGTACAGCGATGGATACATCGACCAATTCGGAGGAAAAAACGATCGAAGATTTACATCAAGAAGATTAAAAGATATGCTTTCAGAAATACAAAACCTTACAATGCTCGAACAAAAGAAACATTTAACAAAAACCTTAAAAACTTGGATGGGAAGCCGCGAACAGGTTGACGACATTCTTGTTTTCGGAATTGAAATAACCGGCAAATTTGCATCAGAAAAAATTGACAACAGTATACTAAACGAAGTAATAGAACATTGTAATTAATGTACTGCACACGATATAAAAACAATTAGTATTATAGTTGTTGTAGTACTTAAATAATTTCAAATATTTGGAGGGTACTCACAAAAAACTTTTTAAGAAACATTAATCCCAATATAATAAGTATTACAAAATTTTGCACAGTCGAAAAAACAACATAAATTTACCATATTAAAATCGATAAAATCTGACTGTTAATGCGGAATATCTATACAAATTTTTCATTTATAGTAATTGTTTTCAATGTTTTTTTAATTGTCAACAACTTATACGCACAAAATATTACCCAAAACATACAGTTTGACCAAATAACCAATGAAAGCGGACGTTCGCTTGGCTTTATCACTGGAATTGAGCAAGACAGCACAGGTTTTATATGGTTTGCCTCACGTAATGGTCTTAGCCGCTACGACGGATACTCTTTTACTTACTTTAGAAAAAGCAAACGCACACAATATTCCCTCCCTTTTAACGATATCACATTTAGCTACTACGATCGCAATAAAATGCTATGGCTAAGACATTTCGATAAATTATATCTATTCGAAAATCAAAAAATAAGCAACCGTTTCGATACTATTTTACAAAACAGATTCAGTCATAACACACAAGTAGTGCAAGATATTGAAAACAACTACTGGATTGGTCCACACGAGCAACAGCTTTACAAGTTTAATCCTCAGAGAATGGCGGTTGACACATTTATTTGCCAAACAAATCAAATTAACCCCAGGATAATTGAGCTATTACGGCAGAATTCGGAAAAAGCATTAAAGTTAACTCCAAATATCAATAAAACAGATCTTGACACCTCAATAACATTCACTATCGAAGCAGACGGACATTATATTGTATCAACAGCAGGCGAAGGAAATAGATTTAATCTATTCGACTACGGAACAGTAAAAAAAGGGTCGAAAATTATTTGGACACCACAATACAGCAAATGCAACACTAGCCGTGAGTCACTTTACTATAGCCAACTTGATATGATTTTTTTAAGTCGAGGAACTTACCAGCTAACCTATAAAAATGACGATGCTAACACTTTCGATATTACAGCTTTAGCACAAAACATGCCCGAATATGGCATAACTTTAACGCCAATGCCTAATTACACAGAAGCAGAAAAGCTTTTAAATGAGCCATATACACAGCAAAACGGAATTTTCGGAACAATTATTTATCAGCTCGCTGTTAACCAGTCAGGATATCCATTAATATCAACTGACAAAGCTATTCAGGAATACAACCCAGAAACTAAACGATTCCAAATAATTGAAACTGTAAATGTTCCTACCGACATTCGTAACTACATAACGATTCCGGTATTAGAAACACCTGACAATAAGTATGTTTACGTCGTACAAAATAGAGTGTTTTTAAAAAACAGAGACGAAGTACAACAAGTCAACCTGCAGTCGGTCGATATGGCAATATGCATTATGTCCGATTTCGAAAACAATTTGTGGGTAGGAACAACCAATGGACTCTTCTTTATTGACCTTTGTAACAGCAACTTACAACATGGAGTAGTACACATGAATTCAACCATCGAAAACCGACTTTACAGCGATAAAATCTGGAATATTTTCGAAGACCATTCACACAATATTTGGATAGGGACAGACAAAGGTTTGAATAGGTACCGCAAATCAAAATTCAATGTTATAAACATTGACAATGAGAGATTTACAACACAACCAATGGCGACCGACAATCATGGCAATATATTTTTACTGACACAACAAGGTGAATGGACAGTAATAAAGAATAACAAGGTCGAACAATTGGAGTTACCGAAGTCAATATTCAAATATGAACAACAAACAGGCGAATATATTTACGATTTTAATGACCTGATAATTGTCGATAATGAAACATGTTTTTTTGCAACTGGAAACAAAA
The DNA here is from genome assembly GCA_012519055.1 of Bacteroidales bacterium. Classification (NCBI taxonomy): domain Bacteria; kingdom Pseudomonadati; phylum Bacteroidota; class Bacteroidia; order Bacteroidales; species Bacteroidales bacterium. Next base: position 269,012 of record JAAYQU010000045.1, on the reverse strand, counting down.
TTGGCAAAATGGACAAAGCCGGTAATTTGTTAAAAATAAACCAAGTAGCCAATTTGCAATTTGGCAATGAAAATAGTGTTATAAGTCTGCTACCAACTGACGAAGGATTATGGGCTGCCACAATCGAAAAAATGATTTTTTTCGACAACAACCTGAACATAATAAACGAGGTAAATCACCCCAAAATTCACGAGAATAGCTACGATATTAATAAAGGTTTTGTAAAAGATGTTATTTGGATAGGAAAATCAAGCCTAGCTGTTAGAACCGAATTGGAAATCTACTCACTATCAACCAACGATTTGAAAATAAAAACGTTGTACGAAATACCGGAATTCAATATAGGCACAACATCATCTGAAGGAAACTTAGCGTTAGACAGCGACAGTTGCCTGTGGTTTGTAGTGTTCCCTCAATTAGTAAGTATATCCAAAAACGGACAACTATTTGAAACTACCATTGATATATCCGAAGATATTGGCAACGGCAAAATAATCTTTATCGACAGCACAATGCTAATATGCTCAAACAACGGATTACTAAAAATCCCCAATTATAGAAGTATTTTAGATTTAAAAACAGATACACTAACCGACAAATATTACGACTTTTACACTACACAAGATGGGTTGGTTGATAACCTAATAACCGGGATAGTAGCCGACAAACAAAACAATATATGGTTAACCACATATAAGGGTTTGTCATTCATGGATTTAAGAACAGAAGAGATACAAAATTATTTTCGTGATGGCGACTTCATAAGTCTTGGTTTCCCCGGTAACAAAATTGCAAGAAGCGACAAGCAGAGCAATATCGCCATACTGCAAACAACAGATGGAATAATGACATTTGTCCCGGACAGTATCAACCCATTTGTTCCTAACGTGGTTATAAACGAACTACTGCTGTTTGGCAAAGATATTGAAACTGATAGCATGTTGTGGGACAAGAAGTTCCTTAAACTGAAGTACAATCAAAACTTCTTAACAATCGGGTTTTCTGCGCTTGATTTTACACAACCAACCCAAAACAAGTACCGTTATCGAATGGAAAACCTTAATGACGAATGGATTTATACCGATGCAAACAATCGCAGAGCAATATTCACAGGTATTCCACCAGGAGTTTACAAATTTACCGTACAAGGCTCAAATAACGACGGTTTATGGAACACTGAAGGACAATCCATAATCATAGAAATAACGCCTCCTTGGTGGCGAACAACAGTCGCCTATATAACATACATCGTTATTGCTGTTGCGGCAATATTTACATATATAAAAATCAGAGAACGAAAACTTGTTGAAGAAAAGCGCATTCTTGAAGAAAAAGTTACAGAACGCACTCATGAAATAATGATGCAAAAGGAAGAAATTCAAAAGCAGAGCGACAAAATTGCCATGCAACATAAAGAGATAACCGACAGTATCCACTATGCAAGCCGAATACAGACAGCACTATTACCATCAGAAGAGCATATGCAGAATATTCTACCATCTCACTTTGTTCTGTGGTTGCCACGAGATATTGTTAGCGGCGATTTCTTTTGGATAACTAACGACAACGATCTGACAATAGCAGTAGCAGCCGATTGCACAGGTCACGGCGTTCCAGGTGCATTTATGAGCATGTTAGGAATATCATTTTTGAACGAATTAGTAAACAAAGAGAGACTGTCTGAGACAAACGAAATACTTAATCGCCTACGTACCAATATAATAGACTCACTTAAACAAACAGGCGAACAGGGCGGTTCAAAAGACGGAATGGATATCTCCATGTGCGCCATTAATCACTCTACTCTAACTGCTCGCTTTTCAGGGGCATATAATCCATTGGTAATAATAAGAAACGACGAAATTCTTGAATATAAAGCTGACAAAATGCCGATAGGGTATCATATCAAGAAAGACGAAAAGTTTTCATATCAAGACATTCAATTGCAAATTGGTGACCGTTTATATATGTACAGCGATGGGTATGTTGATCAATTCGGCGGAGAAGACGGGAGAAAATTTATGTCTAAAAGATTTAAGGAGATGCTTTTAGAAACACGAGACCTTTCGATGCAAGAACAAAAAACACATTTAATCAAAACATTAGAAGAATGGATGGGAAACCATGAGCAAATTGACGATATACTTGTTTTCGGAATCGAAATAACCGGCAAGCAATTAGCAATAAACAATGAACAATTACGAATTACGAACAATTAACAATTTTCACCAATCACCTAAATTTGTTAACAATATGCTAAACAGACAAATTGAGAATAAAAATCAAAAAATAGAGTGTAAATTGCAGAAAAATTTAATAACCATGATACGAAAACTGATAACATCAATTACGTTAGTGCTTGCAATAAGCACTTTAGGCATAGCGCAAACATTTGAAGACTATGTTAAAATGCGCGACAAACAATTTGAAGATTATGCCAAAAAACAAGATGAGGCACTTAAAAAATACGCCGATGAGATGGACCGTAAACTCGCCGAACTCGATAAACAATGGACAGAGTACTTGAAAAAGAAATTTATCGAATTTGAAACATTCTCTAAAAAACAGCCTGAAATAGGTCCGAAGCCAAAAACAAAACCCTCTATTGATATCTCTAAAGCAGACAAAACTAAGTCGCAAAAAGTAGAGGCAGTATCAAATGTCGAAGTTGAGGAAATTAAACAGGTTGTTACTCCCCCACTACAAAAGAAAATACCCGATGGTATAAAAACAAGCACAGCAAAATTTGATTTTTACGGAACTCCTTTAAATATCAAGTATCCTAACGATTTGATTGCCTCTTCAGTTTCTAAATCAATTAACGAACAAGCAATTTCAGATCATTTTGCAAAACTTTCAGAAACACCTTATTCTGTGGTTGTTAACAGTTTACTTGAAGCAAAAACAGAACTTAACTTAAACGATTACGCACTCTATCTGTTAACAAAACAGACAACTGAAAAAATTACAAAAGATGCAAACAATGCCGTTTTCCTACAATGGTTTTTGTTGATGAAATTGGGCTATAAAGCTAAAATTGGCTACAATGAATCTGATTTATATCTATTAATCCCCTCAGCCCATGAGATATACGAAAAGCCTTCTTTTATGGTCGATAATATCAGGTTCTATTTAATGAACGGTAAAGCAACGTCAGTTAACACCTACGACAAGGACTTTCCCGAAGCACGACAAATATTTAATTTAGATTTACGTTCGCCACTTAACTTAAAGGAAAACAATGGTTTACGTGAGCTTAAATTTACTCATGCAGGTAAAACTCACAGCATGAAAATAGAGTATAACAAAAACCTTATCAATTTTTATAACGATTATCCTGTTTGCGATATCCGGGTATATTTCGATGCAACGGTCTCATCGGCAACTAAAATGAGTTTGGCACAATATATCAAGCCTTTAGTAAAAGACCTAAGTGAAGAGGAAGCTGCAGCATTATTAATCAAATTTGTTCAAACAGCCTTTGAATACAAAACCGATGCAGAACAGTTCAAACGCGAAAAATTCTTTTTTTCCGAGGAACTTTTCCACTATCCATACTCCGACTGTGAAGACCGTGCTGTACTGTTTGCATATTTAGTACGCGAGTTTCTGAACTTAGAAGTAGTTGGAATGGCTTATAACGGACACATGGCAACAGCTGTTAAATTCAACGAAAATGTTTCGGGAGATTATTTTATGCGTGGCAGCGATAAGTTTATAATATGTGATCCTACATTTGTTAATGCCCCTATTGGAATGGTAATGCCTCAATACGCCAGCCAAAAAGCTGAAATGATTGAATTACGCTCACAGTTCAACACGATTGACAGAGAACAACAAATTTGGCAAATGGCTATGCAAAACGGCTGTTTCAGAGGTGGTAATGGAAAAGATGCCGTTACCGACAAAGAGGGAAACATTTATATAACCGGCTACATTGCAGGTACAGCAAAATTTGATGAACGCGAATTCAAAAGCTTTGAAGATAGTCGCGATATGTTTGTCGCACGCTATAATCCTAAAAATGAGTTAGATTGGGTTCGTAGATATGGACATCGAGGAAATGAATCGGGATACTCAATTCAAATAGGCAACGAGGGCGATATTTATGTTGCATGCTCATTTAACGAAAGTTTTAACTTAGATTATAAGTTTCTGAAAGCCAAAAACACTGGCGACGTAGCAGTTGCACGATTTACACCATACGGAAAGGTTGAGTGGGTTACTCAAATAGGAATAGAAGAGACTGGACTTACCGAACCGTTTATGTTTGTTGCTCAATTAGACACTAAAGGCAAAGTACAACCACTTACCGTATTTAACCAAATGGAAGAGTATCAGAGCTTTGGACTGCAAATTGCCGAAAATGGCTCTCCTATCCTAACCGGAGCAAACTATATGACAGCAGAGCTAATAACAACAAAAGTTTCTTACGATGCAGGAGCCGATTTCTCTGCGTCAGAGATGATTCTTGCCGAAAACTCTAAACTATTGGCTGATAATTTCCATCCAGCAGTTGCTGGTCTGTTTGCAGCACTTAAACTTATAAATAACAGCGCAATAGCCCTACACGGAACAGAGGTACAAAAAACTATTGACCAATATAACCCCAATTTCAAAAAGACTTCACCTGTAGTATATGAAAGTCTAGGTGTAGTACAATTTATCCGTAACTCACAAGGTATAATAACTATTAGGACCGACTCAAACACTGATGCCAACTTTAAAACATTAAGAATAAACAATAATGCTAAATTTAAAGTATCATCGTTTAGTTCAGGAAATCATCAAATAGATGTTATGAACGGTATAAACATCGGAAAATCAATTATTTGGTACAATCTGAACAGTCTTAAAATAATGAAAACCGGTGATATGATTGTCGATTACGATAGTGACCATACTAAAATCAGAATGGATATTACTAAAGACGTTCTACAATAGAGAGTTAAAAGGTGCAAGGTAAAAGGTAAAAGTAGTACAGTGCATGCGCTGTATGTACTGAAAGTTAAAAGGAGTAAGTACTTGTTTCTTGCTCCTTTTACCTTGTACCTATATTAACTTTTCTAAATTTGCAAAACCGTAAGAAATAACGTTATCATAAATGGAACAACCCCTGCCAATCACAAAATGGCACCCTACAACAGTTAAAGAGATGCAACGTCACGGTTGGGAAAAGCCCGATGTTGTGTTTTTTAGTGGTGATGCTTATGTCGATCATCCCTCGTTTGGTACAGCCATGATTGCAAGGGTTATGGAGTCGGCAGGAATGAAAGTTGCAGTAGTGCCGCAACCCAACTGGCAGGATGATTTGCGCGATTTTAAAAAGTTTGGCGAACCAAAATATTTCTTTGCAATATCTGCAGGCTGTATGGACTCAATGGTTAATCACTATACGGCTCATAAACGCCTACGGTCAAACGATGCCTACACGCCAGATGGTAAAGCAGGCTTTCGCCCTGATTATCCTACCGTTGTATATTCTAAAATCCTAAAATCAATATATCCCAACATACCAATAATTGTTGGCGGAATAGAGGCAAGTCTGCGTAGATTAACACATTACGACTATTGGCAGGATAAACTAATGCCCTCAATTTTACATACATCGGGAGCAGACCTGTTGGTTTATGGAATGGGAGAAAAAGCGATTGAAGCAATTTGCAAACATTTGTTAAATGGTGGCAACTTTGATAAAGTCAAATCGTTTCCACAAGTTGGATATATAAGAGCCATTGACAACAATTGTAGCAATGATAACAAACAGAATATCATAAAGTTAGCATCGCACCAAAAATGCTTGGATGACGTAAAAGTTTATGCCGAGACTTTCAAAGTTATTGAAACAGAGTCAAATAAGATGTTTGTATCAACACTTGTTCAGGAAACATTTGATTCTGAGGTTGTTATTAATCCCCCATATCCTACCCTAACAACCAATGAGATTGATAAATACTACGATCTGCCTTTTACACGGCTACCGCACCCAAAATACAATAAACGTGGTGCTATTCCTGCTTACGAGATGATACGCCACTCTGTGACCATTCATCGTGGGTGCTTCGGAGGATGTTCGTTTTGCGCTATCTCGGCACATCAGGGAAAGTTTATAAGTAATCGCTCGGAGGAGTCGATTTTTCGGGAGTTGAAAACAATTACCCAAATGTCTGATTTTAAGGGCAATATAAGCGATTTAGGAGGTCCGTCAGCCAATATGTATAAAATGCAGGGAAAGGATATTGAAATATGCAAAAAGTGTCAACGACCCTCGTGTATTTTCCCGACAATATGTAAAAACCTTAATAACAGTCATAAACAGTTAACTAATCTGTATAAAAAAGCCCTGCAAATCAAGGGAATAAAACGAATATTAATTGGTAGCGGGGTGCGTTACGACCTGTTGTATGCAGGTCAAAATATGTCAAATGATGGACGAGAGTATGCAGCCAATCTGATAAAAAACCACGTTAGCGGTCGCCTTAAAGTTGCGCCCGAACATACAGAAGATAACGTATTAAACTGTATGCGAAAGCCACCTTATACACTTTATCAGAGCTTTGCAAAATATTTCGGTGAGGAGAACCGAAAAAATGGGCAAAACCAACAGATAATACCATATTTTATCTCAAGTCACCCAGAGTGCACTTTGAAAGATATGTTGGAACTGCACCAAAAAACCTCAAAAGAAAATACGTTAACCGAACAAATTCAGGACTTTACTCCAACACCTATGACTCTATCAACCGCAATGTTTTACACGGGGATTAACCCATATACAGGAAAAAAAGTTTACGTTGCCCGTGACATGGAGGAAAAACGGATACAAAAGAGTTTCTTTTTTATTAAGGAGAGAACAAAACGGATTGAGATAGAGAACTTTCTATCGAAAAACAATAGATCAGATATTTTAAAACAGATACGTGGCTTTCAAAACCCGAAAAGACCGTACAAAAAATAGTTAAACATGGAAAAACTGTATTCAAACTACCCTTTAAAGGAGCATAACTCGTTTGGAGTAGATGCTCTCGCCCAATATTTCTACGAATTTAGCGAAACAAAAGAGATTGAAAAATTTGCCAAAGAGAAGCTAAAGGATTACAATACGTTCAAAATATTAGGCTCTGGCAACAATATTCTGCTAAAGGGTGATATTAAGGGAGTTATAATCAAGCCAACAGGCAAAAAAATTGATATTATTAGCAAAACCGATGATGATATTACGATACGCGCCGAAGCCGGAATAGATTGGGATTGGCTTGTAGATTACACAATAAAACAGAAATGGTATGGACTTGAAAACCTGTCACTTATACCCGGTAGCGTTGGTGCTGCACCAGTTCAGAATATCGGAGCATACGGCGTTGAGGTAGAGCAATTTATTGAAAGTGTCGAGGTTATAAGTCTACAAACATCAAAAATTTACGACATTGAACACGAAAATTGCAATTTTGGATATAGATACAGTATCTTTAAAACACCTGAAAATCGCGACCTTTTAATCCTGTCGGTAAAATTCAAACTACTACTTAAACCACGACCAAATCTATCATACAAAGCTTTATCAGACTCTTTTAACAATATCGAAGAGGCAAATCCCGACAAAATCAGAGAGAAAGTTATTGAAATAAGAAACAGCAAACTTCCTGACCCTAAAATAATTGGCAACGCTGGTAGCTTTTTCAAAAACCCAGTAGTAAGTAAAGCCGTTGCCAGCCAACTAATTGAACAGCACCCAAATATCCCAAATTGGAACGCTCCAGACAACCAAACCAAATTTTCAGCTGCATGGTTTATCGAACAGTGCGGACTAAAGGGACATATTTCAAAATCGGGAGCAGGCACATATAAACATCAACCTTTAGTTTTAGTAAACCACGGAAAAGCAAGCGGTAGTGATATTTGGAACTTTGCCCAAAAAGTTATTGCCGAAGTAAAAAACAAATTTGGCATTGAATTGGAACCCGAAGTCAACATCTGGTAAGCAATTAACAATGTGCAATGTGCAATGAACAATTATTGGGAAGGCGCGACATTCACTGTGCCAATAATAGAACGGACAGACGTGAAAATTAATTTTCTCTAACGCCTTTAGGCGTTAATAATTTCTCATTGCTAACTCAAAACGTTCAATAACCAACTGACTTTCAATCTATTAACAATATATATCTAATTGTTCATTGCTAATTGCACATTGCCTTAGTCTCCCGTCATAAAGAACATCGTCTGCTGTTCAAAGTTCTTATACTTAGGTCTTAACCTGTCGATGTTGTAATATTTATCTACATTAACTAACTTTTTGTACGATGTAACAACATCTATCGGAGCATTGTCGTATCTGCCATTCCTAACAACAACTACACGTCCGTGAATTTTCTTGAGAATCAAATCGAGAGCCAAGTTTCCGTATGCCATAGGGACAAGTGAGTCGATAGCATCAGGGTCTCCTCCCCTAACCAAATATGCAAGATTTTGGGAAATTGTTCCAACCTTTGCTCCACCTAGGTATTTTGGTGATAGCTCTTTAATCTTAGCGGAAACAACATCTCCTATTCCTCCAAGCTTTGCATGACCATATTGATCTTTTTCGGTATCCTTAAACATCATATGCTCATCTCCTTTGAACATAGCTCCCTCAGAAACCAAAACTACAGAATAACGGCTTGGGTTTTTAAAACGGTCCTCCATTAACAGCTCAGTAAGTCTCTCAATATCAAACTTATGTTCAGGTATAACACATCTGTTTGCTGCACCTGCCATTGTCGGGATCATAGCTGTAAATCCTGCATAGCGACCAAATACCTCAACAACCATAATCCTTTCATGTGAACCTGCCGATGTTCGCAAAGTATTTATCATATTGATTGTACGGGTTACACATGTACTAAATCCTATACAATAATCTGTTCCGGGAACGTCATTGTCCATTGTTTTTGGAATGGCTACAACCTTTACACCCTCTTGATAAAGACGTACTCCATAGCTTAGAGTGTCATCTCCTCCTATAGGAATAAGATATTCGATTCCAAGAAACTCGAGGTTTTTAATAACTTCCGGAGTTAAATCATTAATATCTTTATTGTATTTATCTCTTAAATGGTCTGGTACTTCATCTTTTGGAAGATGGCTGGGACGAGTGCGAGATGTATGCAAAAATGTACCACCCGATCGTCCTGCTTTGTTTACAACCTCTTCTGTTAAATGAATATAGTTATTTGAGTTATCAGCCTTTTTGTCACGTATTATGTTCAAAACTCCAGCCCAACCTCTTTTAAGACCGATTACATTGTAACCCTCACTAATAGCCCTTAAAGTAATTGAACGAATTGCAGGATTAAGACCAGGAACATCTCCTCCACCTGTTAAAATTCCAATTGTTGTTTTTCCTTGTGCCATAAAATTATGTTTAAATTTTTTTTTGATAAAACGTCATAAATATAGCGATAGATTATGAGTTTTTTAACTTATAGAAGATTTTTTTAGGTCACATATTGTTATTTTTTTGTAACTTTGTATGGTTTTTAGTAAATTTGTTTTCATACGCTCTCGTTCTGAATAAGAAACGAGACATTTAAAAAGCCAACTATATCATGGCGTAGTTGGCTTTTGTTTATTGTTTTGTCTTCTTATATCATTTTGCGATATCAAAGGCTTTAATAATATTTCCTCTATTATTATATCCTATTGTCTTGTTTTCAAAATATTCTATTATCTTTTGTTTCTCTATATCATCTTCAAGTACTCTTATATAATCATAAATCTTTTCCCAAGTCAAACGAAAAAATTTACTTTTTTCTGTTTGAATTATATGCTTACCGAATCCTGATTCAATATCTTTCTCCCGAGAACTTGGAACAAGATTATAAAATTCAAAATCAACTTTAAGTTGATGTGCAATCCAATTGCCTAAAAGCCAGAAACGCATTAGTTCGTATCGTCTATCTTTAATTACTACAGTTTCATAATCTGATCTGAATATTTGTCGGAACATGTTATTTCCGCCTGTTTCATATTGTTTTCTGTTTTTGGGATTACTTGGCTTAGATTTATTATTTGCATTTAACTTTGCTTCTATAAAATACAATACTTTATCTGTCTTCACTATAATATCTGGCTCTGAACCTCTTCTAATAATTTCTCCAAACTCTTCACGTGCTTTATTTAATAACGTCCAACTCGACTTCTCTTTAGGAGAATATGACCATAGTATTAGCTCAGATTCATTTATTTTTTTGTTAGATAGTTTTGAAAGAAAATCTGTAACAAGCCCTTGTCTATCAAGAAACCTCATAACATTCCAAGTCAAGGCATCTTCACTATTATCTCTCGCAATACGGCTTTCTCTCTTGACCTTTTTTATTTCTTCAAACAGTTGCTTGTCTGAACTATCATGCCACAAAAGATTTTCTTTCTCAGTTTCGTACGCAAAAGTCGAGGGAGAAATATAAATTTTATGAGTACAGCATTGATATTTTTGCTCTCGTTTAAATGTTTTCCTTTGTCGAACAACTTTAAAAGAACAGCCTTTAACTGGACACTCTACTGAATTAGCGTCAATTTCTATTTTACTTTTTAAATCTTTTAGTCCGTACATATGTCAGTCTTTTTTTAGTCTATTATTATTAAATGTTTTGTATAAATTAGTATTTGCTTTAAATTTTTATTTGATTATCCCCTGTTTATAATACACAACAGGAAAACAAGTCAAATAAATCAATCACGCACACAGCGGACAGAATAACCGTGTGATATAGATCTATATTCATTAAATACATTTCCGCTATCATAATACATAATACGAATAGATGCCTTTGGATTATCAATTCCATAATTTCCCGAGGAACTCCACCAATTACCACTCTCACCTATAACACCGAAATATCCACCTGCAGTGGCGCTACCCCCTAAAGCTGTAAAACCAGATTCATTTGTTGCTCCCTCATTTGGAGACATCCAGTGAGCTGTTCCCACTTCTTTTAGTTTACCTCCTGCATTGCCTCCTAAGCCAATATAATATATTAACTGATTCCACTCTGAATGACTTGGCAAATGCCAACCTTCGGGACATATTCCCTGTCCTCCGCTTGGAGGATTAATACTTACCTCTCCTCCCATTGCAGCAACCCAGTTATACAATACACCATAAGTCCTGTAATATGCAGTAGCTTTGGCTTCTGCAACACTCGTTCCATTATAATCATATACATAATAGTATGGCGTGGTATCTGAATTTGTCGTTGGTCTAACTACACTCGGCAAATATCTTAAGTTTTCAGCCATCCAAACTTGATTTCCTATTTTTACTATCTTGTAATAATTACCGTCTCTTAAATCTGTAAACACACTGCTTAAATCTTCAAGAGATTCTATTCTTGCCAACAGAGCATCTACATATGCTTTTGTTGCTGCATCTTGTGCACTTACCGGGGTTGCAAGATTGGTTATATTTAAATTATTTGCATCCATAGTAAAATCGCTTATAGCTGTAGGTCTATTAGTTAAATCCGTGTAATTCTTATCCCATGAGGTAAAAGTAGGGTCAGTTTCTGTTTCAATATAAGCGCCTAAGTCACTAATTTGACTTTCTGTAATTGAAATTCCCGTTGATTTATCCCATTCAGTAAAAGTGGGATCAATTTCTGTTTCAATATAGGTACCAAAGTCGCTGATTTGGCTTTCGGTAATTGAAATACCTGTTGATTTATCCCATGTAGTAAAAATTGGGTCGGTTTCAGTTTCAACAGTTTTAGCATATAGAGCATAAGGCACACTTAGCAACTGGCTTGTGGTTGTAATAGAGTAGCTTACTCCACCCGTTGGATCGGTTTCTGTTTTAATAAAATATGGTCCGTTCGCCCAGTCAATTGTAGCAAAATTGCCGCTTAATACTGAGCCTGCACCTATTTCAATACTTACTAAGCCATTGACATTAGTAGTTGGCGTTTGTGTTTCTGCATAAACAATCGTACCAACAGCGGAGCTTCTCAAAATGCTTATCTGCATTCTTATTTGCGTATTTGCAACTAACACATCGCTGCTATTACGTATAACTGCCTGATAACTAATTTTTTCAGGAGTTTGTGCTAGCACAGATAAAAGGTACAATGCAAAAATTGCAAGTACCATGATTGATTTTTTTAGAATTGTGTTCATATTTTTATGTTTTAAAAGTTTATTATTCATTGTTAATTAATTTGGTGATTGGTGGTTGGTGGAAGTGTTGCCACCTCCAAATACTTTTAGCTTTACGGGAGACGCCACAATGTGACGTCTCTACAATACCTTGGCATTCAACTAAGTAATTGTTCACTAATTATCATCTTTTTATGATTTTGAATGTTTTTAACTCCTCGTTTCCTTGGGTTACTTTTACAAAGTAGGTTGTAGCTGCATAGCTACTAATATCAATTTGGGTTTCTGTGCTTACTAACTCCTTTGTTTGTAAAAGCTTGCCGTTTATATCGTAAAGCTGATAAGATAAATCTTTAAAGTTCTCATATTCAACTCTCAACTGCAAGTAATTGCTTGTTGGGTTGGGATAAGCATAAACCGAAAGATTTATCTCTGTGTTCTCAACTCCAATCTCTACTGAAATTTCATAGGGTTGCTGTACACCTTGTGCCACAGAACCAGTCGCTCCAGTGTTAGTAGTGTAAACAACCTGTCCTACGGAGTAGCTCACTGAGCCTCCGCTACCGGAAGCATCTCCGCCTGCGGCGTTAATGCTTGTTTGTGCTTGCAACCCAGAAAGAGTTAAAAGGTGAAAGGTAAAAGTTAAAAGTGTTGTCATCACGTAAACTTGCACCTTATACCTTACACTTTGCACCTCCGTTGTAGCTTTTTTGTTTCTCATATATTATTCTCCTTATGTTTATGGTTATTATTAATACGTATATAAAAAAATAGCGTGGTCATATTGCCTACACCGTATCCGAGGTCCGACCAAGAACCCTACAAACAAGTCTAAAGCAACGACCACGCATTAGCGTGACGTTTTTGCTTTTTTCCTGTTTGTATTTGAAATTTGGTCGGTTCCGAACACAGAAATCGGCTAAAACGCTATATTATATTTTCTTTATTTCTACATAGTTATCATTTTAAATTTGTACTTTCGTTTGTTTTATTTCTTAATTTATGCCTTATATGTTGTTACCACTTCGGTTTCGTTTTTTATACTTATCACCAGCATATAATTTGTGAAACAAATTTTTCGCATTTGTAAATATATGATTTATAAATTAAATTCAACTAACAAATGCAAAATTTTCCTTATTTTATAACTCCTAATTCAAATTTACTCAAAACAGAATTCTATTGTAATTTTCAAAAGTAATATATTTCACTATTGAGAATTTTATGAACTATTTTACATTTCGACAAATTTAACGTTTATCATTCTATATCAATTCATTATATAATGTATAATTTCGCTTAAACTCAAATAATGTGATTTATTTTACATTAAGGAATAATAAATCACACATTTAAAAAAGAAATATTTATTTAAACTGAATATGAATTACTTAACAACCCCTACTCTATGCTTAAATTTCGTAAATGAAACTTATCTTTGCTAAGGCAAAATAAATTTAGCATGCTTTAACAGATAAACTATGAACCATAAGGAGGTAGCCAAAGTATTAAATGCTCGAATAATTACAGGAGAAGGCGGAGAGCAAACAGAGTATCAGTACGTATTCGCGTCGGATTTGATGAGCGATGTATTAACAATCGATACCGAACATTTGATATTACTAACGGGGTTGGCTAATCTTCAAGCCATCAGAACTGCTGAAATGTCGGATATCTCGTGCATTGTATTGGTACGAGGTAAAAAGGCAACTGAAGATATGATTCAGTTAGCAATTGAAAATGAGCAAACAATAATTGAGTGTAGCTACTCAATGTTTAAAGCTTCGGCTCTACTGTATAACGCTGGACTAGAATCTTTATATTAGAAACAATGCAGTTCGAATTCAAAATTATGGGGGGCGATTTTGCTAGTGCCGGTACAGCTTCAAGTGAAGTTAAAAAGGTTTTAAAGCAAATAAATATAGATCCCAAGATTATCAAACGTGTTGTGGTAGCTCTGTATGAGGCTGAGGTTAATGTGTGTGCTCACGCCTATGCTGGTAAAGTAGAAGTAAAAATCACACCCGAAGAGATAAACATAACCATAACGGATAAAGGTCCTGGAATACCAAATATTGAAGAGGCGATGGTTGAGGGATATTCCACAGCAAGCCCTGCTGTACGAGAAATGGGATTTGGCGCAGGAATGGGATTACCAAATATTAAACGAAATACCGATAAAATGCATATAGAGAGTGTTGTAAATAAGGGCACAACTCTCAATTTTGTAAATTACCTGAGTAAAACAACATAATTTACTTTTTGTAGAGACGGAGCATGCTCCGTCTCTACTTTACAAACTTTTAACTCAATATATATGAAAGAACAAGCTTTCCATCACGCACTAAAAATCGACAATGAATTATGTTTTGGTTGCACACATTGCATGACAGCGTGTCCAACCGGAGCAATACGTGTACGTGACGGGAAGGCTAAAATCTACGAAAACAGATGTATTGACTGCGGCGTTTGTCTAACGGCTTGTCCTGCAAAGGCTATCAGTGTTGAACAAGATGATTTTCAAATGATTTTTAACTATAAACGCAGGGTTGCCCTTGTTCCATGTGTATTATTGGGTCAATTTGATACTGATATTGATATACGACAAATAACTGCAGCTCTTTATGAATTAGGTTTTACCGATGTTTATGAAGTTGAAAATGGAGTGGATTTTCTTGTAGATAATATTAGGGATTATATGACTGAAAACGGTGATACAAAGCCTCTTATATCATCATATTGTCCTGCAATAGTTAGATTAATACAGGTAAAATTTCCATCATTAGTCCAGCACCTTATAAAACGCAAACAACCACTCGACATTGCTGCAATCTATTATCGCAAAAAGTTAGAAGATGCTGGTGTAGAACCAAATGATATAGGAATTTTCTATATCACTCCTTGCGCAGCAAAAATTGCAGCTATTAAAAGCCCTGTTGGCGAAGAGCACTCATCTATTGATGGTGTTATTAATATGAATTTTATTTTCAATAAAATATCGTGGATTCTTAAAAACAATAAGAACTTAGATTTCAGTGATATAGAAGCCTCTAAAATACATCATCGCAGTATTCGTTGGCCTCTAACAAACGGTGAAATTGACAGATTCGAAGGACGTTGTTTGGCTATTGATGAAGTACATAATGCCATTGAATTTTTAGAAAAATTAGAGAACGACGAAGTTACCGACATTGATTTTGTGGAAATTCGTGCATGCGATGAAAGCTGTGCAGGCGGGATACTTACAGTAATAAACAGATTTATTGCAGTTGAAGGGATTAAAAAACGTTCAAAAAGACAACGTGAAAGCCTGATGATAAATCCCGTTGAAAACCCTATTTTAGATGAGAGAGAGTATTTACACAACAAGTGCATTATTCACGACATACAACCACGCTCTATGATGGCTATTGACGAAGATATAAATAAAGCCATAAGCAAATTGGAAAAGGTACGGCGGTTGATGTGCTATCTGCCGGGAACCGATTGTGGAATGTGCGGAGCACCGTCATGTCAATCTCTTGCCGAAGATATTGCTCAACGCAAAGCGCAAATGTCGTACTGTGTTTTCGTACGAACACAAATGCAAAATCGTGGGGCTTTAAGTCAGGAAAGAAGTGTACAGTTAATGCGAAAAATTTGGGGTAAAAACTGCTTCGAAAGAGATTGTACAAAACGTGGAGCAAAAAATGCAAATAAGTAATGAAATATAAATCAAACTTAATAATATTCAATTAATTATGCAAGTACAAGATATCGTAGATAAATTAAACCTTACTGTTTTGGCAGGAAGCAAGGGCTTAAATCGCGAAGTTACCGGCGGATATGTTTCCGACCTTTTAAGCGATGTTATGGGATTTTCAAATGAAGGTCAAGTTTGGATTACCCTACAAACGCACAAAAACGTTATGGCAATAGCATCACTAAAAGAGTTGGCTGCAATTATTTTAGTAAAAGGATTTCAACCTGATGCAGATATGGCAGAGCAAGCCGAGGAAGAGCAAATACCTATTTTAGCTACAGACGAATCAACATTTGATATAACAGGAAAACTATATACCCTTTTAAAATAAATGCCTTTATATAAAGCTGATATGCACATACACACAGTTCTTTCGCCTTGCGGAGATTTGATGATGAGCCCACAAAATATCGTGGAACAAGCTCTATTGTGCAATATCAATATATTGGCTATTACCGACCACAACTCTACAAAAATGTGTAAAATAGTAGCCGAAGTAGCTGAAGAGAAAGGCATTACTGTTATTCCAGGGGTAGAGATAACAACCAAAGAGGAGGCTCACTGTTTAGCCTATTTCTATAACTATGAGCAAGTTAATGAAATTCAAAAATATATTGACGAGCATCTGCCATTTATACAAAACAGTACAGAAAAGTTTGGTTACCAATTAGTTGTGGATAAAGACGAGATGATTGTTGAAGAGGTTGAAACCTTGCTAATTACTGCTCTTGACGTTTCAATAGATAAAATTGAACAGAAAGTTCATGAAATAGGTGGAGTATTTGTTCCTGCACATATCGACAGACCAAAATACTCGATTTTAAGCCAGTTAGGATTTATCCCCCCAGATTTGCGGTTTGAAGCATTGGAGCTATCGAGATACACAACAACAGAGGAGTTCGGAAAAAAATTCCCCATGTACTCGAAATTTACATTCACACAGAGTTCAGATGCACATTTCATAGAAAACATTGGAGACGCATATACCATTTACAATATAGAAAATCCAACTTTAGAAGAGATAGTAAAAGCATTTAAAAATCAAGATAATAGAAAAATAGAGGGTTTTAGGAACAAAGCTCAATCAAAGTAAAGCAATATAAATGAAAGACATAGCCTTACATATATTAGATGTAGCGAACAACTCTGTTAGTGCAAAATCACTGCTAACAGAAATCACTATTGACGAACAGCCCGAAGCTAACACCTTGACTGTTACCATAAAAGATAATGGAAGGGGAATGTCTGAAGAGATTGCAAAAAGAATAGTTGATCCTTTCTACACAACACGAACAACCAGAAAAGTTGGATTGGGAATCCCTTTGTTCAAACAAAATGCTGAGAAAACAGGAGGATATTTAACTATTGAATCAAAAGAAGGTGTAGGCACAACAGTTGTTGCAATGTTTGTATACGACAATATTGACAGACCCCCTGTAGGAGACATTGCGGGAGTTATGACAATTCTCATTACAGGAAATCCAGAAATTGATTTTATTTATACGCATGTATTTAAAGAAAAAACCATTACCTTTGATACTCGTGAAATAAAAGAGGCATTAGAGGGTACGCCTATCAATAACCCCCAGATAGTGAAATACTTAAGAGAAATGTTTGAAGAAAACATTCATGATATAATTAACAATAATTCAAATTAATAAAAACAAACAAAAATGGCTAAAGTAAAATCATTGGCTGACCTACGTAAAATGAAGGAGGACCTTCAAGCTAAGGTACACCTTCGTGAAAAAGGCGACAATTATGAAAGCCTTGTACAAGTAAAAGTTGGCATGGGCACAAGCGGAATTGCATCAGGTGCCAAAGAGACATTCAACTTCTTTATAGAAGAACTAGAAAAACGAAGTATTGAAGCCGTGGTAACTCAAACAGGTGATATGGGCTACAGCTTTGCTGAACCAACTGTTGAAGTTACACTACCAGGCAAAGACCCAATTGTATTTGGCGGCGTAAATACCAAAAAAGCTGACCAAATTATTGAGTCATACATTAAGAATGGAGAATTGGTTGAAGGTATTCTACCAGAAAACTACGATACTATTGATAACAAATAACGGAGGAAACGCAACATGGCAAAATACTCGATGCATATTTTAGTATGCGGTGGCACAGGTTGCCGAGCATCCGAAAGTGCTGCAATAACTAAAAACTTCAAAAAACAAATTGAAGAAAACAACCTTAGCAATACCGTACAGGTTATCGAAACAGGTTGTTTTGGATTCTGTGAAAAGGGTCCTATTGTTAAAATTATGCCCGACAATACTTTTTACGTACATGTAAAACCAGAAGATACGAAAGAGATAATTGCCGAACATATTATCAAAGGACGTAAAGTTCCGAGACTTCTTTATGTTGATCCAAACAAAAAAGAGACAATTGAAGACTCAAAACACATGGGTTTCTATCGCAAACAGTTACGTATTGCTCTTAGAAACTGCGGATTTATTGATCCTGAGAACATTCAAGAGTACATCGGTCGCGAAGGATACGAAGCATTGGCTCGCTGCCTTACAGAGATGACTCCACAAGACGTAATCAAAATAATTAAAGATTCGGGCTTACGCGGACGTGGCGGTGCAGGCTTCCCTACTGGTCTAAAATGGGAATTTACAAGCAAATATCAAGCAGACCAGAAATATGTTGTTTGTAATGCTGACGAGGGCGACCCCGGCGCATTTATGGACAGGTCAATCCTTGAAGGTGACCCACACTCAGTTATTGAAGCAATGGCTATTTGCGGATATTCAATTGGTGCAACAAAAGGTTTAATTTATATCCGTGCAGAATATCCATTAGCAATTAAACGTCTGCAAATTGCAATTGCTCAAGCACGTGAATATGGCTTGTTAGGTAAAGAAATTCTAGGAAGTAAATTTGATTTCGATATTGAGTTGAAATATGGTGCTGGAGCATTTGTTTGCGGTGAAGAAACAGCATTAATTCACTCAATGGAAGGTAAACGTGGTGAACCTACCGTAAAACCACCATTCCCCGCAGAATCAGGATATTGGGGCAAACCAACAAACGTTAACAACGTTGAAACATTTGCAAATATTCCTGTAATTATTCAAAAGGGAGGCGCATGGTTCAGATCAATTGGTACTGAAAAATCTCCAGGAACAAAAGTATTTGCTCTTGCAGGAAAAATCAACAACGTTGGTTTAATTGAAGTACCAATGGGCATCACACTTCGTGAAGTTATTTACGAAATTGGTGGCGGAATCAAAGATGGTAAAAAATTCAAAGCTGTTCAAACAGGAGGTCCATCGGGCGGTTGTTTAGCCGAAAAACACCTTGACACACCAATAGAATTTGACACCCTTGTTGCAGCAGGCTCAATGATGGGTTCAGGCGGTATGATTGTTCTTGATGAAGACGACTGTATGGTTTCGGTAGCTAAATTCTATCTTGAATTTACAGTTGAGGAGTCTTGCGGTAAATGTGCTCCATGTCGCGTAGGAAACAAACGTATGCACGAAACGCTTGGCAAAATTTGTAAAGGACACGGAACAATGGAAGATTTGGAACTTCTACAAAATATGGGTCGTGTTATAAAAGACACCGCTCTTTGTGGATTAGGTCAAACCTCTCCTAACCCCGTATTATCATCATTGGACAACTTTTGGGATGAGTACGAAGAGCACGTAAACGAGAAAAAATGTCGTGCCGGTTCATGTAAAGAGTTAATGCAATATTTCATTAATCCTGATAATTGTACCGGTTGTACAGCATGTGCACGCGTATGTCCGGTTGGAGCCATTACAGGCGAACGCAAACAACCACACACCATAAATCAAGATTTGTGTATCAAGTGTGGAGCATGTATTGAGAAATGTAAATTTAACGCTATATTCATACAATAGGAGGAAATTGACAATGCAATTTGTAAAACTTACGATAGATAACAAACAGGTCGAGGTACCTGTTGGAACAACAATCTATAAAGCAGCACGTAAACTAGGGATAGATATTCCGGTTTTGTGTTATATGAATCTAGAACACTTGGGTATCGAAAATAAACCAGCTGGTTGCCGTATATGTGTTGTAGAAGTCGAAGGACGCCGTAATTTAGCTCCATCATGTTCAACAGATGTTACTGAAGGCATGGTGGTTCGCACAAACACAATGCGCGTTTTAAATGCACGTAGAACAGTTCTAGAGTTTATACTCTCTAATCACCCGAAAGATTGTTTAACTTGTCCAAAATCTGGAAAGTGCGACTTACAAAATTTAGCAATTAAACTTGGTGTTAGAACTATTCATAATGAAGAGATAGCCGAAATGTCAAAACATAAAACCGACTACTCTCCTTCAATTATTCGAGACCTTGATAAATGTGTAATGTGTCGTCGTTGTGAAACTATGTGTAATACAGTTCAAACTGTAGGTGCATTAAGTGCTGTCAACCGCGGATTTACTTCTGTTGTTGCCCCTGCATTTGAAATGGACTTGATTAAGTCTAGTTGTACATATTGCGGACAGTGTGTTGCTGTATGTCCAACAGGAGCATTAACTGAGGTTGATCATACTCCAAGACTTATTCGCGCACTTGCAGATAAAAAGAAAACTGTTGTTGTACAAACAGCTCCTGCAGTTCGCGCAGCTTTAGGGGAAGAGTTTGGAATGCCAGCAGGTACATTGGTAACTGGTAAAATGGCTGCTGCATTACGTCGTTTAGGTTTTGATTACGTATTCGACACCGACTTTGCTGCAGACTTAACCATTATGGAAGAAGGTACCGAGTTGCTCAGCCGATTAACTAAATTCTTGAATGGCGAACCAACTAATCTACCTATCTTAACATCATGCTGTCCAGGTTGGGTTAATTTCTTTGAACAACAATTCCCAGATATGCTTGATATTCCATCAACAGCACGTTCGCCACAGCAAATGTTTGGAGCCATCGCAAAAACTTACTTTGCTGACAAAATTGGTGTAAAACGTGAGGACTTGATTGTTGTATCAATAATGCCTTGCTTGGCGAAAAAATATGAGTGTCAACGTGATGAATTTAAAACAGACAATAATCCTGATGTTGACTTCTCAATATCAACACGCGAGTTAGCTCACTTGATTAAAGAAGCTAACATGGACCTAAATAATATGCCTGATGAAGATTTCGATAGTCCACTTGGAGAGTCAACAGGTGCAGCTGCTATCTTTGGTGCAACTGGTGGTGTTATTGAGGCAGCATGCCGTACAGCTTATGAAGTATATACAGGAAAAAAACTTGAAAAAGTTGATTTTGAACAACTTCGTGGCCTTGAAGGAATCCGTTCTGCATCAATTGATTTTAACGGCTTCAAAGTTAATATAGGTATTGCTCACGGTTTAGGTAACGCAAGGAAACTGTTAGAAGAAATCCGCGCAGGAAAATCAGAGTTTCACGCAATTGAAATTATGGCATGTCCTGGTGGATGTGTAGGCGGTGGTGGTCAGCCATTACATCATGGTGATTCTGAAATACTTACAAAACGTGCAGCAGCTCTTTATCGTGAAGACGCTAACAAACCAATCCGTAAGTCACATGAGAACCCAATGATTATTGAACTTTATGAAAAGTTCTTAGGTAAACCAATGAGCGACAAAGCGCACCATTTATTGCATACGCACTATCAGGATAAATCTCCTAAGATTAAAACAAAAAAATAATTTAAAAGAATCCGATTTAATAAATAACGATATGGCTGAATTAAAAGTTGCGTTAAAACACGCAGAAGTTGAACAATTAATAGATGTATGTCGCGAGTTTAACAACAACCCCGGCGAATTGATCAACGTGCTTCATCGTGCACAAGGAATTTTCGGTTACCTGCCGGCAGAAGTTCAGGAAATAATTGCTCGCGAACTGAATATACCTGTTGCAAAAGTTTACGGAGTTGTTACGTTTTACTCGTACTTTACAATGATACCTCGCGGTAAAAACCCAATCTCAATTTGTACAGGAACAGCATGTTATGTACGAGGTGCAGAAAAGGTTTTAGCCGAGTTCAAACGAATACTTAAACTTGATGTAGGCGAAACATCAGCAGATGGTGAATTTTCACTCAACTGCCTTCGTTGCGTAGGCGCATGTGGTCTCTCTCCTGTTGTAGTTGTAGGCGACAAAACCTATGGACGTGTTTCTCCCGACCAAGTAAAAGAGATTCTAAAAGAGTACGGATACGAAGCAAAATAAGTTTTGTAACTGCCTATAAATAAATGTTATAGGTTTTGATAAAAAAATCCACTAATTTTTTAAGTTAGTGGATTTTTTTACAATTAGAGATGTACAGTTACGAGTTACGAATTACGAATGGAACACAGATGACGTAGATATAACGGATTTTTCACAGATTTTTATCCGTGTAAATCTGTTTAATCTGTGTGTTCTGTGTCCTATTCATTCGTAATTGATTTCTTACGCTTTTTTAACAAACTCCGATTTCAGCGCCATAGCACCAAATCCATCAATTTTGCAATCTATATTGTGGTCGCCGTCGGTTAGGCGAATGTTTTTTACTTTAGTGCCAGCTTTTATTGGACGTGGCATTCCTTTTACTGGTAAGTCTTTGATTACTACTACCGAATCGCCGTCTTGTAGCTCATTGCCATTGGCATCAAACACTTTGCTTGCATGCTCTTGCGCGGCTTTTAGTTCTGCCGGATCCCACTCGAAAAAACATTGTGTACACGCCCAAAGTGCACCGCTTTCGTAGGTATATTCTGACTTACATTTAGGGCAAATGACTGCTTTACTCATAATATTTTGAAAATCTGTGTGTTAATAAATTGGTTGTAAAGATAAGGATTATTTGGATACCCATATGTCTTTATGTAAATTTGAAGTTGTACTTCAAATTTACATAAAAAGAACAAATTACTTATTTATCAAGTTCCTTACACAACATCAACGGGTTCTTCCCTATTTTCTGACGAAACCGCTACCTGTGCATTCCTAATCATAAAATGTAAACGATTATAAATGTTGGCTTCGCTCATTCCGCTGTCGAAATCTAAAAACAGTAGGTTCATATTGGGATAGAGTTCTTTTGTTCTTTTCTCTATTCCTTTGGAAATTACGTGATTAGCTATACAGCCGAACGGTTGCAAACTGATTACGTTGTTTATTCCGTTGTGTGCGAATTCTGAAAACTCGGCAGGAATGCTCCACCCTTCGCCAAATTGAGCGTTGGTACTTATTATTTTTGATGCATGTTTTGCATCTTCGTGAACGTTGGAAATTGGGAAATAGAACGGATAATGGGAAATTTTAGATTCCATCTTACGGATAATTCTGTAAACCAATTTCTCTACAAAATTCATTACAAACTTTGGCGTAGTGCGCTCTTCAATATTTCCTTTAATTCTGGCTTCACTATTGGCGAAAGCAACAATAAAAAACTTGGTTAGTGGCGGTAAAATAGCTTCTACTCCTTGCTCGACAAGCCAATTAACAACGTGCTTATGACCAAAATCGTTGTATTTTACATAGATCTCCCCTACTACACCTATTCTTGGAATCTCTTTCTGGTTGTTGATACTCAAAAACTCATCTGCTGCCTGTTCAGCCAAATGATAAAAACGACTAGCGCGACTGTTTTTTCTGAGAGCCTCTACTCCTAATTCTAAATACTTATCTCTCAAGCGTTTTGCTCCGCCTATTTCTGTTTCTCTGGGTGCCGTTGAGTAATAAAACTGTGATAGACAGTCAGCATAAACCATTGCACATAAAATGGCACGAACACACTTTCTCCAGTTTATCTCAAAGCCTGGCTGATAGTTCAATCCTGCTGTGGTTGAGACAGTTACAACAGGAATATCTTCAAATCCTGCAGCTATCATTGCTTTTTTTATCAAGGCTACATAGTTTGTTGCTCTGCACTGCCCGCCGGTTTGAGTTACTGCCAATGCTATTTCATTTCTGTTGTATTTGCCACTCTCTAAGGCTTTCATTAAGTCTCCTACAACTAAAGTAGCAGGGTAGCAAATCTCATTGTTGGAGTATCGCAATCCATATTCAACTGATTTTAAGTCGCTTGGTGGTAGGTTTTCCATTTTATAGCCAATTAACTCAAAAGCAGCAGGAAGAAACGGCGAATAGAAATCTCCAAACCACGGTCCGAGAAGCGTTCTACGTCTATCCTCTTTCTCGAAAGGTGGCGTGTGTACAGCGATATCTTTTTCGTAAACCTTGTCCTCGTGTTTAAATTTCAAGCTCTCGATAAGCGAGCGTATTCTTAAACGAGTAGAACCGATATTGTTAATGTCATCTACCTTTATTATCGTTGCGTTTTTGCCTTTGCGGTGTAAGATGTCATTTACTTCATCGAGAATAAAGGCATCGGGACCACAACCGAATGAGGTTATTTGAACGTAATGTACATTTTGTGGCGCTCTGTTTGCAGTCCATAGTGCAGATTTGAAAATTCGGTTGGTGTAAGCCCACTGCATAATGCTTTGCACATCTTCAGGGTCGGCTTGCAGATGACGAACAACGTCTTCTGTGATTACATCTGCTCCAAAATCAGCTACTAAATCGGAAATCTTGTGCTGTATCAATGGGTCGATATGGTACGGTCGCCCTGCAAGCAGTATAACTAAACGATTTTCTGCAACAGCCTTGTCTAAAATCTCGTTTGAACGTCTGTTTAGTTGCTCCTCATAGGTTTGTTGAGCTATTAGGGCGTTCTCGAATGCTTTATTGATTTTTCTTGTATCTATTTCAGGTATAAGAGTTTTGATATACTCTACGCACGATTTACGCATCAACTTTTTATCGGCAAATGTAAATGTGGGCGAGTCAACAGGAATTCCGAACTTTTCCTGTGGATTGATAGCACTTTTAATAACATCTGAGTAGCCTGTAACAATCGGACAGTTGTAGCTGTTATTGGTCTTTTCGTCCTCTTTGTTTTCAAAAACCACGTAAGGTATAAAAATTCTGTCAACCCTTTTGTCAACCAAGTTGTAAATATGTCCGTGTACGAGTTTTGCGGGAAAGCAGATATTATCAGCCATTACCGTGCCAATGCCTGTTTCGTACATTGCCATAGTGGATTTATCGGAAAGCACGATTCTGATTCCGCACTCGGTTAGCAAGGAGTGCCAAAAGGGATAGTTTTCGTACATCCCCAATGTGCGAGGAACTCCAAGAGTGATTTTTCCATCTTCCAAAACAGCGCGATTGAACAGCAAATCGTATTTTTCGGTGTGCTGATTTGCTCCCTTTACAGTGGCTTCACCTGAATTGTTGAATATTTTTTCGCATTTGTTGCCAGAGTAAAATTTATTGTCGTTATCGAATTTGAATTGGGTAACTGTGCAATTATTTTCGCATCCTTTGCAAACTGTTTTTCTTTCGGAATACTCTTTCAGCTCGGAAATGGTTGCCAATTTTACCGTAGTTGTTTGACCCATTTCAAACTTTTTACTTGCGTACTTGGCAGCACCGTAAGCTCCCATCAGTTCGGGATAATCGGTAACCATAACCTCTTTACCTAATTCTAACTCCAATGCACGAATTACGGACAAATTTCTAAACGTGCCTCCTTGCACCATTATATGGTTACCTAACTCTTTGATATCTTTGAGTTTCAATACTTTATTCAGACAGTTCTTTACGATAGAGTAACCTAATCCTGCTGAAATATCTGCTACGGAGGCTCCTTCACGCTGTGCTTGTTTCACTTTGGAGTTCATAAAGACAGTGCAACGTGTACCTAAATCGCACGGATGCTTGGATTTCAGAGCTATTTTTGAAAAATCGGGGACTGAATAGTTGAGCGAATTGGCGAAAGTTTCAATAAATGAGCCACAGCCCGAAGAGCACGCTTCGTTGATTTCCAAGCGTTTAATAACTCCATTTTCTATAAAAGTGGCTTTCATATCTTGCCCGCCGATATCCAAAATGAAAGAAACATCTTTGTTGAAATGGTGGGCACTCATATAGTGAGCAATCGTTTCGACCATGCCCGAATCGAGATGGAACGCTTTTTTGACTAAATCTTCGCCGTACCCAGTCACACAGCTACCGAGTACATTCATCTCTATTCCAGCATCTTGCGTTTGTTGGTAGAGTTTTTGCAATCCAACAGCTACGGCTTGTAGCGAAAGTCCTTTGTTTTTAGTGTAATAGTCGTAAAAAACGTTTCCTTTTTCGTCAGTTGCGATAATTTTCGTTGTAGTGGAACCGCTGTCGATACCGATAAAACAGTTTGGGTTTTTAATGTCTTTAATGTCTATTTTAGGAAGTTTATATCTTTCCTTTGATTTTAGCCATTCGGCGTACTCATCATTATCTTTGAAAAGGAGTTTTAATTGAGTGTGAACACTTTTGATAACTCTTTTTACCTCCCTGTTGAATATTGAGATATATTCAGAGAGCGGCTTGCTCTCTTGCTGGTCGCTTGCAACGATAGCTGCGCCCCAAGCCGGAATTACTTCTGAGTTTTCTGAAATCACAATTTCAGAGCTATCCATTTTCATTTCCTCAATAAATGCTTTTCGCAGTGATGGGATAAATGTAAACGGACCTCCGCAAAGGAAAACCTTAGCCTCAGGTTCGTAACCTCTTGCTAAAGAGGTTATTACTTGCATACTTACTGCTCTGAAGACAGAAGCAGCTATATCGGCTTTACTGGCATTTCTGGCTAAAAGATTTTGTACGTCTGTTTTGGAAAAAACGCCACAGCGAGAGGCTATCGGATAGATTGTTTCGGATTGCTCTGCCAATAAATTAAACTCATCAATATCGACATTGAGTAACGTAGTCATTTGGTCTATAAATGAGCCTGTACCACCTGCGCAACTTCCGTTCATTCGCATGTCGGGAGTTTTACCGGGCTTAAAGAAAATCATTTTGGAGTCTTCGCCACCTATATCTACAAATGTCTTTATATCAGGAAATTGGCGTAAAATGACTTCACAAGAGGCTACCACTTCTTGGACAAAAGGGACTTTATAACGTTCTGCTACTCCCATTCCAGCAGAGCCAGTTAAACAGAACTTGACAGGGCAATCGCCAATTTTATCCAATATATCAGATAAAATCTCTTTCAAATTTCCCAGAACATCGGCGTAATGTCGGCGGTAATCCTTGTATATGATTTGATTTTGTGAATCGGTTACTACTACCTTAATAGTCGTAGAGCCTGCATCTAATCCTATATTGATTGGCTGTTTTTGGGGACTATTTTTAGGAGAATTATGTGATAAATTCATAATGTTTGCCGTGACAATTGACTCATCTTGTGTTGATTAATGGTCTTTACACGAAAATTTTATTGTTACGACGAATTTAATGATTTTATTTAAGGTTGCAAAATTAAAAATGAGACTGTCTTCACTTTGATATACCATCTTTTATTATATCTATGCCTATATATCAGATGTTTCTGCTTTCACTCAAATAGCCACTATTAAAGAAAACTTTTTATTTTATTCTCTTCTTTATATATTTCTCAAGAATATAATTGAATTCCAATGGATTATCATAATTTGCATTGTGCGAAGCGTTTTTTATTACTTTCAATTTTGCATTTACCGTGTTTGCCCAATGCTGATTATATTTTGCAACTAACCCAACTTTATCGGACTCGCCATAGGTTAACAGAATAGGAAAATGAAACTGAACACAATTTTTAGCTCTCAAAAACTCTTGATAAACCGAATTAGTGGCATTAAGCATATTCCTTTTTCCTAAACGCACTAATGTTTGGTGCATATTTTTTTGTGTTTCTGGAGTCACAGCAACCTTTTTAGAGCAGGCTTTGCAAAAAAGTGAATAAGGATATAAGCCTGCAATAGTCGCAAAATGTTTTATCCAAAAGAGTTCTGATTTTTTGTAATATTTCAAGCCCAATGGTGTGGTTCCGATACCAACAAAACCATGCACTTTATAGGGATATTTATTAATAAATGCTTGTGCGATATATCCTCCGCCCGACTGTCCAACAAAAATTAATTTGCTTGCACACTTCTTTTCGATTATCTGATTTAGGTCAAAAGCGACATTATCGAATGTGAAATTTTGGTAAGGGATTGACTTCCCGTGCAGAGGAATATCCCATAGTAAAATTTGATATTTAGATGCAAAAAAATCAATCTGTTTTTCAAACAAAGAATGGTCTGCTGTTAGTCCGTGGCAAAAAACAACACACACATCTGAATCTTTAGGCTTTTTATTGAGCCAATAGTAAATCTCGCCATTTTCTGTTTTTATTGATTTTTCTTTTAGCATATTTATCTGTTTATCACGCTAAAATATAACTACTGAACTGTACAACCCGAAAATATTAGAGTACCTTGCAAAACGAGCTTACTATCGCTCTTATCATCTGAAACAACTACATTTACACGCTTATCACTATAACCCCCAAAAACAGAATCTATATCTGATTTAACACTCCAGTTTTCTGGAATATAAATCGTTACTCCTCCAAACACCACATCTATGTTGAGATATACTGTTGTCTCTGGCAAGGTAGTTTTCCGTAAATCAAGCACTACGCCGCCAAAAACCACATCAATTTTTCCTCCTTTAAATATAGGCTCAAGAAAAACACTTTCCGAGCCACCGAAAATAACATCTTTTACTATCCAACCGTCTGTATTACTTTGCTTATTGACGATATCATTTCTAAAGGGAACTTTTTTCTTTCTATTTATGGCAACTGCAATAATAATCATTAAACCAATAACTATCAGTAAAAGAGGCCAGTAGTTAGATGTGAATTCTTTACCTGCTTCGCCTAATATCCCCGGATAGACAGTCTCTAAGCGTGGCAAAAGAAAAAACAGGCCAAGCAATAAAAAAATAACTGAGATCAATCTTTGTCTTTTTACAAAACCAATAACCGCGAACAGGACAAAGAGCATGGGCCAAGAAAAAACAATTGATTTAAGTGCAGGATTTAGCCAGCCAATATTAAATGCAAGTAAAAGCAAACCACTCAATACCAAGACAGCACCAAGTACAATTAACAAACTGAGGGTATTATACCCTTTCTTGTTGAATATATTTTCATTCATATTTTTATACGTTTAAGTTAACTATTTAATTACAAATATTGCAAAGTTAGTTAAGTCCTTAAAGAAAAGGTGTATAACAACAATAAAATGGCGTTAAGATTTTGTTAAGTTTTTATGTATAATCACATAATTCATGAGCATTTTTCCCTTTATTAAGTTTATTGTTATAGAATAATTAAACGCATAAAGTCAATTTTCAACTATTCTTTAAACATCGGCTTTTACGAGAACTGTTAAAATATCCAGAATCGACTATTCTCACTAACAAAATGATAATCGTCAAAACAGAAATACTAATAATGTAGCCAACAATTGTTTCTCTTTCAAAAAGCAGGGACATATATGCTAAATTGATAAACGTATGAAGTAAAATTGAAGGCAAAATGCTTCCTCCAGATTTATCATTCAAATAGGTCATCAATAGGCTAATAGGAATAACAGAAAGCGTAAAAATAAGATAGTGAATAACTCCAAACTGAAATATTTTTGTAAAATGCCAAAGTCCCCAAGCTAATCCAACAATCAAGGAACTCGTTAACGGTTTTATATCTGTTCTGAACGTTTTGTACAAGTATGCCCGCCAGCCTATTTCTTCGCCAATACTGCCAATAAGCGTTGTTATTACTGATAATATTATTAGTGATGGCGTAACAAAAAAAGCTGAGTTTATATACGTTTGCCCCATTGATTGTAATATTAAGTGTTGAGAACCAATACTGAGCATAGGAATAAGGATAATGAGAAGCCAAGCCCAATTAAGTTTAGGCTTTACAAAAAAAGGAATACTTTGCGAGTAACGTTTTCTGCTTATAATTGCTGCTAAAGCTGGTGCTAATTGTGCCGACATCGTTGTAATTAAAGCAGTTTCAATAAAATTAAAGCTCAGTTTTTTACAAATTAATACTGATAATCCGTATAACGCCCCTGTGAACGGAAAAACTAATAGATAGAAAAAATTAAATTTTCTGAATAGTTTTTTGTTTATCAACCTATTATCTTTACTCATAACTCTTTTCTAAAAAACATCTCTTTTTCTTTAAACAAAACAACTACAGTAATAATAAGTAGCAACAGTGTTTGAATTACTTTGCTGTCAGGATGAGTGGCAAATATCTCATTTGTAACATTCGCAGAACAATGAAATATTATTGTAATAAAAATATTTCGGTTTGTTTTGTAATACAGCCAATTCATTAATATAACAAAAACAAAAAGACTGAATACATAATTCAAAGAATACAATAACCCTTCAGCTACTACATTACTATGATAGTAATCGTCTATAAAGGAGAGCGGCAAATGCCAAAAAGCCCAGTAAAGGGAAAAAATCATGGAAGTCTTAAAAAGATTAAATCTTTGTCGTAAAGCATCTGTACCATATGTGTGCCATGCCAATTCTTCAACTACCGGTGCAAAAAGCAGAATAAACCAAGGTGAAAGTAACGATGAGGTAAAACTTGGTGAACCGGAAATGTAAAATTGGTCAAGACTATGACCAAACAACAACGATATGAGTTGAGCTAGAACCATTGAAATAAAAATCAATGTAAAAGCTAAAAAAGTATAGATATGATTAAACCCTTTTTGACTGATAAATCTTTTTTTTAGGTCATTAAATAGCTCTTTATTTGATAAAAACAGATAGGCAGCAACAAAAGTCGGTGCCAATAATCCAAGTATTGCTAACAGTGCCTGAATAAAAATTAAATAACTGTTTTGTTTCGGCAAATGACTAATATAGGCAACTGTAAACCAAAGACACCACGGGATTAACAATGATAAACCATAAAAGAAAATAGGTCTGTTGTACTTTTCAATAATCTTACTTTCCATTTTGCTTCCTAAAATTTATAATAAAATTGAATAAATAAGGCTCCTATGTAATTGTCAAAGTTGGTCAGCACTAATATTCTATTCTTAAATAAGAGAATTTCAATGTTTGTCTTTTTTCTCTACCAAATAGTGCTGACGTAACGGCTTTAAGAGTGCCAAAACTAATAGTAAAATGCCATAGAAAAAGTAAAATGAATGTAGCCAATGGAAACCTTGTAGGAAATAGACTTCCATATAAATCCAAATAATAAGTGCAAAGCCAGTGTAAACCAACCAAGACCACGACCAATGCATATCGGGGAATATATTTACTGCTTGAGCTATCTTGCAATCCTTGTGTTTTAGTAGTCCCCAAACAACAAAAATAGGCATTACTCCAAGTACAGTAAACAAAATAAGTCCGGGTATAAAAAAGTTTCGAAAAGGCGAGTGTTGCAGCATTAATTCTGGTGTCATTCCCATCCAACCTTCTGGAAATATTAGAAATGCTCCTCCACCAAATAAGGCTCCTACTGAAAGAAAGAGTAAAAGACCAACTAATATGTTTCGTGTTTTCATAAAGATTATTTTATTTGGTTTAACTATTGTTGTTTTTCAAAAATAAGCATGGTTTTACACCATATATCTTGTGTTCGTCATTTTTTAATCAATTTTTATTACCACATTACCCTTTTTATGACCTTTATCAACATATTAGTGTACTTCAATAATTTGCTCTATTGAATAGATCCGATCAATGACGAGTTTTGTTTCTTTCAATTTCCTATATTTTCAACACACTTTTTGACACGCGTCCAAACAGCGCATACACATAAAAAAACTACGCTATTTTATCGTTCATATTTTACTCTAACCCTTGTTTTCCAAAGCATTGTTGTTACAAAAACCATCAACAGAGCCAGAATGACTGAGCCGATCAACTGTCCAATCGCTACTGCCGGAATCGGTTCCAAGGGCCACGGTTCGATGAACGTAGCAAGGCATGCTCTAAAGACCCAGACCACTGTTAAAAACGTATAGAAAACGAGCGTTTCAAAATTTAATGCAAACACACTTTTTGCCAATATAATTAACACTAAACTGCTTCCAAATAGCAACAATGCAAAACACAAATTAGTATAATCAATTCCGACTATAAGATTTTCATATTGCATAGGAAGATAGTCATACCAATTGTACAAGTGTGGCACGAAAAAATGCCAAAACCCAACTAACATACTCAGAGTTAACGTTATGTAATATGTGATTTTCGTTCCTACTTTAATTGACTTTTCTTTGTTCATTTTAGTAAATAACTGATTTAGCTGTGTAATTTCTACTTAAAATTGTACTCCCATTATTATTCCTACTGCGTCTAATGCTGGATTATCCACATATTTTTTCCCATTTGAAGCATGAAACAAGCGGATACTTGTATAACCTTTAAGATTGTCATTTATTTGATATTCCATTCCCATTCCAACATGACTTCCAATGTTGACTATCGAGCCGGTTGCTCTTCCATTTGTAGTGTTTATATCAGGAAATTCCCTGGCATATACAACTAATGACATCCCAAGTCCTTCTACATACAAACGAGCATTAATTTTTGAAATTGGCAATATAAAAAGTCTTGCGCACCAATTTAGTTCAAATCCGGGCGTAATTTTTGAATGATCAGGACGCATATTCCCAAAGTTATCTTGTTTGGGTTCATTTACTTGATCAAAAGCCATTAAACCATTTAGCCCAATACTAAAATCAATCAAATTGTATTTTGGAGTTATGTCGATTAGTTTTAATACAGCGTCATATCCACCTTGTAACATATTTATGTTGTCATGATAGTATGAACCATAATAGCTAAAGTATATTCTTTGGTTAAAATGTCTTTTGAACCAGTTTTCTGAATTATTACTTTTAATTTCTTGAGCAAAAGCACCAAACGTTGCTAAGCAAAACAGCAACGTAAAAACAATTTTTTTATTCATACCTAAATTTCGTTTTTTTAGTCGCAATTCTTTTCAATAAATTGTATGATTTCGCTGTTTAATTCTTCCGCATATTCCATTGGTAACGAATGAGTTGCATTTTTCCATATTTTAGCGGTTACGTGTTTAACGTTTTTTTCAGCCACTTCTACAGCCTTAACAGAATTATGAACACCGCTATTATCAGCAAAAGCAACATATACAGGGAACTCCCATTCTTGCATTTGTTTCTTGCTAATCATTGTTGGATTAGGTAAATTAGAAGAATAATAATTTGCTCCTTCGTCAATCATTTTTGCCACAGGGTCGGTTGTGTCAATGGTTTCTGAACCGCTTATTTGTTTCAATAATCCCTGTCGCCACTTTTTCGGCAAAAACTTCATATTGTAGGGTATCGATTTTAATACGATAATAAGTTTTATCATCTGAAATGTGAAAACAGGTTCAATCAGAATCAAAGAGGCAACTTTTTGAGGATACAATGAAGCGTAATTAGCTGATAACCAGCCTCCAAATGAATGTCCTATTATATTTGCTTTCGTCAGGTGAAGATTTTCTATCGTTTCATTTATCCATTTCGCTTGATCTGCACTGTTTTTTATTGGAATCTCTTGCTCACTCAATCCCACATCTCCCAACGCATCAAAGGCGTACACAGTTCTATTTTTATAAAAATCGGGAACATTTGCATACCACATAGGTGTACCTGAAGACTTTCCGGGAAAGAGAAGTATCGGACTTTTATGGTTTGCATGATCATTTTTCCAACAATAACCTTGTACCGTTCCAAATGATGTTTTTATTCTTATCGATTCGGCTTCGGGCATTGTTTGAAGTGCTCTTTTGTACGCTTCTACGTACTCCTGTTGCTTTTCAGCAGAACTCCATTTGCCAATTAATTGTTTCATAATTTTTTACCACTTAAGGTTAAATGACTCTTTGTTCTAAAACATTAGTTTGTTTTATTTTCTTATAAAGGTATATGGTGTATAAAAGCATTATCAAAATTTGTACTAAGGAAAGTCCAATCATAAGGGGACTTAACTCTACCTCAACGCCATGTACCCTATCTCCCATAGAAAATGCTAAAAAATCATGCAGAAAGTGCCATACAATAACAGGAGTTAAGGATTGATGGAGCGTAACAATTGATGCAGCTACCAATCCAAACAAAAGCGCGTATATTATTTGAAGTACAGTGTAAAGCATATTGGCACCACCAATCAAGTTGGAAGCGTGTAGCAAACCAAACACTATAGATGAAGCAATTATAGAATAAATAACTCCATCTTTTTTTAAGATTTTAAGTATTATGCCACGAAAGAAAAGCTCCTCTGAAAAACCAACAGCTAAAGTAAATATTAATATTATTACGAATAGTTTCAGGTTGTTATGAAGGTAAAATCCTTCGTTAATATACCCGGGAATTAGTACGATAAGTTCCATAAGAATTATTGGAATAAAATACAATACTTTATCATAAGGGTATTTTGAACTTGTTTTTGACTTAGACCTATACTTTCTATAAATAACACCACCGACAATTGCCGCTAAAACAAAACAAATGGCTTGTATTAAATATACGGTTTCAACATCTTCTATACCATTAACTTGAGTAATAACTCCTGCCATTATAGGAAATAGTATTATCAAAATCCCAAAGGCAATGCTTATTAATAATCGTTTTATCATAACTATATTTTTTTAAATTTATAAAATTAGAGTTGGTCTGCACCAATATTTTTTTCTTGGATAAGGGGATTTATATATCTGCTTTTTTTTCGTTTGTTTTTATAGACAACAGCCTTTTCAGGACAGCGATGGTAGCAACTCAAACAGGCAACACATTTTTCGCCAAAGACAATGCGACCATTTTCGAGTTGGATATTGCCAGTTGGACAAATGCGAATACACTTCTGGCAATTATTACAATTCTCTGTAATACTGAAATCCTTGGCTAACATATGCCATTTTTTGCGGTTTTCAAGATGTTTTGGCGTCCATTTGTCTTTCTTAGGCTTGGAAATAATAATCTCCATGTCGTCTTGTATGGCAGCAATAACGGGATTTAAGCGTTTAGGAGCCTTGCGTAGAACCATTCTTATAGCCCATTTCGGTTGTGAAAATGTTAAAGTGTAGATTTCTGGCATCATAACAACCTGAACAGAACGTATATTAAGTCCCTTTTCTTTGCAAAGCTGATAAGCATAGTATGGGGCAAATGCTTCCATTCCTCCGTGATTGAGCACAATATACAATGGCTTGGAGGATTTCATATTGACAATAAAATCATAAACAAGCGTGGGTAAACCAAAACTATGAATAGGTGAAACTATGATAATCTTATCATAGGTATTGACATCATCCTTAAACTTAGGAATATAGCGAATCTCACCGTCCAATTCAGCTTTGATTTGTTCAGCGATAAAAAGACTATTTCCTGTTGATGAAAAATAAAAAATTCCGTTCATATTACTTTATCCTAATTGTTGTTTTTCTTTTTTTCTTCTTTTGCGAGATAGACAAAAACAAGTATTATCCCAATTACGTTAAGTCCGATTCCGAGACCCACTAAAAAGCCCTGCGTAAAATCACTAAAATTACTTGACGTTACATTATCAAAAAAATCTTTTGATACATATAATACATTACCTAATATTATCAGCGTAATTCCTGTTTTTAAATTTTTCATTTCAAAATCCCTTTTTATTTAAACTTATTTATAAAATCATCTAATGCTTTATCTATCTCATTGCCATGACCTTTCATCATATGCCCACCATCTGGAAATGTTACTAATGTGAGATTAGGAAAACGATGTTTAGCAGCTTCCACCTTTTTAAAACTTGACAATTTATCATCTTCAGAATGAACGATTAGCGTTGGTACTTTCAGTTCTTCAATAGGATACTCCTCAAAATTTCTCTCCATATCCGGATTTATTATTTTCCCATCTAAAACTACCCCAACTTTCCGTTCTGCAACAGGCATAATATCTTTTGCTGTTGATGCTGGCATACCCATAACAACAGGCATAAGAGGAGAAATTAAACACATAGCATAATTGGATAAAAACAGTTTAGGCGGTGCTTGATACTCAGAATATTTATCAGGTTTTTCAGTAACCGGCATTGCGGAACAGTAGAGTATTAACCCTTTAACACGTTCAGGATAATCTAATGCAAATCGGATAGCCGGAGTACCGCCAGCAGAAGTTCCCAAAATAAATACCTTGTCAATTTTTAAAGTGTCCAACAACTCTTTAAAAGCCTTGGATTGCTCTTTTGGTGTGCCATCATCTTTTACAATAGAACCTAAATATCCAAAACGTGATGGTGCTATTATACGATTTTTACCATATCTACTCTTAATATTGTCGTAAGCTTGGTCATAACCACCAAACATTCCATGAACAGACAAAATAGCCTCACCTTCTCCTTCATCTATATAGGTAATCTTGCCGTATGATAAATCTAATTCCTTTTTATTATATGAATTCAGTTTTTCTTTGGCTCTTTCTAAATCCAAATAACATTTAATGCCTTGTATTAGAATATATAGGGCTAATATTACTGCGATAACAATCAAAATCCGCTTCATTTTCTTTTGAGTTACAATTTATTCAAAAACATTAAATTCTATTTTATCAACTGTTCCTTTAAAATACTCATAATCGCCTTCAGGCAAATGCCACATTACTTTGACCTCCTCGCCAATTTTTAAATTATCCTGATTTTTATAACTATCCACAACAACAGAAAACTTGACTTTTTTGTAGGTGTTTTTGCCAGTAGTAAAATATCGGTCTGATGTTTCAAAATGTGTAAAGAGTCCCTCTTCGTTAAAGTAGAATATCCCTGAAACTTCAATTCCGTTATCTACGAGAGTTCCTCGAACTGAACAGTCATCTATCTGTTCCCATTTTACGTTATCTGATAATAGATAACTCGGAATAAATGCAAATTCACAAAAAGTCGTTATCAGTGCCGATTGCGCTACTTCTTTACTGTTATCGAAAGCTACATTTATCAAATTAAATAGCTTAACTTTCATTTCTCCATAACCATCTCGATATAAGTCTCTTGCTGCCACAGGCATACCTAAAATTTTCATATAGGCTACCCTTCCTATTGGCTTCACAGAATTGAATTGTGTTGTATAGAGTTTTTTCCACTCTTTGTCTGGCGACATTTTTAACCAAGACTCAGTCCAGTAAATATTAGCGTTTACGGGGATTGGTGTGTTTATATATCCACAAACACGAAGGTATTTTTTCAAGGGTTCAGGTAGGCTATTTATTGATTCTTCGGTAAATGTTTCAATCTTATGGCCCTTATTCTTCTCAATAAACTCTAATTTTTCATTTATAAAAACTCTCTTCATATTAGTACAACTTGTAAAAATTAGTAAAACTGACAATAGCGATAATACTCTATTCATTTCAAGTTTAGTTTATTGTTTTTTCTATTTTACTTTTTAAATCAAGTAAAACCTTAATAAACTCGTCAGGCAGGTCGGCGTGTATATCGTGGGCGGATTTAAAACCTCCAACATATTTACTATTAGGTACTAAATCAACAACTTTTTGAGCATCTTTTTCGTCCATTGCAGCAAGCAAAACTCCATTTTTATCGTAATATCCGGGAGCAGTTATCTCATTGGGTGCCACGTGCATAACAATGGTAGGCAATTGAATATTTTTCAAAATTTCTTCCGTGTCAAATCCTTCAAACCACGAAAAATCATAAAATGTTAATCCAAATCTTAGGTCATAATCGCCTGTTCTATCTTGCATATTGGCATTCAAGGCGTAGATAGAATTTATTCCCAATTTTGGTGGATAGTACCATACCTTAGGAATTTCTCCGGGATGTTTAGATAAATATTTCAAGGCGGGTCCTTTTATCACCTTGTCCCAAGCATTGAAGTCTGGAGTATTGATAACTTCTCGCATATAATTATGCTCTAATGAGTATTCCATAAAGCTACTTATCTCGTTTTGGTTAAGATAGTCGTACATATTTTTAAACTCTAACCATGCAATTGTTTTTTCCGCTCTCTCGGGAAGTGTTGAAAAGAAAGGACCATCTTCTAAAACAGAAGCTATAATATTGTCGGGTGCTTTAGCGGAAACATAAGCAGCAAGCAAGGCTCCCGACGAATGACCTGATATATAAACTTTTTCCCTTATAATATTTTCGATAAACCAAACTATATCATCTCCTATTTCTGCGGCATTATACTTGTCGGGATTTTTTGATGATTTCC
Organism: Bacteroidales bacterium; assembly: GCA_012519055.1. Taxonomy (NCBI): domain Bacteria; kingdom Pseudomonadati; phylum Bacteroidota; class Bacteroidia; order Bacteroidales; species Bacteroidales bacterium. The sequence goes on along the minus strand of JAAYQU010000045.1, from coordinate 231,041 downwards.
CGTGTCCATAATAATCAAGGGCAAAAACATGAAATTCTTTTGACAGTTTTGGTAATACTTTAGCGTAATCGTAGCAGTTAACCTGCTGACCGTGAAGCAAAAGAAGTTTTGGACCGTTGTCGGGACCCTCTATATAATAAATTTCGGAGCCATCGGGTAATTTGGCAATATTCTCGGTAAAGCCTAATTTATATCCCTTTTTAACTAAAAACTTCTCATTTAGATAGTCGTAATTCAAATTTCTGTATGCAAAAACTGCAACAAAAATTATAACTGCTAGTACAACTATTCCGATTACTATTAGAATTTTATTTCTTTTTTTCATAAATCACTTCCTATTTTTTAAAATGGTATATTATTATCCTTGCAAAGATATTGCACAGCCTGACGACCAGTCAATAGGGCTACCGGAGTGCCTCCTGGCGACATGATTCGTTGACCTGCAAAGTAAAGATTTGATATTGTTTCTGGCTTAATTGGATAAATAGCTGCTTTTTTTCCAACCTGATCAATTGTCATCCACGAACCGTGATATGTTCCACAATATCTCTCGAATGTAAGTGGCGTTGCAATATCAATAATCTCAATCTCATCACGACTTAGCTGAAAATGAGTTGTTAACACATGAGCAAACTTTTCAGCCAGAGTTTCCTTTTTTTCAGAGTAACTTCCATCATCTTTTGCTTTTTTCCAGTAATCATAGCTATCGCCAAACAAAATACAAGTGAGTGCGGTACAACCAGACGGAGCATAATTCGGATAAGAAGCATAGTTGTTTAAAAAGAGACTTTTGTACGAAAAATCGCCGAATGAAAGCGATTCAGTTAACGGAATAAGAAAATTGGAAGGAAGATGACTCCAATCTTTTTTTAGACCTACGCTTACAAAAGTACATATAACAGGCTTTGTGTCTTGTCGCATCTTATGGCACCAAGGCTCATTCAATGGGGTTTCAAATAGTGTATCAATTGCTTCTCTGGTATCATTTGTGACTATCAATTGAGAGGCGGTTACCGACTTTCCATTGACTGTGATTGAGCAAACTTTATTTTGTTCCAAATGAATTTTTTCAACGTTACTTGAGTAATAAATTTTTCCACCCAATTTTTCAAAATATGTAGCCATACGTTTAGCCATTTCAGTAGAGCCTCCCTCTGGATATCCACCATCACCGGAACAGACACTCGCTAATAGTGTCAACATGTGACTGGCTTTATTTTCAGCCCCTGCGACTTCCTCAAGCATCAGACGAATAGCCGGATGCTTAAAACTTTTTGCATATTCTTTCGCAGAAATCTTTCCAAAAGGTGATAATCTTAACACCGTGAAAAGCATTTTCCATAAATATAGTTTTGAAGATCGCTCTTTTAATTTAACTCCCGGCACATCAAATATAGGCATCACGATGCCTGAAAAACGGCGTATTTGTTTGTATAATTTTCTGATTACTTTTTCGTCAACAGGCGATATCTCCAATAAATGATCTCTTAGGCGTTCAGGATTCGTATAAAAAGATATTATTTGTTGGTCATAGATACATGATATAAAAGCTTCTCGATTGTGGATTACTGTTGAAGGAGAAATAGCTCCTAAGTAAACCCACTCCTTATAAAGTGGCAAATCTTTTCTCGAACCGGTTAGCCAATGTAGCCCTCCTTCAAAAAGATACCCTTTTCGTTTCCAACTTGTGCAGTTACCACCTGGCAAATAGTGTTGCTCGTAAATTGTGCATTGAAAGCCCCTCTTTTGTGCATATATGCCTGCTGATAGTCCAGCTATTCCTGCTCCAATAATTGTTAGTTGATTCGATATTTCCTTCTCCATATTAGCCTACTTATTTTTATCGATTAAGAGATGTCTGACTTATTACTTCGCTCAAAATTAGAAACTTAATTTAGCTAAAGACGCTAATAACACAGCTGCTAAACCCCAAAAGTTAACTGCTATGTGGACAAGAATCGCATAGGCGTTATTATCATATTTTTCCTGATAATAACCGGCTATCAAGCCAATAGTTGTGGTTAAAACTAATGTCCTAATCACGAAAAGAGAGCCTGAGCCTGATGTTATTATAATTAAATGTACTAATGCAAATGCAACCGCACTGATAATCACAGGGACACTAATATGTCTTTTAAAAATTTTTATCCCTTTAACTTTCAATGGTTTTAATATATTCTGAAGAAAACCACGAAACAGTACTTCTTCTGCAATAGGTGTACAAATAAATATAAAGATAAAAAACTGTAACGGTGACAACGTAGAATGTGCAGAGTGTGATTCAATATTTTTGACTCCCATTGCTATTTCTACAATCGACATAATAATATTGACTACCATTGCTCCCAACAGTCCGAACAATATAGGTCTTAATGTTTTTTTAAACTTAGGGAGTGAGACTTTATATTTTACATGCTTCTTTAAACCCCAAATCAAACCAATTGAAAGAATCAACATAACTGTATTAGTTATAAAAGAATCAGGTATACATTCAGAATTCAAGCTAAAATTTTTGCCCGCAAAAGTTGATATTAGAAATACTATTGCCGTTAATAGCAATCCCAAAATAATTCGTTCACTATTTTTCATTGTTCTATTCTCCTGTTTGTCAAGTTTTTATATCGCTATTATTTAAAACCTATCACTTATTATTGAAGATTTAAGCTCATATATAATATCCCCATTAATCCCATGAAATTACCTGCCATATGGACAAGAATTGCATACGCATTGTTATTATATTTCTCCTGATAATAACCGGCAATTAATCCAAGAGTAAATGTGAAAATAAGAGTTCTAACTATGAAGAAAGTACCAGCACCTGTTGCGATTAAGCCTAAATGCGCTGCGCTAAACATAATAGCGCCAATAATTACAGGCACGCTAATATGCCTTTTAAATATTTTTAACCCTTTCTTTTTCAACGGATGTAATATATTTTGAAGAAATCCACGAAACAAAACTTCTTCCTCTATACTTGCATAGATAAATATAAAAAGAAAAAATTGTAATGGGGACATCACATCAAAAGCATAATGTGATTCTGCTGCGATTCCTAAATTATTCCCTATAACAGTAATAAGACCATTGACTAATACAGCTGCCAAAAACCCGAACAGCATTGGTTTTAAAGTCTTTTTGAACTTTGGCACCGAGATTTTATAATTCACATACTTTTTTAAACCACAAATCAAAGCGATTGAAAATAGCAGTCTAAGTGTGTCACCTCCAAAGGATTCGGGAATAAATTCATTGTCGATTTGGATTTTTCCGCCAAGAAATGCTGATATTAGAAATACTATTACTGTTAATAATATTCCCCAAATAACTCGTTCGCTGTTTTTCATTGTTCTATTCTCCTATTTATTAGACTTTAATATTGTTATTATCTAAAAATCAATCACTTAATATATGCAAATCGTATCAAATACAATTATTGAAGATTTAAACTCATGAATAATGCCGCTATTAATCCCATGATATTACCACCCATGTGGACAAGAATTGCATACGCATTGTTATTATATTTCTCCTGATAATAACCGGCAATTATTCCAACAGCAAATGCAGAAACAAGGGTTTTAACCATGAAGAAAGCACCTTTATCTGTTGATATTAAATTCAAATGCACTAAGCTAAATGCAGCAGCACCAATTATTACAGGTACGCTAATATGTCTTTTAAAAATTTTAAATCCTTTGTCTTTCAGTGGATTTAATATATTTTGAAGAAAGCCACGAAATAGAACCTCTTCAACAATACTTGAATAGATAAATACGAAAAGGAAAATCTGTAATGGAGACATCACGTCAAATGCGTAATGTGTTTCCGATTCGCCTTTTATGCTTATTTCAATAACTGAAAAAATAGCAACAACTACTATAGCAGCCAAGAATCCAAATAACATGGGTTTTAATGTTTTTTTGAACTTTGGCACCGAGATTTTATAATTCACATACTTTTTTAAACCCCAAATCAATGCTATTGAAAGTATTAGCATAAGAGTTTTCCCGCCAAAGGATTTAGGAATAAATTCATTGTTGATTTCTATTTTTCCGCCAAGAAATGCTGATATTAGAAATACTATTGCCGTTAATAGTATTCCCCAGATTACTCGTTCACTGTTTTTCATTGTTCTATTTTCCTATTAATTAAGTTTTTATAATATTATTACCTAATAATCAACTATTTATTAACGAGTAGTTGGTTTTATATTTTTACTTCCTTTAATAATTAACCAAATTGCGAAAACCACTTCCCACAATCCACCTGGACCGAGAAGATACATGCTCCACTCTTTTCCAAATAGCTCCATCAGAAAGCCAAAGGCGAAAATTGCATAACCTACAGCTCCCCAAATTGCTAACCAAGATGGTGTGATTTTATGCTTATACAGTGTCAAACACATTGGAATACTGCCAATTCCTAAAACTAACATCGCAAGAATATATCCCAAATCGTTTAATGCGCTTACGTTTAAAAGCACTGATGCAAGTGCTAACGCTTCAATGATTCTTGTAAAAAGATAAATATTGCTAACTGTTGGATTGTATAGAATCAACGTTTTCCTCAATAAAATCCCGATAAATAGAACCATTACCGAATTGGCGATAATTAGCAATGCTCCTAAATATTTTTCGGTATTGTTGGCACTTACAAACAATTGGCTTCCAACACCATAGACTAAGAAAGCCAATAGAAAGAGTACTCCGATAATTCGAGCATTGAAAATTGTAATCGTATGTATTTTATTATTCATGTCGTTTTATTTATTTAACTCTTGTATAGCTCTTTCAATTATTTCGTCAACTTCAGTATTTAAAGTGTCCATTTCAATAAAAATATCAGGAGCTATTCCGTGTTCAACGTTAAAGTCAAAAGGGTCTGTACTATATGTATCTGAAATATTTATTTTCCATCCATTTTGTAGTATATACATTCTTGGAATTCCGCCTCCACCTCCTGTTGTATCTCCAATTAAAGTAACACTTGGTATTTGATTCATAGTATTTGTAAAATCATTCGCAGCACTATAAACCTCTCTATTAACTAAAAGCATTACATTGTTAGTGTATATGGTTTCGTTTGACGGCTCAATATAAGACTCATATTTTTCAGAAAAACTGTTATAGCTTGTTCCCGTTTTATAATACCATTTTGCTACTAAAGTTTTTTTGGTAACAAAATGTCTCGCGATTTCCATTCCTGACATATTGTGCCCTCCTCCGTTGTCTCTAATATCAACAATAATTCCTTTTGTGTCTCTAAAATAGTTTAAAATATCATTAAACTTCTCATGTTCATTGCCATACCAAAAATTAGGAATATATACATATCCTACATCGTTTAATTTTTTGTATAAAACTACACCCGCCGTCAAATAATCATCCTTCAAATACTTTTCAAAGAGTAATTCTTTATCAAAATTAGCATTGGCGTTATTTGTAAAATCATATCCAATGCTTTTATTATTCCAAATTATTCTCGTATGCGTATCTTCCAACTTATTTACAAAAGCGGAAAGCACGATAAAAAAGTCTTCTTCCGACATATCATTTGTGATTTCTGGTTGAAATTCTAAATAGATTGAATCCCAGTTGATTTGTTTGTACTCAAAAAACACATAATTAGCTTTGGCTACTTCATAAACTTCCTCAAAAACAGATATGTTATCTGATTTTGTTTCAGGCATAAATACTTTTTCACAACCAATTAAGAAAAATGAAAAAATAAATAATAATTGAATTTTTTGCTTCATATTCTCTAAATATTGTATTTATACGTTATTAAGTAATAGTTGACACCGTTTATTATCTGTTTGTTGATGTCGAGACTATAGAAATTCCATTTATATTTTAATCCAATAGAATGTCTTTTGTTTAATCTATAATACATAGATGTTTGTGTATCTATTTTGAATGAATTATTGAAACTTGCAAAGTAGATTAAATGTCTTGAGTTGTTTACATAATTTTGGGTAACTACCGCCGAAACTAAAGGCAGTGAAAATTGAGTTTCGCCATATAATTTTCCGATATCAAAGCTATATTTAGAGACCCAAGCCAATGACACCCAACCATCAAATACGAAATTACGATAGTCAATATCCGAATTACGTGTATTAAGAAAAATATCTGTTGCTATGCCTGTAAACAGGTTATGTTTTGTTTTGCTGATTATATTCCACATTCCGAATAAGTCAATATTAAAATTATGGCTATTTATCTTATAATCAGTGATATTGGCAAGTTGTAATTTTGAAAACGAAAATTCTGTCTTTAATACGAATGTCTCTTTGATAAATTTTTGATAAGAAACTGTTGTTCCTAACCCCATTCCGCTCCAACTTAACGAAGATATATGCTTATCTAATAAGGTTTGTGAAGTTAGTCCAATATCAAACAATACTTCTCTCTTTTTTTCATTTTGCTGTGCAAAGGATATTTGTGACACAGTCAGAAATACAGCTACTATTAATGTAGTTGGATTTTTCATTTCTTCAAAATTTTCATAGTTAATGCAATCATTGTTCTGAATGATAGATCGTTATATGCTGTTTGGTTTACAGTTCCGGCGATATAAATATTTTCTTCAGGACTGTAAAATGCCAAAGCTCCTGAAAGCCCAGAATGCCCTATAAAATACGGAACCGCACCTGTAGGATTAAAAATTCCGGGCAGCTTGAACAAATGAATACCAATACCTGCACGCATTGGAGAAAATATTCTATTCCACTCTTGTAATTCTTCAATATAGGCTAGTGGAAACAATTTACCTGTGAAAAATGCCTCAATAAAAACAAGCATATCGGCAGAAACCGAGACCATTCCGCCGTCTGCCCCAAAAGATGTCATTGCTTTGGGTATTTTCAACTCCTTGCTTTTGTAATACAGTGTCTTTGGATTCTCATCGGTTGCATCTTCATAGAGATATGTTCTGGTTAAACCAAGTGGCTGAATTACATGCTCTTGGCAATTATCGGAATAAGATTTATCCGTTATTTTCTCGATAATTTTTCCCAAAAGCTGAAAATTGGCATCTGAATACTTTGCTTTTCCTTTTGTACCAGGTATAAAAAGAGCAGGTATATTTTTTGTTCTTTCAATAGAATCTTTAAAAGTCCATGACTGATCATTTCCACCCATTAACTCATTTTCCAAACTCTTCCCGTTAGCCCCTTTATCTTGAAAATAGTCAGGAAGCCCCGATGTATGAGAAAGCAAGTGTCTGATGGTAAGTTCGTGGGTAAACTCTTTCCCTTTGTAAATATGCAATCCATACAAAATTGAAGCATCAATATATTTACTGATTTTATCATCAAGAGTTAACTTGCCTTCTTCTCTTAATTTCAGGATTATCGCGGTCGTAAACAGCTTCGTGGTGCTTGCTATAAAATAAGGTTGATCTATGGTAAAATTACCGGATGCTCCTTGCCAAGCCATCGTATCGTTTTTTAAAGCAAAAGATGTCCCGAATACTTTTTTATTGTCAACCACTTTATCCAACACAGCTTGGAGTGATTTCTCTTTTTCAGTAGTCATTTTTTACAATCTTATTAAGTTCCTATTTTTGATTTTCTATTCTTTATAAAGTCAAACGCCAATATTGTTAAAGAGAGAAGAGTGCTGATAATTACAACCCAATAGTTATAATCATCATACTTATTATCTGCTAGTGTATTGACTAACATTATTATAAAAAGTGATGAATAAACAATCCAGAAGTTTCTAAGAAAAATATAACCCAGTCCCAATAACAACCCGATAAATCCCATGGTAGCAGCTAGCTCGATATCTTGAAATAACGAATCGATATAAAATGAAACAAAGAAAAAAATGCTTATTGAAATAACTAACAGCACTCTTTTAGCTCTGTTCTTTTTCCATTTTTTTATCGTATTTGGAATTAATAAAAAAGCAAACAATCCTATCCCTATCGACATTGGGAAAAACAATAGTATATATTTTAGAATTATACTCCAAGAGTATTTTAATTCTATCACTTTGAAAATGGCTCCCGATAATATTGTTGAAAAAACAATCGCTAAAAGTAAGAAAATATAACCTGCTGTTTTGTTTGAGCTTTTCTTATTGTATTTCCAACCAAATCTGTTTTTGAAATATATTGGAATAAAACAACCGATCAGACCTGTGAAAACGATAGAAAACAACAAACTTGACAATAATGTCTGTTGCATTTTGATGCTTATCAATTGAGAAATTCCCCAACAAATAAAAAAAACAGCAATCGAAAGAATTGTCAGAGAAACAGATCTCGTTTTCACATATCAATGTTTAGGCTAATACAAAGATATAAGTCTAACACACGGATGTAAAAGAAAAGATGTTAAGTTTTTATGAAGTTTTTCTGATACTTATTGAAAGCATAAATACTTATTTTAGTAATAAATTGCTATTCTATACTATACGTTTGTACTGTTTTAATCAATTCATTTACAACTATACTTACAACATTTTTATCCTTTCGTTTATTTGATATTTCTCTTAAAAACCCTGATATATCGATATTTTAGAGCATAAAAAAGACCTATGATTATATCTATTTTGTCGTTCTTTTATGACTAAGAAGTGAGTGGTTGATACAATTTAATAGTTTATTTTATCTATAATATAAGTCTCTATCTATATAATCTTAATTTGTTTTTGTGGTGAATTCTACTTATGACTTGCTTCCCAGAGTTTATCAGCTTTGGGAGCCCAGCGGTTTGCATAGGGCTTACACTTAGTATACAAATCGTCAATGTTTTCAGGAGACTGCATATCGGTTGAATAAGCACCGGAATTCTTGACCATATTGCATAAACACTCAGGATTTTCCAACATTGGACAAGGACGGAGCATATTGTCATTAAAGGGTTGCCCTTCTTTATAAGCCATAAATAAGGGACGTTTATAAGCTTCCAGAAGTGTATGAGTTCTAATATTGGAATCTGCATAGTGAATAAAAGCACAAGGTTCAATATCACCATTGGCGTTAATGTGTAAGTAGCTGCGACCACCTGCAATACATCCCTTAATATATTCACCGTCATTTTGGAAATCGATTGTGAAAATAGGTTTGGTTTTTCTGTATTCTCTTATTTTGCGGTACATAACCTCACGTTGTTCAGGTAAGGGCAATAGTTCAGGAACAGCCGTATTGCCAATAGGCATATAGTGAAAGAACCATGCAAATTTTGCTCCTGCCTCAACTAACATATCAATATACTCTTCCGAGCTGAGAGAATCGATATTTTTAGAAGTATAGCAACAGGATGCACCAAATGGCAGTTTTTTCTCTTTCAAAATACGCATGGCATTCTTAATTTTCCGATAAGTCCCTTCACCGCGACGATAATCGGTCGCTTCTTCAAAGCCTTCAATACTGATAGCAGGTATAAAGTTCTTGACACGTAACATTTCGTCAGCAAACTTCTCATCTATCAAAGTTCCATTAGTGAAAGCCAGAAACATGCAGTCAGGATGAGCTTCACATAAACGAATGATATCATCTTTGCGAACTAACGGTTCCCCGCCAGAGTAAATATACATGTATGTACCCAACTCGTTGCCCTGACGGATAATATCATCGAGTTCCTCATACTTCAGGTTCAGCTTTTGACCATAATCTGCCGCCCAACATCCCATACATTTTAAATTGCAGGCGGATGTCAGATCCATAAGTATAGCCCATGGAATATTACAGCCGTGTTTCTGTCTTGATTTTACCTGTTGGTTTGAAGCAGCCAAGGAAGTATTAACAATAAAATTCTCAAAGAAAACTTTGAAAACATCACGATCTATGTCAGTCCAAAGACTCTTGATCATTATGTTCCAGTTGTTATCCGGGTCATTAATAATAGTACGGAAGGGTTTAATTAAATTTGCATTTTTACCGTACTTTTCAAACCTTTCTGTCCATTTTAGGATTTTGGGCAAACCCTTTTCCGGATCTTCATCAAGGTAGTTAAGAACTTGCTTAATTGCAAATGCTTGCATATCTTCTTTAAATGTTCTTTTCATAGTAGGTATCTCCTTTTTATTTTTATATATTTGTTAATTTAAAATGGTTCAAAATCAGTTGATAAATATATTTTATGATTATCCGCATTTTTTACCTAAATTTATTTTTATAGCTTACACAAGCTAACAGTAGTCTGAAAGAAGGAAACACTCCGGATTCAATATGCATATGCAACATTTTTTATTAATTAAATTGATGTGCGACATGTATTATTTTTGACTTTTTGAATTACTATTGATTTTGTCTTTTAATTGTTGCCAAACTGGGGTGGCTTCAATTTCAAGTTCATTGTCAAATTTTATCATAAAGTCATGGTAATCATTTGATTTGAAAGCTATTTCTGCTTCCTTATTTTCGGGTTCAACCTTCGCATTATTTGCAATTTCATGAAATGTTTTATAGTGATCCCTATAAAAGCAAGGTCTTAATAAATTGCCAGGATTTGCCTTATCCCCGATATATTCTTTTTGCCATGCTCTGCCATTTACAAAAAGTGGTGATAATAGTGCATCAGATAATGATTTTCCTGAGCTATACAGAGTTTTTATATTATCTTTATAGTAGGGTATAAACACACATGGCATAATATTCCCATCCCAGTTTATATAAAAATAACCTCCAGACCTACCACACGAAATGCAGCCATTTGACATCGGTGCACTATTCCAGAAATCTGCTATGAAGTAATTCTTTTCATTAAGCATTCTGTCTTGTATTTCATGCAAATTCATCCTCTCTTTAGGAGAAATCATCAAATTGTCTGAAATGCCCCTCCCTATAGGCATGTATTGAAATATCCACATATATGTAGCTCCAATCTCATTGAAATAGAAATCATAAAATGATTCATTGAGAAGTAAAGAAATATTTTCCTTAGTAGCTGTAACCGAAAGACCGAAAGGCACCCCTTGTGATATTAAATTATTTTTTGCGTTTATAATTCTTTGAAATATTCCAGCACCTCTTCTCGCATCAGTTTCTGATTCGTAACCCTCCACAGAAATTGCAGGAGTGATATTACCTACTTTAGCCATACGCAAGGCAATTTCTTCATTAATAAGAGTTCCGTTGGTGTAAACCATAAAGAAGCAATCGTTCCATTTCTCTGCCAAATCGAGAATTGTTTTGCCCTCGCTCTTGTACATAAAAGGTTCACCTCCTGATATTACAAAGAACCTCATTCCCATATTAGAATATGCGTCATCGATTATTCTGTTCAGTAAGCTCCAACTCAAAGATGTATCAGTATCTGGGCTCGAAGATGCGTAGCACCCTGTACACCTTAGATTACATTTTTTTGTTGGTGATATAACTAATAAGGTAGGGGGCTGCATTCCATATTTATTGTAAAATATCTGCCTTGCTTCCTTGGATAAATTATTTCTAAATAACACTGAATTCAAAAAAGATTCAATTATTCTTGATGTTACTTTGGAAGATATATTTCCTTTATCAATATTCCTTACATAGGATTTATACATTGTCCACAAGGCAAGAAACTGGTATTGTCTTGATATTAATGAAGCATTGGATTCATGATCGTTTAATATACTTTGCTTCATCATTTTTTTTAGTTTTCCTTCAAGCAAATTTCTGGAAATTTTGCTTTCAACTAATTTGCTTATTAGCGCTGAAATTTGAGCATTCAAAGAAATTGTTTTCATTTTTTCAATTTTTTTAATTCGTTTTGTACTATAATTGTTTTTTAGTCAGTTATATGCAAAAAAAAATAATTATTTAGATAGTCCTTTTGAAAGGATACCAATTAAATTCTCAAGGTGATGCGAATAATTATTATATTGACCCTGAAGGAAAAATGGAATTTCAAGTCCCTTTAAAACCATAATGGTCATCTCAGATATAATATTTATGTCTATGTTTAATACAAATTCTTTGGCATCGACTCCCTGTAAAATTATTCTTTTTATATTTTTTCTCTCCCACTCATCTGTTTCAGCACGTAAATCATCGATAAAATAGAATCGTTCAAAAAAATCAGCTTTTAGAGTTTCATGATAATTTGTAGCTGTATTCATTATTTCCATTCTTCTTAAAAAATAGTTTTTAAGTTTTTCGGAAGCACTCAAATTCGGATTATTAACAATTATAGCCAGTTGCTCTTTCAAGTTATTCATTTCTTTGGAGATTACCTCCTTAAATAGATCCTCCTTGCTTGCAAAATGATAGTATAATGAACCTTTAGCTTTTCTTGCAGTCTTGGCTATTTCATCCATTGAAGTTTTATAAAAGCCAAAACGACTAAAAAGTCTATTTGCAACGTCTAATATTATATCCTTTGTATTGTTCATGTATTATTCATTTTGAACTAAAATTGTTCTTTGGTACAAAAATAGATATATTTTTATTCTATGCAAAAAAATTTTAATATTTTTTTAAATAAGATTGAAGAAGAGTATGTAATACCGATTGGACAGCTACTATAGTCCAAACTTCGCTATCACTCTTTTGGACTATGTATCTGTAACATCGGTATTTACAATTGTAAAACTTTAAAAAGATTGAACTATTTTAAAATTACAATTGGTATAAATATTTCTACAGTTGTTTTGGTCAAACAAAAGCAGGGGCTGAAAGATTAACCGGAAAAATAAACAAATTTATCTCGAACAAATATGAAATAAAATACAAATATTTTGCACTATAGAGAATAGTTAAATATTTTTCATAGCACCTCAAAAAAAAGAATTAACAAAGAAAATATGTTAAATTTTAATTAAGATTTTATCAGCTCATCATTATTCTCGCATCCTTTGTGCTCAATTTGCAGAGTAATGTGACTTATGCCAAATTTATCGAAAAGTTAAGCAACGTGACCCACAACAACTTTTTACCTCTCACTTTTTATGTATACGCATGGCGATGATGGTGATGTGCGTGATGTTTGTTTTTGCTTTCAAATGGAGCTTTGTTCTGCCCTTCCCTACTCATAATCTAACTTTACCCTTATTTACTTAACACATTTAAAAATTAATATTGAACTATGATTTTTTACCTCTACATTTTCTCCGTAAAGTGCTTTCAACACATCAAATGCCTCCTCTTTTGTGAAATGTGGAGGAGTAAAAACTCCCATTTTGTTGAATATATTACGCACAAACCAGTCAGTTATACCACGTTCCCCTCTTATATAAAAAGATCCCAAGAAAAGACCTCCGGGTTTGAGTACACGGTACATTTCGTAAAACGCCTTATGTTTTTGTGGGAGAAAGGCGTGAACACCATTCATTGAAAATACAATATCAAAACGTTCATCTTCAAACGCAAGCTCACATACATCACCATGTTGAAGCTTTAGATTTTTAATCTCTTTGTGTAAAATTCGTTCATTGGCAATATCAAGCATCTCTTGCGAAAAATCGACACCTAAAATTTTGGTTCTATGCATATTTTTATATTTCTCTGCAGTAAAAACAGCTGTCCCTATAGGAACGTCCAAAATCTCTCCTTGAAAATCATCTGGTAGCATCTCCAAAACCTCTTTTGCTATCAAGCTTTCGTTGACTTTCCATATCCATTTCAAGTACAAACGGCTCCACCACTTACGTCCAGTTAAAACATCGTCGTATCGACTATTAAATTTAGCATATGCCTTATTTTGTCTCATATATTTACGGTTTTTTGTTACATTTTCCTCATTACCACATATTTATAAAGTTCTAATCAAAACCAAAGGCTGTTAAAAAGCACATTATGCAAAATGCAATAATACCAAACCATACTCCCAAGCAGCCCCATGGTACAAAAAGTAGCCTTAATGCTGTACGACCATGCTCCTTCGTAATTTTAAATTTACGTTTTTGGCGATAACGTTTTTTTTTGCCATTTTTTATTCCTTTTTCCCTTGTAGCCATATATAGCCACGTAACGGGTAGTTTATTTTAGGTTTTCTGTTAAAAAAATCTGCCTTTGCATATAAATCTATGTCAATATCAGGATCTCTAAAAACTGTTATCTTAAATTTATAGAAATCTTGGTCAAACGCACGTATTGTCTTCATACTTTTAATTGGTGATTGAAATTCTGCATCATCTGGATAATCCTCATCTGCTTGTATTAAAGCTACAAGATTATCTAAATGAATTACAACAGGTTCAATATTTCCACTTTCATCGTAAATCGGTTCTTCTCCAAGTTTGGCATGCCAATCTATTGCATTTTGTCCTTCGAATGAGAATGATGTTTCTTCCAGAATTTCAACGGCATACGCCATAGCAGAGATAGAGAAGTCATATATTTTACCTATCTCATATGTTTCTTTGTTTAAAAAATAATTTGTGTCGAAAAATGAAATTTTTTCTTTGTCTTTTGTTTCTCCTGTTATTACTGCTTCAATAAGATTTTCCCATTCATTAATTTCAATAATTTTCAATTTAATAATACTCTTTGATTGAATAAATGGATAACCTGTAACAACTTCATAAATCTGTTCTTCGGGATTTTCTGCTACCAAAATTTTAGGAGTTATTTCATTGTCGTCTGAAATAGAAAGAATTTTAGTCGTAGTTGGGATTTTATTTTCAAAGCAATTAGCAATTACTTCAGATTTTTCTATTTTTGATCCGTTTTGAAGTACTGACGGAACTATCTCTTGAACTGCTTTGTTAAGCTCTACAACACATTCCCAGTGGTTTCCGTGTCCTGTTTTAGCCATACTCTTGATATATTTGTTGGTGAATCTCCTACTGCTTACAACATTATGTTTACGATACCAAGATACAACATTTTTAATACTAAACTTGTTATATTCTAATGTCGTTTCAGTAATAACTCTATTTATATAAGCAAAAAAGCCTCACGTTACATTCAAACGCAAGGCTCTCTGCGATTCCGATAGGATTCGAACCTATGACCCACAGCTTAGAAGGCTGTTGCTCTATCCAGCTGAGCTACGGAACCCTTTTTCAGGCTGCAAATATACAACTTTTTTAATTATATCTTTATAATAAGTGTATTTTATGGGATTATGATTTTTCATTTTAAAGTCATATAAAACCTTTGATGATAAAATAATCATTACTTTTGACTTTTAATAACTTCAAAACAGCAACAAGTGATTAACATTAACAAACAGGCAATTAGCAGTTTTGTTGATTTCATAAAAAGATCGAAAAACATTGCAATTTTCACACACACAAATCCCGATGGTGATGCAATTGGTAGTGCATTAGCTTTGGTTTCAATGTTTAAACAATTAAATATAGAAACAAATGTAATTATACCTAATTATGTTCCTGAGAATTTAAGGTGGCTACCTAACTTTGAAACAATTCACGAAGGTATTCCCAAAATTGAAGTAGAAAAGATATTGCAATCTACTGATATCGTTATATGTGTCGACTTTAATCAAGCCAGTCGTGTTGAAAAATATACTCAAATACTAAACGGTTGCGACAAACCACTAATTCTAATTGATCACCATACAAATCCTCAATTAAAAGCCGAAGTCGTATTTTCGTATATTGAAGTAAGTAGTACTTGTGAGCTTATTTATCACATATTCAAACACATACCTATAGTTAAGGCAAATGTCGATTTTGCAACTTGTATTTATGTAGGAATAGTTACCGACACCGGTGTTTTTAAATACAGCTCAAACTATATTTCAACATTTCAGACTGTTATTGACTTGATTAACTTGGGTATTGACAAAGACACTATTACTCAGAATATATATAACACATTGTCAGAAAATAGTTTACGCTTATTAGGGTATTCAATAAATGAACGCATGGTTGTTCTTGATGATTTATATACTGCATATATTTACTTGAGCTCCGAAGATCTTAAAAAGTTCAATTACCAACCAGGCGATACTGAAAACTTTGTCAATTACCCACTTTCAATTAAATATATATATTTTACAGCACTATTTCAGGAGCGAGAAAGCGATATAAAAATATCATTCCGTTCTGTAGGTAGTTTCGAGGTAAATAAATTTGCCGAAAAGTATTTCAATGGTGGTGGACATAAAAATGCATCGGGAGGAAAAAGCTATAAATCGCTAGATGACACAATAAATGAGTTCAAAGAGTTAGCTAAAAAACATGCCAAAGAGATTATTAACTCAAAAAAATAGCATCTGATAAAACATAAGCAATATTTGTGGGAAAATGAATACTTTAAAATATATACTTGCGGTAATTATTGTAACAAGCATATTTAGTTGCAATGACAGAAATCAAAAACGTCAATTACCTATCTCTAAAAAGGAGCTTGATGAGATTCTTATCGACGCCAACAAACTACAAATAGCCTATGATACTCAACGGGTTGTGAGTTTTATAAGACTAAACAAGTGGGATATGAAACAGACTAAAACAGGTATTTGGTATCAAATTCTTGACTCTGGAGATGGCCCAAAGGTAAACGAAGGCGACTTAGTTGCACTTACTTTCAGCATTCATCTGTTAAGTGGAGAGTTATGTTACTCAAGTACCAAAACAGGACCAAAAACATTTAAGGTAAGTCGCGGTGGCGTTGAATCGGGCTTAGAAGAGGGTATCCTGCTTTTACGCGGCGGGGACAGCGCACGATTTATTATGCCTCAGTATATGGCACACCACTTACTTGGAGATGGAGATAAAATACCTCCTTTGTCAACCATAATTTATCATTTAAGAGTTGTTGAACTAATATCTGTAAACAAGGACAACAACTAAGTTTACTTGTTTATTAATTAACAAACCTCTGAAAATCATCTTAATAAATTTATTTTCGTTATTGCATTAGATAAACAAGCTATCCGAAATCAGATTGACCGAAAAAATGAGTACTTTTGCAGACTGTAGATCAACTTTAAACGGAGCAAATCTACTCAAAAAAGTTGCTTCCCTCCAATCTAAAAGCTTTAGATTCGCTTGGGGATATTCCGTTTTATTAATAACAAAACAAGATGGGAAAACATAATATTGAAAAATACTCTGCACCATTCAGGCTACTGTTACATTGGGGTAAACCTTTTCACGACTGCTTATATAGTAGAGTTCATGTTTTTAATAAACCCAAAAAAATAAAACATCCTCATATCTACGCTTCAAACCATCAAAATGCACTAATGGATGCACTTGCACTTATATTTTCAGTAAACAGAATGCAGGTGTTTTTAGCACGTAGTGATATATTCAAAAAACCTTTCATTGCTGCGATGCTTTACCAGATAAAAATTTTACCTATCTTTAGAATACGGGACGGTTTTGAAAATCTAAAAAATAACGATGATGTGTTTGAAAACAGCGTTCGTGTACTTAATTATCCCCGAACCCTGTCGATGTTTGCCGAAGGAAGTCATGCAGGATATAAACGTTTAAGACCTCTTCAAAAAGGATTTGCACGAATAGCATTTCAAGCAATTGAGGAGAGAGACAACAGCGGTCCTTTCTATATTGTCCCAATAGGCTTAGAATACGAACATTACGAAAAATTTGGAACCGAACAGATTGTAAATTTTGGTGAACCGTTTGAAATATCGGAATACTACGAAACATACAAAGAATCTCCTGCTCAAGGACTAACAGATTTGAGAGATAGACTTAGCGAGGAGATTAAAAAACTTATTATACATATCGATTCGAAAAGATGGTATTACTTAATTTTGAGGCTAACCGACTGGAATAGGGCAATGTTAAGAGGCAAGAATAAAAAAGCCAAAGCCATTTTCGAGAGTAACCAAAAGTTAGCTTCTAAATTGTCTGAAATCGAAGATAACGATAAAAGAGCTTTAAAGTTAGAAGAAAAATGCCAAACACTTGATAAACTGTTAGTTAAAAACAAACTTAACGTTAACGAAACTGCAACAAAGAGCAATATTTTGAAAAATCTAGTGCTATTAGTTATCTGTTTGCCACTATTAGTTATCAGTCTACCTGCTCTTGTACTTTTTGGATGGCTTTTCTTTCTCGTTAGGAATATAGTAAACAAAAAGATAAAGGATCCACAATTTAGGACTTCTGTGCGTTTTGGTGTTTACATAATTCTATCTATTTTGTTTGCATTTATTATCAGCTTTTTAGCACTATTTCTAATTTCATGGAAAGCTTATCTAATATCAATTGCAGCTATAGTTATAACATCGGTGATTGGTCTAAGAATTGTTCCTTTCTATAAAAAGATTATTTTTAGACTTAGAACAGGAGTTTTACATCTATTTGGGCACAAAAGAACCAAAGAAATTATAAATTTACGAGACGAAATATTTGAGCAACTCATTCATATAAACCGCTAAAAATTAAAACAAATGGACGCAAAACAAGTTCAGTCAATACTAGCTTTAATGCACTCCGAGATATCTCCAGCGTTAGGTTGTACCGAACCTGCAGCTGTTGCACTTGCATGCGGGAAAGCCCGCGAAATATTGGGATCGATTCCTATTAAAGGGGAAATTTTTATTAGTGGAAATATTTTTAAAAATGCTATGGGCGTTGGTATTCCCGGCACAGGGTTAACAGGACTACCTATTGCAGCTGCTTTAGGTTTAACAGGCGGGAATAGTTCTGACTCATTAGAAATTCTCAAAAATGTCGACAAAAATCATCTTGATTTGGCCAATCAACTGATTGAAAAAAAAATTTTTTGCATAAGGGTAAAAGAGAACGTTGATAAATTATACATTGAAGCACAAATAGAGTCTAATACAGACAAGGTTACAACCATTATTAGCCACAGACATACACACTTTACACTTATCAAACGCAATAATGAGATTTTGCTAGACAATCCACCTATAGAACAGGTTGAAAACGAACAACAAGCAGTTGAAAAATTCCCTCTCTCAATAGATACCATTCTCAAATTCATTGAAAATGTTGATGTTAATGATTTGTCTATATTTGATAAGTCTATTGAGTTAAACCTATCAATAGCACGTGAAGGATTAAAAAATGACTATGGTTTAAGAATCGGCAAGAATATTGCTAACAACAGAAGCCGTGTTAACGGTGAATTTGAATTTGCCCACGATTACGCTTTGGCTTTAACTACCGCTGCATGTGATGCCAGAATGGGAGGTTCTGTTTTACCTGTAATGGCTAATACGGGAAGTGGTAATCAGGGACTTACAGTCTCATTACCCATTATTGCTTATGCCGAAAAATTTGGTCTATCTCACAGCATACTACTAAAATCTTTAGCTTTAGGGCATTTGGTGTCAATTCACATGAAAAAAAAGTTAGGTTCCTTAGGTGCTTTGTGTGGCATATTAGTGGCAGCAACAGGGGCTTCATGCGGTATTACCTATATACGTGGGGGCAAGCGTGAAGCAATAATCAGAGCCATAAAATATATGGCTGCAAATATCACCGGAATGTTGTGTGACGGAGCAAAACCAGGATGTACATTAAAAGTTCACTCTGGAATTAGTGCTGCTATTCAAGCATCAGAATTGGCTTTAGATAACAGCATAGAAGCTTTAGCAGACGGCATAGTTGACGAAGATATAGAACGTACAATAGAGAATATCGCAAATATTGGCAGCGTTGGGCTATCTTCTGCCGATAAAATGATTATTGAAATGATGCAAAACAAGTGCTAAAATTCAAACATATAATATTAATGCGAAACACAAGAGGAGAATGGGTTGTATTAAACAAACTTTTAGTGAAGTCCGCTAATATATCACTCACAAAAATAACAACAAATAAAACAGCTTATGAGGTAATTAAAGTTATAGACTCTGCCCCTCTGTTTATTAGCCAACATTATAAACGCTTACAAGAATCGACACAAAAATCTAGTATAGCCTTAAATATAACTGAAAAGGAGATTCTTAATTCAATTAAAGCCCTTGTAAACAACAATTATTTTTCAACTGGAAATATCGAAATATCTGTAAGCAACAACCACAGTTTGGTTAGATTTATACCCCACTTCTATCCCACTTCCGAAATGTACAAAGTAGGCGTCTCTGTTGGATTTTACTACGCTGAAAGGAACAACCCAACTGCGAAAATAAAAAACAATACACTAAGAAATAATATTAACAAAACATTAAAACGAAAAGGTTTTTTCGAAGTGTTGTTGATATCAAAACAGGGATACATAACGGAAGGCAGCAGAAGTAACATAATGTTTATTGATAATAACAACAAAATCTACACACCTATAGACTCTCAAGTATTAAAAGGAATAACACGCCAAACTGTAATGGATATTTGCGAAAAATTGAATATTGAGGTAACAAGAAAATTAATTACTAAACAGATGTTAGGCGATTTTTCTGCAGCTTTTCTCACTGGAACATCACCGGGAGTGCTTCCAATCAAAAACATTGGACACAAGCCTTTATCAGCTGAAAATCATACATTACAGAACATTGTAAAAGAGTTCCAAAAAATTGAGTTAGAATTAATAAATGCAAACAAATAAAATATTCATAAGTTAAATATAAAAGTCTACTGCTTCAAAATATGATGTAGTTGAATTTTTGAATATGGTAGCTGATTTTATATCCTTACAATCCTAAAATCACCGATGGATCGGGGCAAACTTTTTTAAAATAATCAATACTGTTTGGTGTACACGTACCTGGAAAATCCAACTCGTATTTCAATAAGTTTCTAATTATCTGAACATGAAGGTGTGGGGGCCAATAACCATTCTCACTCGGAATACCTATATATGCAAAAGTTTCCCCTATTTTAATCTTTTGTCCTTTAGACTTATTTTGAACCGATTTATGAGATAAGTGACCATAAAGAGTATAAAATGTATGATCTTGCAATTCGTGCTCTAGAACAATAACTCCACCATAATCTCCGTGCACATCGTTTATACCAAAACTGTGTACTCTACCCTCATAAAATGCCATTACAGGAGTATCAATAGGAGCCCAAATATCAACTCCTAAATGAACAGTTCGTACCTCGCTACCTGATCTAAAAAGCTTCGATCTATGATACATTGCTCTATCTTCTAAATATCCGCCATATGCAACAAGTTTCTGTTGATTATCTAGTTTTTGTTGGATATAATTTGCAAATTGAGTAATATCATCATAATTAATCTTTGCCAACTCATCGTTATCAGCTCCAAAACTAATTTGTAAAAGCTTTGAGATATCTTTAAGTTGAGGGACAACTAAAGCAAATTTGCTTCTATTCTCATTCAAAACTTCTGGTAAACTTTTCATGTGATTTCAATTTATCTGTTTATGATGTTACAACTATTTTACTATATCCTTGACCTGCAACAGGTACTAAATCAATTCTTATATTTATGCGTTCTTTAAGCGTTTCTACGTGTGAAATAATTCCTATACTTTTATTACCTCTCGCTTGTAGAGACTCGAGCATGGCAAGTGCATAATCGAGTGTTTCCGGATCTAAGGTACCAAATCCTTCATCAATAAACAAGCTTCCAACAGTAGTTTCTTTTGATGCCATATCTGCTAAACCTAATGCTAATGCGAGACTAACAAGAAAAGTTTCGCCTCCTGAAAGGGTTTTTGTACTGCGTCTTTGTTGACCTAAATCTAAATCAACAACAAATAGTGCATCATCGTCGCTCGAATCGTTGATAGCTAATCTATAACGTGGATTAAGATCAATTATACATTTGTTCGCCTTATTTATTAAATGCTTTAATGTAATGGATTGTGCAATATTGTTAAACTTATTGCCAGTGGCACAACCAATGATATTACCGAGTATCTTCCACTTCTCTCCTTTTTTATTTATCTCTTCAATTTTTAATTCCGATTCCGACAACTCTTTTCTTATATTGTTTTGAGTAGTAAGCTTCTCCTTAAACGCATCTCTGTTTTTCATCAACGATGTGTAGTTTGCATTTAATTGAGATAGTTGTTCTGTTAGCTCAATTTCAGACTGCTTAATATCCTGTTTTTTAACCTGTTGTAGCTGATTATCTAGTGTCTCAAAAACAGCTTTTTGAGTTGATAAATCCTGCTTAAGTTTCTGAATTTCGTTGTTTAGATTATTGTACTCTTCTGTTGAGATAATAAACTTTATTGCCTCATTAACAGATAAATAACCTATGGTCTCTAACTTAGGAAGTAGTAGAGCCAGTTTATCTTTTTTATGGGTTTCGCTTGTTGTAATCTCCTTTTCAAGCTCTATCTTAGATTTTTCAAGTCGTAATTTTTCGTTACTTATATCTGAATATCTATCTCTCAACAGTTTACAATCTTTGGTAATATCGGTTCCATTGTATATTTTTTGTTTAGTTTGTTTTAACTCTTTGGCGTCAACAAATATCTGCAACAGGTCTGATATAATTGTTCTAGTCTTATCTATTTTCTCTAACTGTATTAAAAGTGTGCTATATTTTTCTATATCGGCTATCTTAGTTTTAATAAAACTAATAGCATTTGTCGGGTTATCTTGTTTGGTTATTGCAAACTGTTCTGCTTTTACTCTATTTGTTTGTTCAACTAAAGGTTCAATGATTTTTTGTATAGAGTTAATTTTATTTTCCAACTCTTTAATAGTCAACTTGTTTTGCGCCAACTTTCCTTCCTCCGAATCTATTTGTGACTTAAGCTCATTTTTCTTATTGTTGAGTTCAGTCACATCATTTTCGAGCTGGGTGGTCTCTGTAACACACTTATCTGCCCATGGATGTTCAGTTGAACCACAAACAGGGCATGGATCGCCTCTTTGAAGTTGCTTTCTTACGTTCTCAAGTTTTGCTTCTAATTGACTGATTTTTAGCTCGTCCTCTTTGTTCTTGTGTTCTAATACTATTAATTCAAACTTTCTGATTGAATCAGCTATTAACTTCTGTTTAGTTTCTACTTCGTTTTTAACAGCACTCAGTTTTTCCTTAGCTTCATCAATACTCTGTTGATTTAGGTTAATGGTTATAGTGTCTTTCTCCCATTTCGAAACTTTTTCCAACAATTTATTCAAGTTTTCAATGTTCTGAACATTAGATTCTGCGTGTATCTTGGGATATTTTTGTTCAAGTGCATTTATACCAGCAATTGTATTTTTCTTTTTATCTGATATTTTTTCTGCTATTTGCTGAGGAGTCTCATTTATTTGAATATCTAATCCAAAATCATTTGAGAGCTCTTTAATTGTCTTAAAATCAGCTCTATATTCAGTCTCTTTAAGGTTTATAATAGTGTTAAGCTCTTTTACTCTGTTCTCAAACGCGTTAAGGTTTTCAATTGACGATTTGCTAATTTTTTCACTGTTTTTTATAAACTCATCTATTTCTAAATTTACATCTGAGTCCTTTTTTCTATTTATTTCTATCTGATTTTCAATCTCTTTTAACTTTGCTTGATTTGTATTTATCTGTTTTTGAACGTTTAAAATTTCATTCACAGAATCGACATACGGTATTAACTGTTGATGTTTATTAATTCTTTCACCGTTTAACTTCTTAAAAGATTCAAAATCGACTGCTTTCTCATTTAACTTATTCTTAGCTGCTTGAGTCTCATTTTCTAAACGCGCGACATTTCTCTTAATATCAATCTGTTGCTTAATTTGTGATATCTGATTTTGTAGCTCAGTCTGTTTTTGGTCAATTAATTGACATTTCTCAATGATATCTTTGTACTCCTCGTCATCAATTTTTTCAATAGTCAACGCCGATATTCTATTTTTAATAAAATCAAGTTCATCATCAACTTCCTTTGACCTATCATAAGCTTTTTGCCCCAATTGGCGATATATCGAACTGCCGGTTATTTTCTCCAACAACTTACCTCTGTCATTTTTGTTTGATTTTAAAAAGAGAGCGAAATCACCTTGCGGAAGCATTATAGACCTTGTAAACTGCTCATAATTAAGACCTATCAAATTTTCAACACTCTGAGGAACATTTCCTTTTTTATCTTCAATAACAATCCCTTCGCTATTGTAAAGCCTCATTTCGTAGTCTCGTAAATTTCCGTTTCTGTTGACAGAAATCTCCCAACGCGAAGTGTAAATGCCATGACGGCACGAAAATTCAACTTCTGAAAAACACTCTTTTGTATTATGACTTAAAATAACACCCGTATCATCAATTAAATTCTTACTAATGCTTGTTGGTATACGTGGTATTCGATTGTATAAAGCTAAAGATATTGCATCTAAAATTGTGGTTTTTCCGCTTCCTGTAGGACCTGTAATTGCAAAAAGAGTACTACCCAAAAATGGCTGAGTAGTAAAATCTATTGTATGCTCACCTTTAAGTGAATTTATATTTTTTAGTCGTATTTTTCTGATTATCATATCTCTAAAAACAATCAATTATTCATCAACACTTAATAATAACTCTCTAAATGCCTCCTCAGCAAGGGCACTTTTTTCTGCCTCTAAATTCAAAGATTCAATGTGAGATAAGAATATATCAATAGGTTTAATTTCATCAATTTTAATAGTGTCGTCTATCCACTGCTCTGTTTGGTTCGAGGTATCTGTATATGAAATTCTATATTTAACTATTTTGGAATCAGGTTCTTGCCAATTATCTATTAAAGTTTGTATCTGGTCATCTAAAATTGGATTTCTCTCCTTTTCTATAAACTCAAGTTCTATAAGCGTTTGTAGTTGATAATCATTGCTTTTTAAATTTTCAAGCTTCAGCATAATATCATTAAAACTGCCTTTTATACGTTCTAATTTGCGAAACTTGGGAACTTCAAGGCTGGTGATATTAGAAATTTCAAAGTTGTTAATCTCGATAATTTTAACCTCTTTTTTATCTTCAAATTCGCTAAACGAAAGTGATATAGGTGCTCCTGAATATATCGCAGGAATATTTGACTTTAATTGTTGTGGTCGATGAATATGCCCTAATGCCAAATAGTCAAATCCCTCTGTTAGTTTGCTAATTTCTAAGGCATTTAAGTTACCTATTTGTAGCTCCCTTTCGCTATCAGAAACTGTTGATCCCATACCCATAAAGTGGCCCATTGCGAATAGAGGTATATTTGGAAACTGTTCTGCTACTTCGTTAGCTAAATTATTGTATAACTGACAGGTAGCTTTTTGAAGTTGCTCAATTCTTTCATTGAAAGATTGAATAGAAATATTTATTTTCAAATCATATTCGCGTAAGTATGGTACAGCAACAACTACCGCTTCAACCTCTCCATTCCTATTCTTTATGGGAATAAAAATATCACTGATATTTTCTGTCATTTTTCCCACAACGCTGATATTCAATGCCTTTAATAATTCACGTGGCGCGTTCAGAACCATAGGCGAATCATGATTCCCCCCTGTTATAACTACCTGACAATCTGCTTTTTGTAATTCGACCAAAATATCATAGTAAATTGTCCGCGATTCTACAGACGGATTGGATAAATCAAAAATATCTCCCGAAACTAAAATTGCGTCGATTTGTTGCTCTTTAATAGTTTCAATCAGCCATTTAAAAAAAAGCTTATGGTCGGAAGCTAAATCAATGCCATAAATTTTCTTTCCTATATGCCAATCTGACGTATGTAGTATTTTTAACATTGTTTAAAGTATTATATATCCACAAATATATCATTTTATTACAAAATTGAAGTTGGCAACAACATGGGAGATATTAACAAAAAAGAGCCGTCAAAATTAAACTCGACAGCTCTATTTATTAAGTATCTATCTTATTATTAATTTAATCCTCGTTTTTGTAGCAATGGCTTTTCTGATGGCTCTTGTCCTCTGAATTTTTTATATTGTTCCATTGCTGGATACGTTCCCACTTCAGATAAACAGTGTTTTCTAAACTTGGCAGCTAAATCTTGATTGAATATATCACCAGACTCTTTAAATGCTGCAAATGCATCACTGTCAAGAACTTCTGCCCACAAATAGACATAATATCCTGCCGAATATCCTCCTCCAAATATATGCGAATAGTATGTTGAGCGATAGCGTGGTAAAATCTCTTTTATCAAACCTATTTTCTCCATTTCGGTTTTCTCGAACAGACGCGCATCAGTTATCGGATTATCAACCGTTTGTGAAAACCATCTTTGGTCAAGTATAGATGCAGCAACATATTCAACAGTTGCAAATCCTTGGTTGAAATGACTGCTGTTTGCGAGTTTTTCAATTAGTTCATCAGGCATTGCTTCACCTGTTTGGTAATGTTTTGCATATTGTTTTATTACTTCCGGCTCGCCTGCCCAGTTTTCCATAATTTGAGATGGAAGTTCTACGTAATCAAGAGGAACATCACCCGATGTTCGTTTGTAGTGACCATCACTGAATAATACGTGCAATGCGTGTCCAAATTCATGAAATAGTGTTTCTGTCTCATCCCAAGTGAGTAGTGATGGCATATCTGTAGTAGGTTTGGTAAAATTACAAACTACAGATGCTATAGCAGGAACACGATTTCCATTAATATCATAGTGAGCGTCTCGGAACGATGTGCACCACGCACCACCATCTTTTCCACTTCGTGGATGATAGTCGAGATACAACACTCCTAAGTGAGAGCCATCAGCTTCTATCACTTCGTAAGCATCGTTATCCGAGTGATATTTAGGTGCATTCTCAATCTGTTTAAATTTAATTCCATATAGTTTTTCTGCTACCCAAAACATGCCATCTCGAACGTTAGTGAGCGACAGATAAGGTTTAAGCTCGGTCTCGTCTAATCCATACTTCTCTTTGCGAAGTTTTTCGGCATAATACCACCAATCCCACGATTCTAATTTATAACTAGCATTTTCTTTATCAGCAATAGCTTGAAGTTCTGTTAACTCTTGTTTAGCCTTCTTTAAGGCTGGGGTCCATATTTTTTGAAGAAAATCATCGACATTTTTTTGATTTTCAGCCATGTTGTTACTTGTAACAAACTCTGCGTAATTACTAAATCCAAGTAATTTTGCTCTTTGGGTCTGAACTTGAGCTATTTGTGTAATAATTTCTTTTGTATCAAATTCATTATCATTGTCGCCGCGCATAAACCAACCACGATAAAGCTTTTCTCTTAAATCGCGTTTTTCGGAATATTGTAAAAAGGGTATCCATGATGGTTTTTGCAGTGTAAACGCCCATTTTCCTTCCATTCCTAACTCTTTGGCTGTCTCTGCTGCACCGTCAATAACAAACTGTGGCAGACCTGCCAAATCATCTTCATTATCGATAATCAGGCGAAAATTGTCGTTTGTTTCAGCCAATATACGTTCATTAAATTGTAGCACTAAAAGTGACATTTGTTTGTTCAATTCACGCAGCTGCTCTTGCTCTTCAGCATTTAGGTTGGCTCCACTTCTGACAAAATCATTATAATACTTTTCGATAACACGTAATTGTTCGTCGTTGTAATCGTTTTGAGAACGATTGTCGTACAAAAATTTTATGCGACTAAACAGTTTAGGATTTAGTAAGATATTATCTTTATGCGCAGTTAGCTTTGGTTTAATTTCGCGAGCAATTGCCTGGTAATTTTCATTATTTATTGCTCCAATCAGATTGGAAAATACCAAATTAACTTTGCTTAACAGTTCACCCGAAAAATTGTATTTTACAATTGTGTTGTCGAATGTAGGTTCATCTGTCTGATTGACAATAACTTCAATCTCTTTTACTTGCTCCTCCATTCCCCTTTCAAAAGCAGGAATATAGTGTTCTTCTTTAATTTGCTCAAACGGAGGAATACCAAAAGGGGTTTTGTATTCGCTAAAAAAAGGATTTTCCGTTTGTTTCTTGTCAGCACATGAAACAGAACCTAATAACAGTACAGCCATAATAATGTAAGTTGGTGTTCTCATAATAGATATGTTTAATAATTAATGTTTTTATCTTTTTATATAAAACATACAAACTTAAAGATTTTTAATTGCATATAATTGTTTTACTTTCAAATAATTTTACTATCAAAAAAAATGTGTTGCGTCTTTCGTTCACAGTTTTTTTTATATTGCTCATATAACCTTTGTAGAAAAGAGGTTAAGGAATTTTTATCTAAATATATCACGTAGTGAGAAAATATTTATAATTTTGCACAACCGTAAGTTTATATTTTTTCAATAAAATCCGGGGTATAGCGCAGTTGGTAGCGTGCTACGTTCGGGACGTAGAGGTCGGGCGTTCGAGTCGCCCTACCCCGACCAGAAAAAACGACACCGCACGAATATTCCAAAATTTTTAAATCAACACGCCAATAGAGTACTAAAAACCATTGCTTTAATGGCAGAAATAGACGTTCGGTTGACCTATAACATAGCACGTCACACGCATGGAACACGGTTAGCAGAGATAACACAAAAATCCTATCTGATTACGCAACTTATGAGACATGCTGATATAGATACATCTATGATTTACATACACTTATCACAAGAACGTACAAATAAGCAATTGTGAGGGTTTAGTTGAGAAATATAATTAAATTACTCCTCGTAATCTTCGTAACCTCTTATCATTCTTAACCAAGTATCTTTATCCTCAATTTTTGCCCAATTTTTAGTGGCCTTTTTAATTAAATTATCTAAATACTCTTCGTCCCACGTAGGATCGTAATCTATTAATTCAACAAATTTAAGTCTCGATTTGTCTATTTTAAAAGTAGGATAATGCTGTTTATATTTAGTATTAATACCAAAAGTCTTATAAAGCAAATTACCCTTATAGTCTTTCAAAAAGTCTTTTGGCGTTTCAATTGCCAATACACCATGTCTATCAGTTGCAAGATGTATATATGCTCTCCTTCTACCTCCTATTTTTACAATTTCTCCGTAAAAGTAGCTTTCTGAATCAACCCAAAATTCTTTTATCTCCATGTTATAAATATACTATTTCCCGATTCAATAATCAACAAAACTCACTCCAAAAAAAGACATATTTTACAAAATTATAACCTCTAAATAAAATATTTGCCACCATTTAAAGATTATTAGCCACTGATTAAAGCATAATACGGTTTTTTAAGGACATTTTGTTTTTTTCATAAAAACCTACTATTTTAATGACATTTCTACAAAAAAAAGCCATAACCGAAATTCAAAGAAAACGGAATATAACCGAATTACTGTAAGTAATGTAATACACCACAACTCACAAGAAGAGAAAGCCGAAAGAGTAAGACGCATTTTTAAAGAAATCTATCTTGAAGGCAATTATAAATATGCAATGAGCAATTGAGGACAAAAAGGGGAAAGTTGAAAGTACAGATAAGGTATATCCTGTCTGTAAGAAAAGTTATTTTTTTAGCTTTTTCATTATTCTTTCATGTGGAACAAACTTGTTTTTTTTGTCTTCTTTCATAGCTTCAAGTAGTCCCATATCAATAATGTCATTATCCGATAAGGTTTTGAACGATGCGCCTATTCTGTTTGCTAAGTCTGCAAATAGTTTTATATCTGCTTTATTTGTTGAAGTTATTATTATTCCGTTCATAGTGCTAACGCTTTGTTTTTATGGGTTAACATCAAAACTGTATCCAAGTTTTTTAAGCATATATAAATAGATGCCGGTGCCGGGTTCTGTTTTTTCGTTTTCAATTTTTGATATATACGAGCTTGACCTTCCTATACGTTTAGCTAATTGGGCTTGTGTTACGTTTGCATCTTGTCTTAGCTGTGTTAGCAGTTGTGCAAGGTTGTAGCGTATTGGCTTTTGGTTTTTTGGTGCTATCCCTGCCAATAGTTGGGTTTTTCTATAGATTTCGATACTACAACCAAGCGCATTAACCATTTGTTGATACATGTTTATATTGGGTTCTAAGTCTCCATATTCAACCAATTCGATATACGATTTTGTTTTTCCGACACGTTTAGCCAATTGCGCTCGTGTTACGTTTGCCTCTTGTCTTGCATACAGTAGAGTTTGTCCTGCACCAAACGCTTCTGCTTCTTGGTTAAATTTATGACGACTGGGAGAACCCTCTTTACCGAACTCTTTGTCCAAGATAAGGTCGAAGCTTGTTAATTTTGGATTTTTTGTTGTCATAGTATGCTTTTTTATGGTACTATTTCAATGCCATATCCAAGTGCGCTTATTAGACTGAAATACATTCCAACACTTGGTTCAATTTCGCCGTTTTCAACTTTTGATATGTAGTCTCGTGTGGTTCCTACACGTTTGGCAAGTTCGGTTTGTGAAATTTTGGCTTTTGCTCTTGCCTCTGCCAACATTTGTGCTGCACAAAAAGCCCTTGCTTTCTCAAGTGATTTAATGCGTTTTTGGGTTCCTGCTTTGCCAAACTCTCTATCTAAAATGGGGTCGTAGTCGGTTAATATTTGATTTGTTGTCGTCATAATAATCTTTTTTAATTATTAATGCCTTGTTTATTTCTTGTGTCGGTAATTTTTCAATTTTCTTTTGAAAGCCGTTAAATAATACTACGGTTCTATTTTCTTCAAAGATAAAAATATTCTGTATATATTTCTGAAATGATCAGTTCGCAGATAGTACAATCCATCTCAGGCATACCCTACATGCTTTTAAGTTAAGCGTGGTTCTATATTTAAAAGTGGTTTATTCTCAAACTACTGTCATTACCCTGTAGCAAAAAATAATTTAGGAACACGTCTCTTCTTTATCCCACAAAATTAAAATACAGATTATGAAAACAATTTATGATAATTAAACAAAGAGTAAGATGGCTAAAAAAGAGAGGTACAAATAAAAAGTATTCTAAGTGTGGGTAAAGTTATATCTATAGCAAATAAGCTTAAAAAAAAGCAGTCACGGCACTGTTAGAAACGGCTAATTATCCTAAGCCGAGATATAAAACCCTGTTAATTAGCCTTAACTTAGAATACTTGCCCAAAGATACGAAAATAAAATAAAAAATGTTTTTCTGATAACTTTACACGAGTTGAGAATTTTGATAAGGCTGTAAAGTGGTTAGAGTCTCTTGCTGTGCAGTTCGGCAAGTCGAATCATATAAGTGATTATTATAACAAAGAGTTTAACAATGGAATATTAACGACACCAATCGGAAAAGTTAAAATACCATATAGAACAAATTGCAAAATTAATATACAAGGAGAGTGCGACAAATGAAAAAATTCTAAGTCAGGGTAATGTAGTATTTACCAGCGATGCCTTGAAAAGACACCACAACACGGCGCTGTTAGGATTAACCAACATTCCTAAGCCGACCATCAAAACCCTTTTAGTTGGTATTAACTTAGAATTCTTACTCAAAGATACGAAAACAAAGCTGAATAATGCAATAACAATGGAAGAAAAAAATATAGACACATTGTTTGGCATTGACAATGTTATGGAGAGATGAAAAAAATCTCTTGACTTGCTGAACAACTGGCGAACTCATCACGCCAACCTTGAACCGCTAATCAAGAGATGCACAAATATAATCAAAAAGGTTCAAAACCCAATAATTAACCAAAAAAAATTAAGTGGAATTTATGAAAAATAACTTTAATGCAAAAAAGGGTATCAGCCAACGAGTTATGGATTTAATAAAACCCCTACTCTCTACGTCCAAAACGTACTCTGGTGAATCCCCTTTAATCAAAAAAGGATTCCGCACACCGTGCAATGACGGTTTTTAAACTGTCCAAGCACACAACGTCCAAAACGAGAGGGGCAATCCTTTATGATACAAGGATACCATAATTATTTGAAATTACCAAATCATTTAACAAAAAACTATCGAACGTATTACAGGTTGTGAACAAGACACAAACGGTAAATGGTGGTATAAAACAACGAAAGGAAAAATAAGTGCTGACGAGTTAATAAAAAAAATCTCTTGACCTGCTGAACAACTGGCGAACCCTTTTCGCCAACCTTGAACCGCTGATCAAGAGATTTGCAAGTATAATCAAAAAGTTTCAAAACCCAACAATAAAAGCGAAATAATTTTACCACAATGGAGAAAACACATATAAAAAACACATCGCTTTAAACAATAAAACGGTCACAAACGAGCAACTAAAACGGCACTTGGCAAGCCTTGAAAAAGACTTAAAAAACAATGATAGCAAGACGTTAAAACGTATTCAAAGCAACTTGAAAGAGTTAATAAAGTACAACCAAACTATTATTGTAGAAATCGAGCCAAGCGCACTGAAGGAGTACAAACAGATATTGTCCGACTTATCGGTCGAGCCAAGCAAAAAAGTAATATCCGATTTTATTGTCGTACAAGGCAGTAGCAATAAAACTAAAGCAAGGTGCCTTTTAAAAGAGGTTGAAACACTGCTTACAAACTCGCAACTTGCAAATCGAGACTATTATTTAAAGATTCAAACCGTTTTAATGCGGTTTA
The DNA here is from genome assembly GCA_012519055.1 of Bacteroidales bacterium. Classification (NCBI taxonomy): domain Bacteria; kingdom Pseudomonadati; phylum Bacteroidota; class Bacteroidia; order Bacteroidales; species Bacteroidales bacterium. The sequence goes on along the minus strand of JAAYQU010000045.1, from coordinate 198,857 downwards.
TAAATGGAAAAACTAAATATATAGAGACACCCGATTTAACACTATCGGGCATTGCGGGAATTGGAGACGTAGAAGTTAAACCGAATGCTTTTAAAAGCGGTAAGCCTGTACCGTTAACTAATTTTGTTAAAACCTCGTTTGTGGTTATCCCATTTACTGGAAAATGGTTGAAACTTATTGGCAACCCACAGCTACCAATGAAGATTATGATGTACGGCAACCCGGGCGGTGGCAAGTCGAGCCTTGCAATGATGTTAGCGTACTACTTAGCTTCTGAGCATGGGCAAAAGGTTTTAATAGTCAGCAAAGAAGAGGGTTTTAACTTTACCGTTAAAGAGAAGGCAAAACGGCTCAACTGCATACATGAAAACATTCATATAGTTGACACTTTACCCACAAATATAAGCGGTTACGACCTTATAATTTTAGACAGCGTTAACAGCCTTCGACTGTCGGCAAGTGATATGCGAGAGCTTTACGCAAAACACCCGGAAACATCGTTTGTAGTAGTTTGTCAGACCACCAAAACAGGCTTATTTCGTGGCGAAAAAGAGTTAGAACATGATGTTGATTGTGTAATACGTGTAAACGATTTAACAGCGCAAGCAGAAAAAAATCGTTTTGGCGGTTCGGAAGTTGTAAAAGTTTTTTAACTTTGCATAGAACTTATATTGAAAAAACATAGTGTTTTGATACATTTTTGACACATTAAAAATGTAATTATTTGATATATAGAGGAGTAATTTATTGCCCTACCCCGACCACACTAATGGCAGTTCAATTAACAATTGATAGAATAAATATCTGAATATTATAGAGACGTCATATTATGGCGTCTCTCTTTTTTGTTAATCGTGATAATACTCGTTTTATACCGATTGGATAGCTACTATAGTCCATACCTAGCTATCGCTCTTTTGAACTATGTATCTGTAGCATAGGTATTTACAATTGTATAATTTAAAAAATGGACTGTTATTAAATTACAATTAGTATTAAAGACGATAATTTTGATCTCGCTAAACGAACGTTGGTGGGTATTGCAAAAGATGCAAAAAATAGAAAAAAGGAGCGGATTTTTTCCTTGCTCCTCTTCCAATGATATTTACTAAAACTATTTACTCTATTATTGTATTTTTGTTTTTATAGCCCTTATAAACTGTATAATAAAATAAAATGCGACTAAACTACCGATTATTTGCTATTTATACTTTTAGTTTTGTAACGTTGCTTCTATTTCGTCATAATCTGAATCATTTAATTGATATTTAAGATCCTTTATTTTACTAAGTAATTCAAATTCACGGCGTTCCATATCCTCGCGTATTGTTGTAAGCTCCTCCATATTTTGTTTTAACTCCTCTTGACTTGAAATTAGCTCATCGGTCTTCATTTGCATTTCGTTAATTACAGATCTGTTTTCTGCAATCATTCTAAATAGTTTAATGGTTGATGCCAAATTCACAGATGCTTTTTTTAGAAATTCGACCTCAATTTCGCTTATGATTTTTTGAGCAGCTATCTCAATCACTCCAAGAGCTTCATTTCTATCGGTAATAAGTGGTACAAGTACAATGCAGTTCGGACTTCCAACGCCCAGACCTGTTGTAAAATGCACATAATCTTTAGGAATATCGGTTAGATAAATCACATCTTTTTCAAATAGGCAGGCTCCAACAAGTCCTTCGTCTTTGTTGAAACGTTTTTTTTCACATTTTCTGCGGTCAAATGCATAGGAAACAAAAAGATCGAGGTACTCACTGTTGCCTTCTTCATCACTTCTAAGCACGAATATACCTCCCTGTTGCGCTTCAATATTTTTAATACAAAATCTTAAAAATTCGAAGCATAGTGTGGAGGTGTCATTGTGGTCTGTTCTTAACAAGTTCGACACGTTGGCAAGACTTTCGTTAAGCCAGCCTCGCAGTGCGTTTTCCTTATTGTTTTTTTCCTGTTCAAGAGCCACTTCCATCAGTTTTTTCCGCATTTCAAGTAGTCCCAAACCTAACTCACCAGTATTTCCAAAGACGTTAACCTCAGAGTAGAAGTTACCATTGCCCACCTCTTTCGCAAAATCACGTGTGTTTCGAAGTGCTTCACAAAGTTCATTTATGGATTCTTCCATTGATGAAAATTCATCTTTACCTTTAATTTTTATTGTCTTTGGAAGTTCGCCTTGCCCTAATTTATTAATTGTTTTTTGTATTGATTTTATGGTTGAGGAGATATGCTGGCTGATTTTGGCAAAAAAGATTATCATTATTCCTGATATGATAATTATTAGCATCAGCTTTGTTATATAGGACCTATAACTATTTGTATTTACTCTATCGAGCAGAACTTGTATTATTTCGCTAAGGTCTTGCGCATAACCTATCGAGAGATTATTCAATTTTGCTATCGCTCCTTCGTTGTCATTTTTCCCAATATTAGCATCAATTACTGCATATTCGTTAAACAACTTTTTGTAATCCATAAAATGTTGCGCCAGTTCGTTCTGCTCACCGCCATAATTTTTACTTACGTAACTTAAAGCTTGTTGTACTGTATTTTCAAACTTTTGCAGATAGACCGTGTCGCGTCTAATAATATAATCTTTTTCATGTCGGCGAAGCATTAACATAAGACTCATTAATTGGTAGTCTTTTTTTTGGTTTGTAAGCCTTTCCACAGCGTGTATTTTACTCCTAAGCTGTCCTTCAAGCCCAAAATCTTTGAACCCACGCACAATAACTAATTCCTTTAGGTCTGCAAAGCTTTGCCTATAATCCACAACACGCCTGTTTAGCTCAATAAGGTTCTTATCCTCGATTCCTTTATCCTTTAAAAGTGTTAAATAATCGAGTGTCTGCGAAATTAGGTTATCGAATTTTACTGAGTTTGCGCTATTGCCTGTGCGATATAACTGATTTTGAAATGCATCTCTAAATAAAAATTCGTCTTTTGCGATTTGCATCATCAAGTTGTATTGTCTGAGCTTTTCAAGTGATAGAATTAACTCACGGTCGCGGTCACTTGACCTTTGTTGAACTAAAAAAATTACTGCAAACGCAACTATTGATGCAATGATTATCGACGCTGAAACAAATAGCAGCCTTTTAATTGTGTACCTTCTAAGATTCACGTTTGTAAACTATTTTGCATTACAAAGGTTTGTATTATTTTTTTACAAACATGTTTCTAAATGGTTACCTTTCTGTTAAAATATGTCTAAAACATTGTATATAATTGAAAACAAATAAGATAGTAATTAAAAGTAAGTTAAAAGAGTATAAAGTAGAAAGAAGAAAGCCTGAAGACCAAAAAAACAATTATCAGTTAATAATTACTTATTATTATAATAAAGACATAGGCTTTTAAGCCCACACTCATCACATTTTGGTTTACGGGCAGTACAAATATAGCGTCCATGAAGAATTAACCAATGATGAGCACGTGACAAGTATTGCTCGGGAATATGTTTTACTAACTCCCTCTCCGTTTGTAACGGATTTTTTGAATTGTTTGTTAAACCCAATCGGTTTGCCACCCTAAACACGTGTGTGTCCACTGCCATGGCGGGCTTATCGAAAGCTACCGATAAAATAACATTGGCTGTTTTTCGTCCCACACCGGGAATAGTAAGCAAAGAGTCTATATCAGAAGGTACTTTTCCGTTAAAATCAGATACCAATTTTTTTGCCATACCCACCAAATTTTTCGCTTTATTGTTGGGATAAGAGCAAGATTTGATGTACTCGAACACTTCATCGGGCGACGATGCCGCCATAACTTTGGGCGTGGGGAATGCTTTATAAAGTGCAGGAGTAATCAAGTTTACCCGTCTATCTGTACATTGTGCTGAAAGAATAACCGCTATCAACAGCTGGTAATTATTTTTATAATGTAACTCAGTTTCAGCCGATTCAGCATTCTCTAAAAACCACTGGACAACGTTTTTATATAGTTCTTTTTTTGTCATTACTTAGTATGTTATTACTTAAAAATTTAGTGTTTAGAATTCTAAGAGAGACTCTAAACACCAAACTAAAAAATCATCATCTTCGTTCTATCTCGCAATTGTATCAGAAAGCGGAATAAACCTTGCCGATAAGTCAGGATCTGCCATATCCGGATCAAGCGGGAACATCGGTCGATTAATTTCTTTGTATGGCAGGCGAAGCAAGTCCTGGTCGACACCACCGGGTGTTAGGGCCATAACCCAATCGCCACGCATATCGTACAATTCGGGAACTAAATAACCAATTTTCACAATTAAAATATCGGTTTCACGAGGATTTAATCCCAAATCAGTAAAATTCTTTTCGTAGTGGTAAGCCATACGTTTTTCGGTAACTATAACAGAGATGTTGCCACTTTTCACCACCACTTCGGTTTTAGCATTAGGATGTCCTTCCTTGATTGCTGTAATGGTTCCCTTTATGCGAACTGGAGGAGCGTATCGGTTATCAATGTCGGCTCCTGCGGTAGCATCAATTTGACCGCCAACTCCAATATTTTTTGCCTTTTCTACAAAATCTGGACCCGGAATGGATGCGTATATAACCGATTTTCCGTTCGGAATATTAATCTTAGGATTCTTAAAAATTTCGTGTAGCGTCCATGTAACATCACCTGCACCTCCAGCAGTAGGATTATCGCCCATATCGCTTATAATGTATGGTTTTTTATCGCTGGCGAGAGCTTTTTCAAATGCCTCGTCAAGATAAACAGTTGGAGCAACAAATACAAAATCGTTTCGTACACTCCAAAAATGTTGTGCAAGTTTTTCAGCTGCTTTGCCAACCAGTTCTTTATCATCGCCATAAGCCATTACAACACCGTGATTTCGAGGTTCATCAGCCCATGGATACGACATCCAAATTGCGGCGTCAATAACATTGTCTCCGTCAATAACACTTGGAATTTGAGCATAAAGACTTTTACCGGGCTCAATTCGTGTACTTGTTTTTTCACCAGGTAGCAGAATAGGAACAGGAATCCACGCTTTGTAAGCAGGTTTGCCCTTTCCGCTTTCCAGGCGGTTAAGAAGGTTGGTAACAGCGCGTTTTTTCGATTCGATTGCATCTTCATGTGGCGCAAGTCTATAGCATGTAATTAAATCGGTATTTTGTGCCAATCGAGGCGAAACACTTCCGTGTAAATCCATAGATGTAGAAATCAAAACATCTGTGCCCACAACTTCTCGAACGCGCACTAAAAAATCACCTTCAGGATCGGGTAATCCTTGTACGCTCATTGCACCGTGAATATCGAAGAAAAGTCCATCAAGCGGCAGGGCTTCCTTCAACATATTCAATGTTTTTGCAACCAACGATTCGTATGCTTCGCGTGTTACAATCCCTCCTGGCATAGCGTGTCCGCGAAGTGTAGGAATCCATTGCGCACGATTGATAATTCCCGAATCGGGGGCGAAAAACGGATAATAAGTGAAGACGCTGTCGCGCTCACGTGCCTTGAACGCTTCTTCAGTGGAAACTGCAGGCGAAAAAGTGCTCGACTCAATGGCAATGCCAGCGATGGCAATGCGTGGCAATTCTTTGCTTTTTTGTGTATTTTGGCAACCTACTGACGTAAGCAGTAATGCTGCGGAAATGCCGAATACTGATTTTTTCATATGTTTATAATTTAATTTTTATATTATTCATTCTCAACGGTGCAACATTAGAAATAGGATTAGCATCACGAACTGAGAAGGTATGAAAATGTTTCTCTTTATAAAGTTTTAATGATGATAGTTTTTGCGTGTAAACAGTCCATTGTTGCAATGGCTCAATTTTATAAGAAAACTCCTTTGCAAAGCCATTGTAGAAGACTATTACTAACTGATTATTCCCCTTTTTGAGTGGAAGAAAAACAATTTCCTGACCAGAGTCTACACGGTCGGGCGAAAAATGTGCTGTGATGTACTCACCATTGAGCAAAATGTAAAGAGCGTTTCCGCTTTTTATCTCTATTGCTATTTGCTGTTCCTTTGTCGATTCTATATCTTGCAAAAACACAATTCCAGATTTAGGCGAAATCTCCTCAGTAAGGGTTTTTCCGTATGGGAATTGACTAATTTTTGTCCATTTATCATCAGGTGTTATATTGGGGTTTCCCTCTAAACCTGTTAAACGCCCAAAAATCATACTACTGCATTTTCTATACATATTGTTCCATTGTACCGTATTTTGTGCCAATCTTACAGTTTTTTTAGAGGATGAGTTTAATATAACATTTTGTTTGTTATCATCTATTTCAACAGTAATTTCTCGTCCTATTTCGTTTTCAGAGAACATTATTTCGGGTACTACTTGACGTTTTCTGGTGCTGAAAGTCCAATTATAGCCGATTAAACTTTTGTATCCGCAATAGTAGTTGAGACTTGAATGTCCAAAAACAGGATTAGAGTTTTGAGGGGTTAAAACCCCATTGGTAACAGTTTTCGGTAAAATGACGAGGTCATTTTTAAAAGAGACTTTGAGCACTGTAAAAGGCAATTCGTACGTTGTTTTCGGAAGATGAATATGCCAATCACCGTAATATATTTTTGGTGGATAAAAATCGCAAAGTTCATTTGACCCCAAGACTTTCACTTCAGAAACCGAGCTTTTAAAACCGGAAATACTTATGCTCTCTTCAATGAAATCGTTCTTTACAAAAAGATACAAATCTTCGTTTTTTGTAGTAATATCGCCCCACTGATATGTGTGATTGAATGGATTTGCCGCTGTTCCGTAAATAGCTTCAGAATTGATTTTTATCCATTTCCCCATTTCCAACAGCACATCACGTTCAAACTCCACTACTGAGCCATCACCTCGCAATCCGATATTGAGCAGATAATTTCCGCCGCGACTTATAACTTTTACCAAACTTGTAATCTTTTCGTTAACCTTGTCTTGCACACTTCCGCGTTTTTGCCACGAACGATAACCCCATGTTTCGTTGAACATAGAAGCAGCTGTTTGCCACGGAATGCCGAGTTTGTAGTCGGGATATTCATTGTCTGCCATTACGGAGAAATCCACGTAATCGTTACCCAATCGTCCGCTAATCATACATTGTGGTTGAAGTCGATTTACAAGTTCGTACAAGCCTTTGCTCTGCGCGTTAGTGAGTGAACCCATGTCGAACCAAATTTCAGAAATATCGCCGTAGTTGGTCATAATCTCTTCCACTTGTTTCTTGTTGAATTCGTAATGCTCATCAGTTAAGGGGTCAGCATTATGACTCGAAATAGGGTAAGCATGTGGATAATTCCAGTCGATAAGAGAGAAATAGACTGCGAAATCTATACCTCCTCTTTTACAGGCACCGGCTAGCTCTTTCATCAAATCTCTTCCGTAAGGTGTGGCATCCACTATGTTAAAATCGGTATATTGCGAGTGATACATGCAAAAACCGTCGTGATGCTTCGATGTAAAAACAATGGAACGCATACCGGCATCTTTTGCCAATTGCACAATTTCATCCGGATTCCACTTTGTTGGGTTGAATTGTTTTGCTGTATTTCCGTACCAATCGCTAAAAATTCCAGCAAACGATTGTATCTGTTCGCTATAACCTCGCTCTACTGGTTTCCCTTCGTACACTCCTCCGTAAGCGGAGTAGAGCCCAAAATGAATAAACATAGAAAACTTTTGATCAAGCCATTGTTGCGACGGTTTTTGTTGCGCAGACGCAAGTAACGTAAAACAAAAAAACAGACCAAAAACTTTGTACTTCATCTTCTTATCTTATTTTGCCCACTTAATCATCTCATTAATTAACAATTAAGGTATATACCTGTTTCGCTTGTCTTTTATACAAATCTCTCGATTCCATCTATATTTTTCAATCGTTTTTGTTAATCATCTTTAAAAACTCCTCTTCGGTAATCATTTTTACACCGAGATTCTGTGCTTTTTTTAATTTGGATTCTCCTGCATTCTCTCCTACCACAATCAAGTCAGTTTGTTTACTGATTGAACTAACAGGCCTGCCACCATATTGTTCTATTGTTTGATGTATTTCATCGCGACTAAAGTTATTTAGCTTACCTGTTGCTAAAATGCGCATACCGTTGAGTTTATTTATAATAGTAATGTTTTGTTCTTCAATTTCCATTTGCAAACCATGAGAAGCTAGTTTTTTTACTATTTCGATATGTTCAGGTTTTGAAAAATAAGATATTACACTTTGTGCAATTTGTGGTCCTATTTCGTCAATCTGCATCAACTCCTCTTCTGTTGCCGTAATTAGTTTCTCCATTGAGCCTACGTGTTTAGCGATAAGTTTGGCTACAGTCTCTCCAACATGTTTGATACTAAGGGCAAAAAGAACTCTTTCAAAAGGTACTTGTTTTGATGATTGAATGCCCGAAATAATGTTTTGTGCCGATTTCTCGCCTAAACGCTCTAAATTTTGCAATTGACCTACGGTTAAGTCATAAAAGTCAGCCACATTTTTAACAAGCCCCTCTTTATATAACATTTGTATTGTCTCTTCGCCCAACGTCTCAATATTCATGGTTTTTCTGGCTGTAAAGTGTATTAACTTTCCCGTAATTTGTGGCGGACAAGCATCATCGTTTGGACATACCCAAAAGGCTTCGCCTTGTTTACGTTCCAACAGTGTATTACACTCTGGGCACAACTTAACAAACGTAACCTGATTTGAATCTACACTTCTTTTGGATTTATCAACACCTACTATTTTTGGAATAATCTCGCCCCCTTTTTCAACATAAACTGTGTCATTGTAGTGTAAATCCAATGCTTCGATAATATCTGCATTGTGTAGTGATGCTCTTTTAACTGTGGTTCCTGCCAATAATACAGGCTCTAAATTAGCTACTGGTGTAACAACACCTGTTCTTCCTACCTGAAAGTCAACAGACAATAGTTTTGTGGATATCGTTTCTGGCTTAAACTTATAGGCTATCGCCCAACGTGGGGATTTAGCTGTCATTCCAAGCTCAATTTGCTGTGCAAAATTGTCAACCTTAACCACAATACCATCGATATCATAAGGTAATGACACTCTTTCCTTATCCCACTTGCGAATAAACTCAATAGCCTTTTCAATTGAGTTAAACCTGTTTATAACCTTTGGGATCTTAAATCCCCATTCGCCTGCTTTTTGTACTGTTTCGAAGTGGGAATCGGAAATATTAAAATCAGACGTTATTGAATATAGGTAACAATCAAGGGGGCGTTGAGCTACTTCGCTTGAATTAATAAGTTTAAGGCTACCCGCTGTGGCATTTCGCGGATTGGCGAATGTTTTCTCTCCTTTGGCAGCTCTTTGTTCGTTCATTTTTAGAAACTTGTCACGTTCCATAAAAATTTCGCCACGCATTTCAAAAAATTCAGGATAATTAGCTTGTTGGAGTTTCAAAGGTATTGATTTTATGGTCCTAACGTTTTGAGTAACTATATCACCTTTATCGCCGTCTCCACGAGTAAGTGCTCGTTTCATAACGCCGTTTTCGTAGGTTATACTTATTGATACACCGTCATATTTAAGCTCGCAAACATAATCGACACGATTTCCCACAACCTGTTTTACACGTCTGTCAAAGTCAAATAACTCTTCTTCGGAATAGGCATTTGACAACGATAGCATTGGATATTTATGTTCAGCCTGTTCAAACTGTTGATTGATATCGTTGCCTACCCTTTGTGTAGGCGAGTTTATGTCAAAAAATTCTGGATTCTCTTTTTCTAATTGCTCTAACTCGCGCATTAACATATCAAACTGTAAATCACTTAGTTGAGGCTGATTCTGTACGTAGTATAAATGGTTATGATATTCTAACTCCTCACGCAGCTTGGCAATGCGCTCTTTTATTGTCTCTTTAAAATTGTCTGACATTTCTCTTTAATTATATGTTCCTTAGCTTAATGTTATGTAGAACTCAAAGTTGCGGAAATTTATTTTATTATCGACCAGTTTTTCTAAGAATTTAACAAAACAATCAATAATACTGTAGAGCCGTTGCAGGCATCGTATCTATTTATAAAAAGGGCCATCTTATAATAAAGACAGCCCCCACACTTAAATCTATTTTGTGTATTATTTTACAGCAACAAAACCACTAGCAGCCATTAAAGCTGTTTTTGGTGACATGCTTGAATGATCTACTTCAACAACATTGTTTTTTGAATAAATTTGAACAGTGTTATCGTTGATAGTCATAAGTTTTTCAACGTTGCCATCAATAACAGAATACCAAGTATTGTCATTATTGTCGAAACGTAGATCGTTGATCAACGTTCCGCTTTCATTATGGATCGTTATATGATCCTCTGCAACGTTAACAGTGTACATTTGTCCATTCATTTCCACTTGGTTAACACCTTCGTTAAGTGCCATTGGGTTACCACCAGTCCAGAACTCTACAAGGTTAAGAATTACTGCATCCAAGAAAATTGTAACTTCATAAACAGGAATAATGTGAAATCCCAGGAAAACAACTTCTTGTACAAATTTATTTCCAAGACCCTTGTTCCAGTCAAGAACTTTGTTAGTTAAAGCAAATGAGCCTATACAACCGCTCATTGTGAATCCCATTACTGCAATCATTGCTACTGCAACAAATTTTCTAATTTTTTTCATAAATAATCATTTTTAGGTTTAACATAAAATATTTAAATAAAAACTGTTTCAAATATCCAACATTTTTCCAAAATAATAAGTCAAACAATAATAATAAATTTATTACGACATCTGACGATATTTTTCAAAGGACAATAACAATAATCTTGCCACATAAAATAAAATTGATGTAAAGATATTTTATCAATTATTAGTAAACAAATAACCAATTAGTTACTCTTTAGTTCTCAATTATAATAATCATCAAAATTACGATTTATAGAACTACTAATTAAATAAAAAAAAACGATTAAAACAACTTTTTTTACATTTTAAAAATTTAATAGCAGTTTCTTTACTGCTTGCAACTTTTTCACAACATACACAAAGTAGCAGCATAATTAAAATGGCTTAATTATCTGAAAGTAATAAATATATAGCAAATAGAGTTTACACTCTTTTAGTAAAATTTCAAAAACAGAGACCAGCACAAAAGCGGTCTCTGTTTTTGTTTAAAAAAGTTGTAAATTTGCTTTGTAAAAATATGAACTAAGCTTATTGACTATGAGACAATTTATCACTTTGATTTTATTAATAGGACTGCAATTGAGCGTTTTTTCGCAAATTACTCCTTCAGTTTATACCGGAATTGGAATGGGAACTAACTTAGGTGGTGTTGTTGGTATTGGCACCGAAGTTAGATACAAATTTATTTCAGCTAACTGTGCAATTGGCAGTTGGATTAAGGAGCTTCCTCCTCATACCGGAGCTAAATCCCGATTTGACTACGATTTAGGATTAAAGTTATACTCAAAATATGGGTTATTATTAGGAGTTAACTATGGGCTTATCGACGAAGCTTTATATACCAAAGATGGACAAGATTTAATGCACTTTGAAAAAACGCGTGGATTTTCATTCACATTAGGGTATAGACGCAATATTTTTAATAATATTTTTGGAATGGCTTACATTGGATTAACATCTGATAAAAAGGCAAACACCTTTAGTCTATTTGATAATAAATCATTTTTTCCAAGGCTTGGGATAATTTTAGGGTATGACTTTAAGAAAAAGGAAAAGCCTGCCGATTAAATTAAAAAAATGAGCGTAAACTTAAAAATAGCCTTTTTTCTAGTTGTCTTTATCATAATTGGAAAAGTTACACTTGGACAAGAGAAAGAGAACTGGAGCCACAACATTGGAATCAACCTATTTCAAATACCTGCAACAACTATTGATTTGACTTATGAGTTTTCAAACAATCCGAGATATACTATGATTGTTAATCCTGGATATACCATAAACTATGCAAAATCTTTTGATTTTATCGGTTTCTTATTATCCCCACATTACGACTGTGGAAACTTTGGATATTCAATGAAAAAACAGTCAGGCGGATTTATAAAAATTGGAATGAGATACAATTTTAGAAATAGTGCTGATAAAAATAATTACTTTTATTTGGGAGCATTCTTAACAAACTCATTGGTTATAGAGAATGCCGAATACAAAAACTGGACAAATCCTGACAGTCAGATTGAATATTTAAACCACAAAATCTTTATTTTTGGACTAACAGGTGCTGTTGGTTATAATTTTAGAATTTCAAACAAACTAAGTTCTGATTTTGGTGTGCAAATATCTGTACCATCAAAGAACTACAACGATTTATACGGATACTGCAATTACATTCCCGGAATGGGATATATGGAGACTTGTGGAGATGAAAAGATTTTTCCATTAGTAGTTTTAAACTTAAAATATAGTCTAAAATAATAGCAACGCACCAATCGGTAGTAATTGTTCATTTTAAATTACAATTGGTATAACCTGATTAATCGACAATTTTTTCGTTGCGTATCAGTCAAGAAAACGTTTTTTAACGTGGGATGACGTTTTTTAATATTGGTCGTGTTTTAAAAGTAGAGACGGAGCATGCTCCGTCTCTACTTTCAACTTTTAACCCCATTACTTTCTGCGTTGTTGTGCTCTTTGGGCTTTAGCAGCCTCTTCCAAACGCTGTTGGAACTTAGACTTTTTTACCGGTTTTGCTTTGTTTGCCTGCATTTCGGCGCGTAGCTTATCGCTATCAACCATTCTATTGAAAACCATAGTTTGAATAATTGTAATCAACAGCGATAAGAAGTAATAATAGCTTAACCCTGATGCGTAGTCGTTGAATATAAATAACATCATTACAGGCATCATATACATCATTATTTTCATGCCAGGCATTGAGGCACTACTCATAGATGTTTGATCATTAAATTTAATGTAAATAACATTTGTAATTGCCATCAATAGACAGAACAAACTGACGTGGTCTCCATAAAATGGTATTGTAAAGGGTAGGTTAATAACAGCATCATACGAACTTAAGTCATCAACCCATAAAAAACCTTGTTGTCGTAGCTCAAATGCTGAAGGAAAAAACGAGAACATGGCTATCAAAATCGGCATTTGTAAAAGCATCGGCAAACAACCTCCCATAGGACTTACTCCAGCTTTTTTATACAATGCCATTGTGGCCTCTTGCTTTTTCATAGCATCTTCACGATTTGGATATTTTTTGTTAATTTCGTCAATATCAGGCTTTAACACTCTCATTTTGGCAGTCGATAAATAGGACTTGTATGTGAGTGGAAATATTATCAATTTAACCAATATAGTAATGATAAGAATTACTATACCGTAGTTAGATATAAAGCTACTTAAAAAGCCAAATACTGGTATAACAAAGTATCGATTTACCCACCTAAAAATACCCCAACCTAAAGGAATAAGTCTATCGAAACCTTGCTCATAAGAGGCTAACTGATAAAAGCTATTGGGTACAAAATAGAATGTAAAATCGTGAGTCTCCTCTTTAGCGGCTGAATATGGAATGAATGAGTTGATACTAAAGTCTTTAACATAACTATCATCTTGATGTGTCTTAGTTTTAAGCAATACATCGCCCAAGTTTTCTTTTGAGACCAAAATGGAGCTAAAAAAGTGTGTTTTTAAACCAATCCATTGAAGTTTTTCATTAATTTTTTTCTCGCTATCAGATCTTTCTGGCAGATAGTCAATCTCTCCTGCTGCATATTTGTAATAAATAGTACTTTTTTGACGCTCCCATTTTAACGACTTCTCTGTTCTGGGTACCAAATAGCTCCAGTCAAACGCTAAATAGTTGGTTTTAATTACATCAGCCATATTGACTATATTAACTGAAAAATCGACTACATAATCGTCATTTTTTAAATTATAGACGTATTCTATGTATTTATCTTCTTCTGCATTTAAACGTAGTTTCAATATTGTTGAACTGTCGGTTTTAATCTCTTCTGATTTTTCCCAAAACAGATTATTTGTTTTTATTGGCTGAGTTGCATTCTGAGCAATAAAAGTAAAACCAAATACAGTAGTGTCTCCATCAAACAGCTTAACAGGCAGAGAATCATAGGTTTGGTACTCTTTAAAGATAACTGAATAAATACGTCCTCCTCGTTTTGAAATTTTGATAAGCAATTTTTCGTTCTCAAGCTCATAAAATTCGTTATTGCCTTCTAATGCTTTATTAAAAGAAGCAAAAGGCAATTGAATACTTGAACTATCTACAGCTGTATCTGTCGCTTCACTTATCACGACTTGCGACTCTATCTCTTTTTCTTTTAATAGGTCTTCAGCTGCTTTTTGTTCGTTTGCATTTCTAATTGAATCGCGTACATATTTTGCTCTCTCAATCTGCTCTTCGCTTGGTCTTGTAAAATATCCCCAACCAAGTAGTACAATAGCACTTAAAACTAATGCTATTACTGTATTTCTGTCCATTTTATTCTATATCTGTTTATTTATTATTTCTTTTATCAAATTCACTTTTGAATTCTATAGCACTCTTTATAAATGCTATAAATAAAGGGTGCGGATTAACAACTGTACTTTTGTATTCTGGATGAAATTGAACACCCACAAACCACCTGTGATCTTTTAATTCTATTATTTCGACCAAATCAGTATCAATATTTGTACCTGAAAAAACCATTCCTGCAGAAGCTAGTTTATCCCGATAGTTATTGTTAAATTCATATCTATGTCTGTGGCGCTCATTTATCTCTTTGCATTTGTATGCTTCAAAAGCTTTTGTATTCTCCGATATTGTGCATGGATAACTTCCAAGTCGCATAGTTCCACCTAAATCCAAACTACCTTTTTGTTCTACCATTAAGTCTACTACTGGATTTTTTGTTTTACTGTCCATTTCCGTGCTATTCGCATCGGGGATCTTGAGAACATTTCTTGCAAATTCCACTACTGCGCACTGCATTCCTAAACATATACCCAAAAATGGAATATTATTCTCACGAGCATACTTCACAGCAACCAATTTGCCTTCAACTCCCCTTGCTCCAAATCCAGGAGCTACTAAGATACCACTACAATTTTCAAACTTTTTATTTACATTTTGTTCATCAAGATGTTCACTATGAATCCAATTGACACGAACCTTACAATCATGTACAGAACCTGCATGTATAAAAGCTTCTGTTATTGATTTATACGCATCTTGAAGCTCAACATATTTCCCAACAATAGCTACGTCAATAACTGTTTTGGGATTGCTTATTTTACTCAAAAAATTTCTCCAGTTTGTCAATTCAGGCTCATTTCCAACAGGCAAACCAAGTTTCTTAAGTGCAATAGCATCTAGTTTTTCCTCAAGCATCCTTATCGGAACTTCGTATATTGTCTTTAAGTCAATTGATTCAATAACAGATGTTGGCTCTACGTTACAAAAAAGAGCAACTTTTTTTCTAATATCAGCATTTAATTTTTTTTCCGTTCTCAGAACAAGAATATCGGGCTGAACTCCTGCTTCTAAAAGAGTTTTTACTGAGTGCTGTGTAGGTTTTGTTTTTAACTCACCTGTTGCTGCAATAAATGGTACATGAGTCAGATGTATTGAAAGGCAGTTTTCCCCATGTTCCCAACGCATTTGTCGAACTGCCTCTATATATGGAAGAGATTCAATATCGCCAACTGTACCGCCTATTTCGGTAATTACAATATCGTACTTATCTTTTGTTCCAAGTAGTTTTATGCGTCTTTTTATCTCATCAGTAATATGCGGAATAACCTGAACTGTCTTTCCAAGAAAATCGCCGCGTCTCTCTCTCTCAATTATTGTTTGATAGATTCTACCCGTTGTAACATTGTTTGCCTGAGATGTTGGTGTGTTCAGAAACCGCTCGTAATGTCCTAAGTCTAAGTCGGTTTCGGCACCATCGTCTGTAACATAACACTCTCCGTGTTCGTATGGATTTAACGTACCCGGATCGACATTTAAATATGGGTCAAGTTTCTGTATTGTTGTAGAGTAGCCTCTTGCCTGCAACAATTTTGCTAAAGATGCTGAAATAATACCTTTACCTAATGAGCTTATAACTCCTCCTGTAACAAATACATACTTGGTTTGCATAACTTTATATTTTATGTTAGAATATTAATGAAATACCTACACTTGGCATAATCGGCAATTGGTGTACTGGTTTATTTTGAATTCTATGAAAGAAAAACAGATTTTTTCGATTATAAATGTTTGTTGCACCTACGTCAACAACAAGTTCGGCATCACCTTTTAGAGCAAATGTCCTTTTAAGATTAATATCAAGTCGGTGATATGTTGTTAATCTTTTTGAGTTAATCTGACCATATATTAGCTGTATATCTCCGTGAGCGGTTTCAAAATCGAAATCAATGTCAGGGAAATCTATCTGTTCATAAAAGCCTGCATTAGGCGTAAAAGGGAAGCCTGAACCAAAATTCCATCTACCCGAAATTTCCCAGAGCAATCCCTTGCCAAATGTGTAAGAGCCTGTAAGATTCAGATTATGTCTTCTGTCAAAGTGAGTGGGATATGTAAGTTGAAATGTATTATTCTCCAAATCCATAAATTCGCCTGTTCTTTGAACAAAACCCAATGAGTAAACCGCCCATATATATATTTGGTTATGGTTGTACTTAAACAGAAAATCAAGCCCGTATGCGTCGCCTTTTTCAACAATAAGCTCTTTTTTCAATAGTGGAGGTTTTTCGACATGTTGCTGATCATCAGGATATCGTGCATTTCTATTTATATTAATTAACTGATCGAATTTTTTATAATATGTTTCGACATTTGCAGTAAAGAAATTTGTAAAATCGTATTCAAATCCTAATACGACGTGCTTAGCCTTTTGAAGATTTGATTTTACAGCTTTATCAAAATATGTCAGCTCGCTTTCGGGTGCTGATAAAAAGCCGTAAAACAGATTGACAACATCTCTGTCACTATTTGTCGCAATTAAATTCTGTGAATAAAATCCTCCCGATCCCTTAATACGAAAATTATTTACTAAATTCCACTTTAGACCTACGCGTGGTTCTAAAACAGTTTCCGATAACGATGAATAGTTAATAAATCGCAACCCAGGATCGATAATAAGGTTACCTAAATTGAATTTGTATTTCACAAATGCTGCAATCTCCGATGTGCTTTGGTTAAAGTCCAATGTATAGTTATAACTGTTTGTATATGCGTATTTTGTACGCATATTTAAAAGATCTAGACCATATTTAAGCTCACTATCTCCGATAAAATAGGTAAAAGACATATTAAAACCAAAGTTGCCTATTGAACTACTACTTGGAATACCATCTCTTGTATTCATTCCTACAGTATATCCCGAATAGTTGAAACCCATATTTATCATTGTGGAAGAGCCTGATGGAACTAAAATCAAGGATGCCCCCAATCCATAAGTATTCCAGTTATAGTCTGCTAAACCCTGATAGTTTGTTACATTGTCATTAAATGAAAAACCAAAAAAATTCAACTTATTACCCGTTTTTCCATTAATTGACACTTTTCCAAAAATATCGGCAAAACCAAATGGAAGCCTTAATGTATCTAAATGAGGATATAAATTTTGGCTTGCCCAATCAATGTATGATTTTTTTGCAGATAAAATATAAGATATTGAGTTATAACTATCTTCTGTCATTTTCTTTATCGGACCTTCTATCATGAGCTTTGTCGCAAAAGTGTTTACATTAAGCTTACCTCCAAACTCTTTTCTATTTCCGTCACGCGTTGTAAAATCCATGATTGAAGAGGTTCGTCCCCCGTATTCAGCATTAAATCCACCGGTAAAAACATCGGTGTTTCTGATAATATCATTATCAAAAACAGAAAATAGTCCAATGCTATGGAACGGATTAAAAATAACCATTCCATCGAGCAATACTTTATTTTGAATTGGAGCGCCTCCACGTATATATAATTGACCTCCTTGGTCACCAGTAAACACAACTCCCGGAACTATTTGCAAAAACTGAGCTATATCGCGCTCCCCTCCTACACTTGGCAACATATTAACCTGTTTGGGAGTAATTTTTACCAACGAAGTAAATATTTGTGTTTGCATCTCTTGTTTTTCAGCAGAAACAATAAACTCATCAAGACTAATGCTTGACTCATTTAATGTAAGGTTTTGCTCTAATGTTCTGTTGTTCTCTATACGAATTTCAACTTTAGTTGTATCGTAACCAATTGAAGTAACCACCAAGGTATATTTACCCGGCGGAATACGAGTAATAGAATAGTAACCATTAATATCGGTAAAATTACCTAATGTTGTTCCATTCAAATATACACTGGCAAACATTACCGGTTCTCCATTCTTTTTTTCATAAATAAAGCCGCGAACGCTACCTGTTTGAGCTGAAACAACAAGACTAATTGTTAGTGATAGTGTTAGAATTATAAGTCTTTTCATTTTTTTACCAGAATTTTGAGGCACAATAATGTTTTCCTTCCCCAAAAGCATTAAAGAATAGTTCCCCCGTAATAATATTGGATTATTGTCAGTTACAAATAAAACCGAGGGACACCTGTTTTTTTAAATTAATCTTCATTGTCGGAACTATCAATTTCCTCGAGTTTACCTTTAAGTTCGACTATTGTTTGTTTAGCTTTTTCTATTTTCTTTTCGATATCTCGAATCATAGCATCTGCATTTGCCGATTTACTGAAAAACCCGATATTATTTTCATACAAGGAAATTTCATTTTCTAAATCGCGTATTTTTGTGGCCAACCTATTCCTTTCTTGATGTACCCTTGCTTTTGACTTGGGAGAGTCTCCCCAACTTTTAGATTTACTTTTGAAACTTTCAATAGGTTTTGGACTTACATTTAACTTGTCGTAATGTACATTCAGGGCAGTCCTGAAATCTTTCTGTATTTTATTCTTTTTGTCAAAAGGAACAAATCCTATTTCAGTCCACGATGTTTGATAATCGCTAAGTGTTTGTATATCGGCTTCGTCATTACCGGTCAATTCGAAGGCTTTGACTTTTTCAATCAGTTCAAGTTTTTTCGCTAAGTTATCGGCTTGCTCTTTATCTACATTTCCAAAATGCTCTGATTTTGAGTTGAAAAAAGCATCACAGGCTGTGCGGAATCTCTGCCAAACTGACTCAGAATGTTTACGAGGAACCGGACCAATATCTTTCCAAGCTTTTTGAAGTTTAATATACTCTTCGGTTGTTTGTTTCCATTCAGTGCTTTCTTTCAAAGATTCAGCCTGTACACACAAATCAATCTTTAATTGAAGATTATTTTGTTCTTCTTTTCTTCTCTCTTCAAAAAATGCTCTTTTAGCATTGAAGAATGTGTCGCATTCAGCTTTAAATTGTTCAAAAAGTTCGTTGTTCTCTTTTTTGGGAGCAAAACCAATTAATCTCCAATTATTTTGTATTTCTATAATTTCTTTCGCCTTTTCTTCCCATTTTTTAGGTTTAACCAAAGTAAGTTTATTTATCTCTTGAACTTTAACAATCAAGGCACGTTTCAATTTTAGATTGTTTTCCTGTTCTTCTTTAAGATTTACGAAATGTTCACGATGCCGTTGATTAACTTTAGCTGTGGCTACTCTAAATCTATCCCAAAGCTCCTCTTTTTTATCACGCGACACAGGACCTATTTCACGCCACTGCTTATGATACTCCTGAAGCTGTTTGAAAGCCTTAACTATAGATGGTTCAACTATAAGTAGTTCAGCTTTTTCGCATAATTCTAATTTCTGTTCAAGATTTTTCTTAAAATCAAGATCACGTAGTTCTTTGTTTATTTTAATATAATCATAAAATCTCTCCACGTGATGGTTATATGTTTCATATAGGTGTTTTGTTGCACCCTGCGGAACCAATCCTATACTACGCCACTCTTCCTGTAGTTTGTGAAAATCGTTGAATGTTTTATTTAGTGATTCCTCGGAATTTACAAGATTCTCTATTGCTTTTATTATCTCTTGTTTTTTAATAAGATTTTCGTCTCTCTCCTTCTCTACCTGTTCTCTGTGATCTTTTAGCTTGAGTTTATAATTTTCTACAAGGTTGTAAAATTGCTCTTTCAAACTATCTTCTGAAGGGATAAAATCAACTTCATCGTTCCCTTTTGAAATAAACTCCTTTTTCTCCTTTTCACACTCTTCTTCAACTATTTCGTTGTATCGGGCACGAATATCTTCAACAATTTGATATACTTTATTAACAGGCTTGTTTTCAACAATATAAGTTAATTTATCAAACAACTCTGTTTTTGAAAGTGAACTAATATCTTCTGTCTCCTGCTCTTCTTCGTCATCTTCATCTAATTCAACATCGTCTGATTCTGAAGTATCATCGACAGAAGCAGAATCAGTACTACTGGTAGTTACTTGACTTACTTCCGATTTTGAAGTAATTGATTCAACTTTATCTACGTCAGATTCAGAAACAACTGGTTCAGTATTCTCTGTGTCAGACTCTGAGACTTCATTTTTTAATTTAGAGGTTTGTGATTGATTTGCGGCATCATCGACCGGGGTGTTGGTTGTAGTATCCTCACTAACAAAATTCTGCTCAAGATTTGTATTCTCTTGCATAGGTTTGTCAGTAGCGTGCGAAGTATCTTCGCCTTGCACTTGATTTGGGTTCTCGTTCATAATATATTTTGCAATTTAGATAATTCTAAAAATCAAGCCACGAAAATAGGACTTTCAGAGCTATTGTCAAAGAAATATCAGATATATTTCTAATTTTTTACGTATAAATTAACTATTGTTTGACTAAAATTATAGATAATTTATCTTCTTTTTGGTATATTATTTTTTTGATAGCGTTGTTTAAAAACGGTCTTTTATCAAATTACAATTAGTATAACAATAGTTAAAAACATTATATTTGCCGAATACTGTTCCTAAAAATGTCATTTCTTAGATTTATCTCAAAATCAATAGGTTGGTTACTAATTTTACCTATCCAACTTTACAGATATTTATTTTCCCCATGGCTTCCAAATAGCTGCAGACATACACCAACATGTAGTTCCTATGCTATTGAAGCTATTAAAACACACGGTCCTTTTAAAGGATTTTGGCTAGGATTTAAACGAATTTTAAGGTGTAACCCATGGGGCACACACGGTTACGATCCTGTCCCTCCTAAGAAAGGTAAGAGCGATTAACAATTGAAGGATTCATACACCAAAATCGACAATATTTATATATTTTCGCACTCACAAAGAGAATATAACCGTAACAATAAAACATCAATTTTATGAACTTTAGCATTGTAGAAATTTTGTCATCTTTTATGGTATTATTTGCAGTAATTGACATAACCGGCTCAATACCAATAATTTTAGATTTAAAAGCAAGAGGTAATGTTATTGAGGCTGAGAAGGTGTCTATTGTTTCACTTATAATTTTAGCAGCCTTCTTATTTCTTGGCGAACCTCTATTGGGCGTTTTTGGAGTTGATATCGCATCTTTTGCAATTGCTGGTAGTTTTGTTCTATTTATCTTAGCAATGGAGATGATTTTGGGTGTTGAAATATTTAAACACCAAAGTCTTACAGGAGCATCTATTGTCCCCATAGCATTTCCACTAGTGGCTGGTGCTGGTACAATAACCACCTTACTATCGCTCAAAGCAGAATACTCTACATTAAACTTATCTATAGCAGTGGTATTAAACATGGTGTGTGTGTACATTGTTCTTAAACTTACCAAAAAAATCGAAAAGCTTTTAGGACCAACGGGCGTAATGATTTTACGTAAAATATTTGGTGTTATCTTGTTAGCTATTGCAGTACGTCTATTTATGTCTAACTTGGCAATAGCTTTAGAAAAACTATTCCCCGGAATATTTTATATGTAGAGGTTGTATAGTCCCGATACTACTTAAAAAAATTGCAATGCGATACAAAATAACTAACTTTGGGTAAATTTTAAATTTATATAATTATGACACAAAATAAAATAGCTCTAGTAACAGGTGCTACAGCAGGTATTGGAGAAGCAACCGCACAAATATTGGCAGAGCAAGGAATAAACCTTATAATTACAGGTCGCAGAGACGAAAAACTTCAAAAACTAAAAAGCTCTCTTGAGAAAAATCATAAGATTGTTGTAAAGACTCTTTCATTCGATATTCGAAGCTACGAAGAGACTGAAAAAGCGTGGAACAGCCTCGATAAAAAATGGCAGACAATTGATTATTTGATAAATAACGCAGGTCTTGCAGCTGGCTTGGATTACATCCATGAGGGTAGTCTTGAAGACTGGAACCAAATGATTGATACCAACATTAAAGGTCTTTTAAATATCAGCCGCTTAGTGCTTCCAGTAATGGCTGAGCGTAAAACCGGACACGTAATAAATATTGGCTCTATCGCTGGCAAAGAGACCTACGAAAAGGGTGGCGTTTATTGCGCAACAAAACATGCTGTTGAAGCTATTACCAAAGGAATGCGCATTGATATGCTACAACATGGGGTAAAAGTTACAAGCGTTTGTCCTGGCATGGTTGAGACCGAATTCTCACTAGTAAGGTATAAGGGAGATGAGGAACGTGCTAAAAATGTTTATAAAGGGCTAACTCCCCTGACAGCCGAGGATATCGCTGATACAATATGGTTCGTCCTTTCACGTCCGGCACATGTATGTATAAATGATATTTTAATAATGCCCACAGCGCAAGCAAGTTCGGGTTATGTTGTTAGAAAATAGAAAAAATAAAACAGTGAGCCTTAAATCGCAAACAATAATCGCGTTGTTTGCGATTTTTCTGTTGGCGTACTCGTGCAAAAACAGTAGTACAAGCGACTATAAGATATTCAGATACAACGAATCGAAAGGGATACCGACTTTAGACCCTGCATTTGCCAGAAACCAGACTATAATTTGGCCCACATCGAATATTTTTAACGGACTTGTACAATTGGATAACCAATTGCATGTGCAGCCAGATATAGCAACACATTGGAAATCAAGTGACGATAAACTGATACATACGTTCTATTTGCGTACCGATGTCTATTTCCACGAACACGAACTATTTGGGGAAAAGAAAACAAGAAAGGTAACTGCACAAGATTTCGTTTATAGTTTTAACCGAATTATCGACCCCGCAACAAGTAGCCCGGGAGCATGGATTTTTGCAAACACCGACAAGAATTTCGGATTTAACGGCTTCTATGCACTAAACGACAGTGTATTGCAAATTAAACTAACAAAGCCATTCGTTCCGTTTGTTGCAATGTTGGCAATGCCTTACTGTATGGTTGTTCCAAAGGAAGCCATTGACTTTCTGGGAGATAAATTTGGTCAAAACCCTATTGGTACAGGTCCTTTCTCTTTTGCACTATGGGATTTAAACAACAAGCTAATTTTAAAACGCAACCCAATATATTTTGAATGCGACTCTTTAGGCAATCAACTGCCATACTTAGATGCAATACATATTTCGTTTATTGCCGACAAACAGTCTGAGTTTATGGAGTTTCTGCTCGGAAAAATTGACTTTATAAGTGGCATTAACGCAACCAACAAAGACGAGCTTTTAACACGCGATGGACAACTGCGCCAAAAGCACCACGATAAATTTTACCTGCAAACATACCCTTATCTAAACACTGAATATCTTGGGTTTAATTTAGATTCCACAAAACCGGGCTACGTGGAAAAGGAAGTAAGAGAGGCACTTAACTACGCTTTCGACCGAGAGCGAATGGTTGTGTTTTTAAGAAATAACCTTGCAATACCTGCCAACGTTTCATTAACTCCTCCAATACTGTATCCCGATGGAAGCAAGCAGCCAAAAGGATATGAGTTTAATCAAGAAAAAGCAATAAATATTTTAAAAAACGCAGGTTATGGCACAAGCAAGGAGCTGAAACCCATAACATTAACCACCACACCCGATTATTTGGATATTGCAGAGTTTTTCCAACATCAAGCAAAACAGATAGGAGTTAAAATAGTAATTGAAACCGCAACCGGAGCTGCATTCAGACAAAAAGTTGCTAACGGGGATTTACCGTTTTTCAGAGCCTCGTGGATTGCAGACTACCCCCACGCCGAAAACTACCTGTCGCTCTTTTACTCAAAAAACTTAACACCGGCAGGTCCTAACTATACAAAATTTATCTCTCCGCTGTATGACTCACTATATCTGCAAATATCTACAAACGAACAGTTTGAACACCTGATTCCAAAAGCCGACAGTATTGTAATGAGCGAAGCCGCTGTAGTACCGCTATTTTACGATGTTGTGGTAAGAGTTGTAAATAAAAGGGTTACAAATTTGCCGATAAATTCGCTTAATGCGATATCATTAAAACGTACGAGGGTTAGTGATGAATGAGAGGGCTAAAGCATATACATCATGAAATATGTGAAACACAACAACTTGCACTACAACAAGTGTGTAAATAAATTGTTGCTCAACTGTTTGCTAACACAAATGTGTATAAAGACTTCAAATGTTTCAACTTTCACGCAAACCCGCATTTGCTATTGCGTTTGTTAGTGCCTGGCTTTCATTCTTCTGCCATATTAAATAGATTCAAAAATGTTCAACGACCATCATTTAAGGAACTTATTTTGCCTTAGTTTTACTTTTTAAGTTTTCCAAAATACCGCCTATTCTTTCCATTAAATAGTCATTCCAATCATCCTTTTTGAAAAACTTACTTGGATGTTTGATAAAAGTTATATCTGTATTGACTTCTTCATATTCAAGGTGTGCGATTTTACCCCAATATATTCCTATCTGTTTATGCCACTGTTCTATAGTACATTTTGTATCAGCAAATATTATATCCTTTTTCTCTTTCATTACTGGATATAGATATTGGGCACTTCCTGACCCTAGAAAAATACAATGAGAAGGCTTTATAACTTTCGACACTTCATAAAAAACATCCCAACCACGAGAATAATCAGCTTTCAATGGTCTATCCTTTGTAGTTTTCATTGGTCGTTGAATAAAATTATAAAAAGCAACATTAGACCAAAAGGCTTCTCTGTTTATATTTTCAGTTCTAAGGAGAGCATGGTATGTGTTTTGAAAAAATTTCCAACTTGAGCCTTTCATAAGTAGTTCCACAATACCTATTGTCAAGTTTTTATCTTTTAGGAAAGCATTATAACACTCTAAATCAATATTTCCATCTTCATCCTGAGCATAATGGCTTTCACCGACAATCAGAAGTCTGTTTTCATTATAATTGGAACCTATCCAAGGATACCATGTCAATTCATTTATTTGATCAAATAACTCATTATAAGCATTGGTTTTCAAATTCATAGTCTTTTTGTTTTTAATTATTAATTTAGGATTTTGTCTTAAACTTGGCACTAACGTATGATATACGAAATTAATACTATAACGCTCACAAATATAAAACTCAATACAGCTAATGCATTATCTAAAAACATTAATAGCAATATGAGCACAAGCCTCGGCATCAGCCAAAGCATTGTGATGATCGTCAAGATGGAAACCCAAAAACTCTGAAACCGTATGCAATTGATGATTGGGCAAATCTGGAAATAATCTTCTCGATTCTCGACAAGTGCAATAAAATGTATTGTGATGATGTTCAATTCCATAACTATCCAAAACAGCTTTTAAACAACTCTCATCAAAAGCACTATTATGAGCAACAAGCGGAAAATCTTTAATCATTTCACGAATCTTTGCCCAAACATCAGGAAACTCTAATGAGTTTATTGTGTCATAGTAAGTTATACCATGAATTTTTGTTGCCCAACTGCAATAGAAGTTTGGTGTAGGGCGGATAAGTTCGTAAAAAGTGTCAACAATTTTTAAATTCTCGACAAATACCAACCCAACACTGCAAACGCTACTGCGATATTGATTTGCTGTTTCAAAATCTATGGCGACAAAAGATTTCATTATAAGTTTTTTTCTTTTGCGATAGCTACAAACTTCTTAATATAAATCTCCATCTCATTTACCAGTCCTTCAATAAAGGCATCTCGTTTCCTCGGATTTTTTATCTCTTCAAACCCTTTTGATTTCAAATTCCAAAAATCCAAATCATATTTTTCACTTGGATGTCGATACCCGTACCACCAATCGTTACTGGTAAATGCCTTGGTTGCATCAACACATTCTTTTATTAACTCATCATTTTTTTTGTATTCTCCTCTGTGAAAACCAAAATAGAAACGATTATCAATTTCAACCGTGAAATTAATACTTCTGGTTTCTGAACTATAAATATTAAAGTTCAACTTATAGTATCTATGACGATTTCTAGCTCTGGCGTAATACTCATTTATGTCATGAGTAAAGTCTTTATATTTTATTTGATAACCTCTCTCTTGTAGTTGATTTTGCAGAGCATCCCAAAAAAACTTTTGAGTTTCGTACTTATTAAAACCCTTTGTTTCGACAAACAAATCACACTCTTTTAGAATTGCATTCATTTGGTCTTTGTTTATTGGTTGGCATTTTTCTTTATAAAGGTCAGCCTTCAGAGTGGCAACAATATTAAACAATTCTTCTGATAGAGAGGAGTAATAGTTTGGCAACGCTTTTTGTTTATCAGCTTCTTGTGTTGAGTCGAAATCATTCATCAATTGAATAATCTTTGCTACACCTTCTAAAACAGCAGTTATTGTTTTTTCAGAAGTGTGCATTTGCAAATAGCCTAATTGAAAAATCAGGTCTTTTAGCTCGTCAACAGATTTGTCAAGTTTCGAATCTTTCCCTTTGCTAACAATTGTAATCTCACCATCTTGAATTATCTTTTTTAATTCCTCAAGAAATGTGTGGTAAACTTCTTGTTTTTTCTCAAAAACCTTGACACTTTTATCTCTTTCTTCTTCATTAGCTGTTTGTCCTTGTAAAAGAAATACCGTTATTATTGCGGTTATTACAACTCCTATCAACGCACCAAAGAATTGCGATGGTAAACCCTCAAAATCAAAGATTTTAAATATAACCGACGATGCTATAAATACCAGCGTAAACGCAATTACGCCAAACATCCAAATTTTTTGTTTCTGCTTCATTGTTTATATATTTTAAAAGTTTAATCTTTAAATCTTTCACTAATTCTTTTAAAAAAACTAATATCAAGTGTCGGAATACTTATTGTTCTAAAATGTTACTGTGAGCAAAAAGTAAGTCCAATATGCCCATATCACAATATCAATGGCAAATAATTCTTGGGTGCAAAAAGAATAATTCTTGTTTTAAACCCATCTTTTTCTTTCAAGTTATAAATATAGCCTCTTTTTCGTTTATTTTGGTCACTTGCTGTGTAAAATGGAAAAATATCCTCAATATTATCTTCAAAATCAGAACTTTCAGGCAAATTTAAAAGTTCTTGAAACCCATAATACAAAAAGCTGAAAGCATTAAAATATTCATTTGTTGCCCGAGCCTCTTCACTCTCTAAGGGAGATATATCCATATCGATATCTTCCCATTCCACATCAGTTATGACATAATCTTTAATAGTAATTTCGTTCGTCAAAGTACTTGTGTTTAAGACTGTTATTTTTATTTCCATGTCAGAAAGTAATTTTAGTTTTGCCTACTCTTTTCGGGTTTCGGCTATCCCGTTTTAAAATTCAAAATTACATCTGACATATGCCATAACGCATCACATGTTAGAAAAATGTCTCCTTTTTTATTATTTCTTATTAAATATGATTTGACCAATTAATTAAAATAATTAGGGGCAACACTTATGGTCGCCCCTATAAAACAATTGCTTTTACCTTGTATATCAATCCTTCACACATCGGACAGAAAAACCATCCTCCTTGGTGTAGTAATTACTGTAAATTTTCCCATAATCGTAAAGCAAACTAAAAGTCCATGCATTTGTAGAGCTCTGAGCCGTAGCACTCCACCAGAAACCCATATTGTGAATACCTTTAAACATCCCGCAATATCCGCGATAGCCACCAGGGAGAGCAGTAAACCCTGTTTCGTTGGTTGCCCCCTCGTTTGGACTTATCCAGTGGGTTGTATCTGCCTCTTTAAGTTTACCTCCGGCTATTTCCTCTCCGCCTAAAAAGTCAATTAGTTGCTCCCACTCTGCATTACTTGGTAAATGCCAACCCTCGGGACACACTCCTTGTACTCCGCTGGGATTAGTTTCACTACTTGTTTCTTTGTTCATAGCAGCTAGCCAGTTATACAAAACACCGTAGGTTTGGTAATTTGCTGTCGCTTTGGCTTCTTCAACACTATTTCCATTATATCCATAAACATAAATATACGGTGTTGTTTCCAAACCCATACCAGAACCAGCCACTCTTGGCAAGTAACGCAGGTTTTCTGCCATCCAAACTTGCTCGCCAATATTTACGTATTTATAAATATTACTATCGCGGGTATCAACAAAGCTACCCTCTGGCAGAAATGTACCGTTATCGTTTACATCATCGTCTACACTACCTTTCTTGCAACTGATTGTTATAAGTAGAAAAGCACCCACAATTAATAAGGGGAAAATAAGTTTTTTGATCGTTTTCATAGTTAGTTCAGTTAAAAGTTTGCCTAGTATGTAAAGTTAAAAAAAATATCGATTATTAAGTTCAAAATTGAATCTACTTTCTCTCTGCAGAAATATTCGTATATTTTTAACATCTTTGCATAACTTTTTAATAAACTTATAAACATGATTCAACGTATTCAAACACTATTTCTATTAGCTGCAGTAATTTGCGGTGTAATATTATTTTTTATTCCGGTAGCGTCGGCTATTAATGCAAGTGGTTTAGACCTATTTGTTACAGGTATAAAAGGCTCAGCAAAATGGTATCTGCATCTGATTTTTTATCCATGCCTTATCTTACCATTTGTACAAATTTTTATGTTCAAAAATAGAGTTAAGCAGATTAAAATAGGAAAGTTAGCCATTGCGTACTGGGTGATTTGGGCAGTGATTTTTGTAATACTAAGTCTATCAATCGATAATTTAAAACCATCATTTGGAGCAATAATTCCGTTGCTGTCAATACTATTTATCTATCTAGCAAACAAAGCTATCAGAAAAGATGAAGATTTGGTACGTTCAATTGACAGAATACGCTAAAAGTTAATTATATCATTTTCAGAACTATGAAACAATTTACATATATAACAATCATCTGTTTGTTATCACTAACAAGTTGCAAATCAAAGCAAGAGAAAGAGGCAATTGTGTTGATTGACAAGCAAATATCTTATATCGACAGCGTTATAGAAGAGTATAGAATTTTGCCAATTGATAGTTTAAACTATGCATATATGAACAAATTAAACAATCAAGCCAAACAAATACAGGTTGAATTTGGAAATAACGAAGCTCTTTCAGAAGATGACAAAAGTGTTCTGTCCAGTTATGCCGATTATGTACATGGTCTTGTTGATTTAGTTCATCTGGCTGAGAAAACAGCACCTGCACTATTCTTTTGCAAAAAACAGATGGAGAAGTTACGCTCAGATATCGAACACGGTGTAATACCAAATGACAGTATCAATTTTTACATTGACCACGAGCTAGAAAGCTTTAACTTAATGCAATCAGATATTGATAAAGTGCTTGGAATAAAGAACATAGGAAACTATTATCGAAGTATTGAAACAAAGGCTGATTCAATTATTGAGGCATCTTTTCCGAAATAATCAAACAATAAAATGTGTCTTTTAAAGAAAATAGTTCGTTTTTCGCTATTAACGATAATTCTGTTGTCATTTAACAAAGTTTACGGACAGCAGGAGTTTCGTCTGGCTCTTGAATACTACAATAACAGAGAGTTTGACAAAGCTGAATCGGTTTTGGAAACTTTATTGGAAAAAAATACCAACAGTACATATTTGCGGTATTACCTAAATTCCCTTGTAGAACAAAAGAAATTTGACGAAACCGAAAAAGCTATAAAGTATTATTCGCGAAAAGTGGGCAATAATCCATCGATAAAAGTTGATATTGGACAGATATACAAGCTAATGGGCAAAGCAAAAGAGTCTGAAAAATATTATCGCGAGGCTATTTCAAGCTCACTGAATAATAGAAACAGCGTTGTATCAGTCGCAAGCAGTTTTATTAACAACAGAGAATTTGAATGGGCAGAAAGAACTTATTTTGAAGCATCTAAAAAACTCAAAAACGAAACGTTTGAGCAAGAACTGGCTATGCTTTACTACTATATGCGCAGATATGGTGAAATGGTAGATATTTATTTAGAGCTTTTGGCAAGAAGTGACGGATTTCTGCAAATGGTGCAAAATCGTTTAAATTCAGCTATTTATACCGATACAGATAAATCTCTTACCGATATAGTAGAACAAAAACTACTATTAAAAATTCAGCAGTATCCCAATCATGACGTTTTTAATGAGATGTTGATTTGGATATATATTCAGCAAAATAATTATTCCGGAGCATATATTCAGGCACGTGCGCTCGATTTGCGTAATCGGGAAAATGGAAGCAGATTAATAACATTAGCGAAACAAGCTACAGAGGCAAAAGATTATGAAACAGCCGTAAAAGCCTATAATGATGTTTTGGCGTATGGCGAATTTTCACCATTTTATGAAGATGCATACAGAGAGAAGTTGTATGTTTTATATGCAAGAATAAAAACAGGATTAGATACTGATATAGAAACCATTAACAACACAATAGAACTTTACAGAAATGCTATAGCTAAATTTGGTTATCAACGCGATTTTTTACCTACGATTTTGAACTTTATCGAGTTGTCGAGCTTATATTCAGACACCTATACAGAAGCACTACAAACGATTGAAAAGGCAGAAAACATCAGAGGTTTAACAAATATCGATATTGCAAATATCGAAATTCTTAAAGCCGATATAATGCTTTATCAGAACAAGATATGGGACGCTACTCTTATCTATGCCAAGATAGAGCGGGATAACAAAGATAACCCAATTGGCTACGAGGCTAAATTCAGAAAAGTTAAAATGGCATTCTATCTACACGATTTCGAGTGGGCAAAATCGCAAATAGATGTGATAAAAGCATCTACCACAAAGCTTACATCGAATGATGCAATAGAGATGTCGATAGTGCTTTACGAAGGGTGGTCGGAGACAGATTCAACCCAACAGCCACTAAAACTTTTCGCCACAGCGCTTTTGAAACACGCACAACATGACGTGCAAAATGCCTTAATATTAGTAGATTCAGTTGTTGCAACAGGACACTCGTTTCTTTCGGTCGAAGCTCTTAACCTGAAAGGTAAAATCTTGCAAGAAAACGCACGATACGCCGAAGCTGCCGAAGCATACGAAAGAGCAGTAACATTCTACAGTTATGAAACAAATAGCGATTTTTCGCTATTTCAGTTAGGAAAACTATATTCGGAACACTTGAATGACAGCAATAAGGCTATTGAACTATTTACCAGACTTTTACATGATTACAAATCAAGTATTTTCTGTATCGAGGCAAGACATTTGATACACAATATCCGCCACAACCCTGTTCAATAAACATCGAAATCAAAACACTCGGAAATGGCTAACGGCTCGGCACCTATCACATTATCGGAACTTTCAGAAAAAATTCGCAATGCAATTATAGAAGTGTTCCCTTTTTCGGTACCTGTTGTTGCCGAAATTAGCGAGATGAGCGTTAATGCAAATGGTCACTGCTACTTAGAGTTGGTTGAGCACAGCCGGGGGCAGATAATCGCACGACAACGCGGAATAATTTATGCCAATCGTTTTCCGCTACTGCAATCTTATTTTAGCTCTGTTACAGGTTCAGAGATTCAAGTTGGATTGCAAGTTTTAGTAATGGTGCGAGTTTCGTATCACAGCTTATACGGTTTAAGTGTTGAGGTTAATGATATTGATCCAAAATATACTTTAGGCGATTTAGAGCAGCAAAAGCAACTTATAATCAATCGCTTAATTGAAATGGGAATTCATGATATGAATAAGTCGCTCCCATTGCCGAAAATCATCAAAAACATTGCTGTAATATCATCGCCTACGGCTGCCGGATACGGCGATTTTGTAGACCATATCGAAAATAATCCTTACGGTTTTGTGTTCAATGTTAATCTATTTGAAGCCTATATGCAAGGAGCTCAAGCGGTTAAATCAATACAAAATGCAATACATGCCGTTTTTGACTCTGAAACCCAATACGATGTGTTAGTTATTATTCGCGGTGGTGGCTCAAAAGCCGAGCTTGCCGTATTCGACGATTTTGAACTTGCATATCTTATTACTCAACTGCCAATACCTGTTTTTACGGGAATTGGACACGAGCGAGACAATTCGGTTGCCGATTTTGTTGCAAATCAGGGCTTAAAAACCCCCACTGCTGTCGCTGATTTTATTGTTGATTTAAACCTTGAAGCAAGTAGTGAATTAAACGATTTGCAATTGAGATTAAGAAACAGTGTAAACTCACTTTTTAATATTGAAAATCAAAGGCTTACCAATTTAGAAAACTCAATTAAAAACGGTGCATATTACTATCAGGCAGCTAACCGAGAGCAACTTTTGGAGCTAGACAAAAGGGTTTCAAAAGTGGCTCAAAACTTTTCACACAGACAGCAAGTTGCTCTTAACGATATGGGAAACAGGCTAAAGTATTCGTTTAAAACCTTTTGCGCTCAACAAAACACTCTTACACTCTATTTCGAACAGAAGTTAAAAGATACGGCAAAGGCGAATATTAAAAACCTGCAACAACAGTTAGATATTGCCGAACAGAAGCTAACAGCAATAAACCCACAAACTATACTGAGCCTTGGATATGCCATTGTCTCCAAAGATGGCAAACGAATTACCGATAGTGAGCAGGCAAACGTTAACGATAATATCAAAATTCATCTGAGTAAGGGAAGCCTTGATGCACAAGTAACTTCTTCAATGAACAATTAGCAATGCTTGTACTGAGCGCAGTCGAAGTAAGCAATTAACAATTAAAGGAAAAGGTACAAGGTAAAAGTGTTGCCACTTCATAAACTTGTACCTTTTCCCTTGTAACTTGCTCCTAGCCTTTTTACATTTTTTCGGGCATTTCCATTCCCAATAGCCAAGCAGCGTTTTTCAATATCTGAGCAACTGTTTTAATCAAAAAGAGACGTGAGTTTCGACAATTCTTATCAGCTTCTTTGATTATCTGATATTCATGATAATATTGGTTAAACTCGCGAGCCAACTCAAACATATAGTTTGCTACTAGTGCAGGGCTTAACTGTTCAGCAGCTTCGCTTACCACGCCACCAAATGAATCGAGTAACTGTATCAAACGTACCTCTTTTTCATTAAATTGGTAGTTTGTTAATTCAGGTTTCGCTCCTACCTCTTTGGCTTTTCTTAATATCGATTTTATTCTTGCGTGGGCATATTGAATAAAAGGTCCTGTGTCGCCATTAAAGTCTATCGACTCTTCTGGGTTGAATAGCATATTCTTTTTGGGGTCAACCTTAAGAATAAAATATTTAAGTGCGCCGAGTGAGACTATTCTGTTGATATCGGCAATTTCCTGTTCGTTCAAACCCTCTAATTTTCCAGACTCCTGAGCCATTTCTCGTGCTGTACTTAGCATTTCATCTAAAAGATCGTCAGCATCAACAACGGTACCTTCACGCGATTTCATTTTACCTGACGGTAGCTCAACCATTCCATACGATAGATGTTGCAACTGATTTGCCCAGCTATATCCCATTTTGGACAATACCAACGATAGCACCTGAAAATGGTAATTTTGCTCATTACCTACAACATATATATGTTTGTTTAAGTCATATTCAGAGAATCGTTGAATAGCGGTTCCAATATCTTGGGTCATATAAACAGAAGTACCATCACTACGTAACAGTAGCTTTCGGTCTAATCCATCTGCTGTTAAATCTATCCAGACAGAACCATCGTTATCTTGTTGTAACAGACCTGATTCTAAGTTTTTAAGAACAACCTCTTTTCCTAATTTATAGGTTTCTGACTCGAAATAGGTCTTTTCAAACTCTATTCCCAAACGTTTGTAAGTAACATCGAAACCATCGTAAACCCAACCATTCATGGTTTTCCACAAATCCAATACCTCTTTTTTACGATTCTCCCAATCGCGGAGCATTTGGCGTGCTTCCTCTATAATTGGAGCCTCGTTTTTAGCTTCATCTTCCGTTTTTCCTTGCGCCATAAGCTCGGCAATCTGCGATTTGTAATGATTTTCAAATAAAACATAATAATCGCCCACAAATCTATCTCCTTTTATACCAGTATTTTGCGGAGTATCACCATTGCCAAACTTTTGCCATGCAAGCATCGATTTGCATATATGTATTCCCCTGTCATTCACAAGATTAACACGTGTAACTCTATTGCCATTTGCCGCCAAAATACGGGATACGCTAAAACCTAAAAGATTATTTCGTATGTGACCTAAATGCAATGGTTTATTAGTATTTGGAGACGAAAACTCAACCATAATATGGTTTGTCGGTTTAGTATTGAAATTCAACCCATAATCGACATTGCTCTCAATATTTTTTAGAATATTGCTCCAAAAATCCACACTCAATGTTAAATTTAAAAAACCTTTCACAACGTTGTATTCGGCGACAGTTTTTGTTTTTTTCATCATAAGCTGGGCAATTGCCTCTCCTGTCTCTTCGGGCTTTTGTTTTGAATACTTTAACAGCGGAAAAACAACAAGCGTATAGTTGCCTTTAAACTCTTTTCTAGTTGGCTGAATTTGAATGAGTTTAGAATCGTTACAGTTGTATAGTTCAATCAAAACCTTTTCAACTTCGTTGTGAAGTATTTTTTGTACATCAATCATATTTGTATGCGATATTTGTATAATAATAATACAAGCAACGTGACCTCATAAGTACCTATCTGCTATGTTACTTTCGATTATTACTGAGCATGTATTTCGAAAAACTCAATAATCATATTAGCACGGGCTCAACGCCTTGCAATTAAACACTTCTTAGAAGCCTTGCTTATCTTTGTTTTAAAAATTTTCTTTTGGAATATCTCCAAAAAATATAAAGCAATTGTTTTAATTTTAGTCTCTTGCTGCTATGCACTCGATTTCAACAAGTGCTCCCATAGGAAGTTTAACAACACCATAAGCAGCACGTGCAGGCATTTCTGATGTGAAATACTTTGCATAAACTTTATTCATTGCAGCAAAATTATCCATATCTGAAAGCAAACATGTTGTTTTCACAACGTTTTTGAATGTTAGTCCTGCCTCTTTCAAAATAGCTTCTATGTTTTTCATAACTTGTTCGGTTTGAGCCTCAATCCCCCCTTCAACAAGCTTACCTGTTGGTGGATAAATGGGGGTTTGTCCCGATACAAAAACAAGACCATTAGCTTCAACTGCTTGACTGTAAGGTCCAATAGCCTTTGGGGCATTGTCGGTGTGAAATGTTTTTTTCATTGTCTGTTTATTTTATATTTAATTTTAAATTATTATTAAATTTCTTTTACAGATTAAAAATATCTTTATCATTTTGATATTAGTAATTGCAAAATTACAAAATTTGTTATGCAACTAACAAAAAATAGTGTATTTTCGTGCACAATTTAATATGAGAACTAACTAAACAATGGTAGATATGAAAAAATTACTCGTTTTAGCTTTAATAGCATTTTTCGCAACAAACAGCTTTTCACAAATTGATGTTTCCCAATTCTTAAGCTTAGGAAAAGAAGCTGTTGATGATATTGAAACCCTTTCGGAAGCATATCTTAATCCGTTAGGCAAGGGTTTTGCCACAACACTTTCCAGTGGTTGGTATAATACGGCCGCTACTCACAGAGTGTTTGGTTTTGACGTTTCTGTCGGTTTTACTTTAACTACTGTTCCTTCTGCTGACAAAAAATTTAACCTTAATGATTATAAGTGGAAACGCATTATCTATGACAAAAATAATTATCCGAACCCAATATCCCCAACTGTAGCTGGTCAACAAGACATTTTGATACCTATTGGTGTTAAGCTTTCTGAAACAATGCAGCTTGAAAATATAATTAATTTGCCTCAAGGAGCTAATCTATCTGCTGTTGCCCTACCTATTGTTCATTTTGGTATTGGTATTTTAAAAGGCACAGATCTTCAGTTACGTGCTTTACCTCCCTTAACCATATCTAAATATGGAAAAATGAATATGTTTGGAGCTGGAATTAAACACGACTTTAAACAGTGGATCCCGGTTGTAAATAAGCTTCCTTTCGATGCTGCAATTGCGGTTAACTACTCTAAAGTCAACTCTATTTATGACAAGTTAACTTACTTCCCAACTGAAGTATTGACAATTGATAGAGCTAATATAGATAATAATCTGTTACCGTTAGTTGACTCTAAGTCTAGAATTGAGGCAGAGTACTACAGTAAACAAGAATTACAGCTGCACATGAATTCTTTTTGCGCTAATTTACTTTTATCTAAAAGCTTTCTTTTTCTAACTGTTTATGGCAGTATAGGATATAGTGCAAGTGAATCAAATGTTCAACTAGTAGGGCCTTATCTGATACCTACTATTGAATCAGACGCAGGCTCAGTATTTTTAGCTTTGCGCGAGAAAGACAAAATGGAAACTCCTATTGATATCACAATGAAGCACAGTTCTGTACGCACAGGACTTGGATTGCGTTTTAAATTCACAGTGGTTACACTTCATGGAGAATTTACTTACCAAGATTACGCTATGTTCAACTTTGGATTGGGTGTATCTATCAGATAATCAATTAACAATTGGAACGCATAACACACTGATTGAATAAGTTATCACATATTATCGAGATAAAATTTTAAGTTTATAAGGAGGTTGAAAATCTGAAGATTGGACTTTTAATGATTACAGTTGGTAAAACAAAATTCGAAAGACTTCCAACAAACAAATAAGTTACGTTTATTAAATATTCAAAGCCAGCCAAATCACAGTGATTTAGTTGGCTTTTTAATATCTTTTAACATCCTTGTTTAGAATTAAAGAATTTCTGCAGCTTTTTTAATCACCAGGTCTATATTTTCTGGTTTTTTACCTCCAGCTGTTGCAAAGAATGGCTGTCCTCCTCCTCCGCCAGCAATTTCTTTTGCAAGTTCTCGCACAATGGTCACGGCATTTAATCCCTTGCTTTCAATCAAATTCTCTGAAATAATTACAGCCAAGCTTGCTTTACCATCAATTGAGGCTCCCAAAACACAAAACAGGTTGGGGATTTCGTTTTTCAACTGAAAACATAAATCCTTTAAAATTGCAGCAGAACCAATCTCCACAACTTCTGTCAAAATATTGACATCATCCCTTTTAACTACTTTGTTTAATAACAAGGCTTTAACATTTTTCAACTTCTCTGTTTCAAAATCATCAATTCTCTTTTGTAAAGTGTGATTTGATTCTATTAAACTCTCAACGCCTTTAATTAAATTAACCTGACCTTTTAGAAGATTCTGAATCTCGTCAAGTTGCGACATTTTATTTCTAATGTACTCTAGAGCAGCTTCTCCTGTAATAGCTTCAATTCTCCTTATTCCTGCTGCAATTGCCGCTTCTGATACAATCAAAAACAGCCCTATCTGTCCCGTCGATTTTGCGTGTGTTCCTCCACAAAGCTCTATGGAGTCGCCAAACTTCACGACCCTAACTTTATCGCCATACTTTTCACCAAAGAGAGCAACTGCTCCCATCTCTTTTGCTTCTGAAATTGGTATCTCACGATACTCATCTAGCGAAATATTACTACGAATAAGTTGATTTACAATGTTTTCGGTTTCAAGTATCTCTTCATCTGTCATTTTTTGAAAGTGAGCAAAGTCGAAACGCAAGCGCTCATGTGTTACCAACGAACCTTTCTGATCTACATGGCTACCCAAAACTTTTCTCAACGCGTAGTGCAACAAGTGTGTTGCCGAGTGGTTTGACTCGGTATCTCTACGCTGCTTTTTTGAAACTTTAGCGATAAAAGTTGATGTTAAGTCATTAGGTAATTTGTTAATTGTCAGTACAGTTAAATTATTCTCTTTTTGTATATCAAAGACCTTAACTGTTTCTGTTTCACTAATTAATTCACCAGTATCTGCAACCTGCCCACCACTTTCAGCATAAAAAGGAGTTTTATCCAAAATTATCTGTACAACGTCTTTACCTTTAACTTTAGCTTTTCGGTACGAAAGGATTTTTACTTCAGTTTCCATACTATCGTAGCCGACAAATTCGGTATTGTGACCTTTTCTAATCTCTACCCATTCGTTGGTTTCAATCATTGATGCGTTTCGTGAACGTTTTTTTTGCTCCTCCATTGCTTTTTCAAAACCATCATGATCGAGTGTAAAATTATGTTCACGCAAAATAAGTTCTGTCAAATCGAGTGGAAAACCGTAAGTGTCATATAGTTCAAAGGCAAGATGGCCATCAAAGTTGTTTGTTCTTTGTTTGTTATACTTCTCAATGTGATTTTCTAACAGTCTGATACCTGAAGCCAAAGTACGTAAAAATGTACTTTCCTCCTCGCGTATAACCTTTTCTATAATTTCCTGTTGCTTAACAAGTTCGGGAAAGGCTTCTCCCATCTCTTTTACTAATGTAGAAACTAAGCGACATACAAAAGGCTCATTCTGTCCTAAAAAGCTGTAAGCATAACGTATCGCTCTTCGTAAAATACGGCGAATAACATATCCCGCTTTTTGATTGCTAGGTAACTGACCATCTGCGATTGCGAAAGAAACTGCCCTTAAATGGTCTGCCACAACCCGCATTGCGATATCAACTTTTTTATCTTCACCCTTTTTTTTATGGCTAAATTGCTCAATAACCTTAATTATTGGTTGAAAAACATCGGTATCGTAATTTGATTTTTTGTTTTGCAATGCCATACACAAACGTTCAAAACCCATACCAGTATCAACATGTTTTGCAGGTAGAGTCTCAAGCGAACCATCATCACGACGGTTATACTGTATGAAAACCAAGTTCCAAACTTCAATTACAAGGTAGTGATCTTTATTTACAAGCGAAGCACCGCTGATCGCTTTTCTTTCAGCATCACTTCGCAAATCTATATGAATTTCACTACATGGACCGCATGGACCAGTAGCTCCCATTTCCCAAAAATTATCTTTTTTGTTACCTTTTAATATTCTATCCTCAGATACGTGCTTCTTCCAAAAGTCATATGCCTCATGATCGATGTCTAAATTGTCAGCTTTATCACCTTCAAAAATAGTAACATAGAGTCTCTCTTTTTCCAACTTATAAACCTCTGTCAATAGTTCCCAGGCCCAATCAATAGCCTCCTCTTTAAAGTAATCGCCAAATGACCAGTTGCCGAGCATTTCAAACATTGTATGATGATATGTATCATACCCAACCTCCTCTAAATCATTGTGTTTACCTGAAACACGTAAGCATTTTTGCGAATTTGCAATACGAGGGTATTTTACATCTGACTGTCCAAGAAAAATATCTTTAAATTGATTCATTCCGGCATTGGTAAACATCAACGTAGGATCATTTTTAACAACCATTGATGCCGATGGAACAATTTTATGACCCTTTGACTCAAAAAAATCTTTAAAAGTTTGCCTTATCTGATTTGCATTCATTTTTCTATCTATTTTACAAATTGGTTCTTAACGACCTGTCTATCAATTAGGTATCGTGCTTATGTTTAAAAAAATTCTAACGTAAATTATTAGTTTCTTAAATCGTTGTTAATATATTATTATTTTCAGTAATTTTGCGCGATATTAAATACAACCGCCGCAATATAAAAAGAATAACATGTTTTCAAAAACGATTGCAAATTTAATTCTTTTACATTAATTTTGCATTGGTTGGGAAAGGTAATTTTACTAATATGTCAGTCTCTAAATATCGTTTTAATCCTGATACACTTCAATATGACAAAGTTGAGCGTTCTGTAAAGAGACGCATCATAGCTTTTATCCCAAAAGCATTAGTGATTGTTTTAATAACTGCTACTCTCATTTTTGTCCTCTCTGACTTTATTGAAACTCCACATGAACGATTGTTAAGAGTTGAAAATGAGCAGCTTTTGCTTCAATATAATATCATGAACAAAAGGATTGACGAAATGAATAATGCCTTGACTGAGATACAAAAAAGAGATAACAATATCTATAGAATGATTTTTGAAGCTGAGCCAGTTCCCGAAGATATAAGAAAAGGAGGTTTTGGTGGTGTAAACAGATATAAACATTTAGAGTCTATGTCTAACTCAAAGTTAGTTATTGAAACTGCACGTAAATTAGATGAGTTATATAATCAATACTACTTTCAGTCAAAATCGCTCGATGAAGTTATAGAGCTTGCTCTTTACAAAAAAGAATTTTTAGAGTCTGTGCCTTCGATATCGCCAATCTCCGACAAGGAGTTTAAACGGTTTGCAAGCGGATTTGGTTACAGACTGCACCCCATTTACAAAACAAGATTGATGCACACAGGTATTGACTTAACTGCCCCTACGGGCACTCCCGTATATGTTACAGGTAAAGGCACCGTCATCAAAGCTGGATCTACATCTGAAGGATACGGCAAAGTTGTAATTGTTGATCACGGTTTTGGTTATTCAACGTTATATGCTCATTTGCACGAAATAGACGTAAAAAAAGGGCAAAAACTTACTCGTGGTGATTTGATAGGAACAGTTGGTTCAACAGGTCGTTCTGTAGCACCACACCTTCACTACGAAGTGCGATTTTATGATAAGCCCATAGACCCTGTTAACTACTATTTCAACGACCTAACACCCGAGGAATACGACCGTATAATAGAGCTGTCACAGAGACCTGTTCAAAGCTTTGATTAAATTTTGTTAATCTGTTAAATAATTATAGTATGTCAGATAAAGAACCTAAAATTGAAAAGCTGTTTTATTCTATTGGCGAAGTCGCTGAAATGTTTAATGTAAATACTTCAAAAATAAGATATTACGCAAACACATTCGATATTTTAAAACCTAAGAAAAATAAAAAAGGTAATAGACAGTTTACTCCTGAAGATATAGAAAACTTAAAGCTTATTTTTCATCTTATTGATGAAAAAGGCATGACAATAAAAGGTGTTATTAACAAACTAAAAAATAAGAAGTCTAAAGTTTCTGACACTGTTACCGTTATTGAAAAATTAGAGAGCATAAAAGCTACATTACTCGAAATTCGCGACGAATTATAAAAAAGATTGTTTCTTTTTGGCTTAATTAAAATTATCTTCTATTTTTGCAGTCGCAATTCCAAAACGGAATTTAATGGCGAGATAGCTCAGATGGTTAGAGCGCGTGATTCATAATCACGAGGTCCCGAGTTCAATTCTCGGTCTCGCTACTAAAGCAAATGCGAAGATCGGTTAGAGCGTCCCGATGCATATCGGGAAGGTCCCGAGTTCAATTATAAGTTTTGCTACAAAAATATAAGGCAGTTGCATATTTTATGCGGTTGCCTTTTTATTTTAACCTTATAACAGAAAATCCAATGTTTTACATGTATATAATCCAAAGCGAAAAAACAGGAAAATACTACATCGGAAGCTGTGAAGATATTAATAGTAGGCTCAAAAAACATAACTACGGAGCTACTCCTTCTACAAAACCTGGAATACCATGGAAACTAGTTTATAAAGAAGAATACAGAACAAGAACAGAAGCCCTAAAACGAGAACGAGAAGTAAAGAAAAAGAAGAGTAGAAAATATATTGAATTCCTTATAAATAGCTCAGATAATTAGAGCGTCCCGATGCATATCGGGAAGGTCCTGAGTTCAATTCTCGGTCTCGATACAGAAAAAAATAAAAGCAGCTACAATATTGAATTTGTAGCTGCTTTTTTATTAATACGTTTTGGATACTAAGATTTGTTTATTTTATTTTTTGAGCACCATATCCTTCCATAGCTCCAAAGAATTTCAGTGCTTCTTGCCATGGATAACGGTTTGCAAACATTGTTGCCGATGAATGCATGGTTCCTGTCATGTTCATTCCCATAGCTTGACGGAATTGGTTGGCTTGAGAGTTCGGATCATGACTTGTTGTCTCTTTGTATGAAGCTGAAAGAAAGCCGTTCAAATATGGCTCATTTATTATTCCTTTAAACACTTTTGGGTCATTTAGCTTCTTGTTGCCAGCCACTTCTGCAAGTTGCTCAACATCCTCAAACTCTTCTGCCGAAATACGCATAAACATACCGCCACCTGGTATAACTAAATCTGCTTGTTTATTCAAAAAGAAGATGTTATGCTCGGCTGTATTAACATATTCTGCTTCGTTTTTAGGCATATCAACCCTTGTTCTGTCTAATCCTGCAAAAGTTGATAAACCAATAATATTGTTGGTTACATAATTACTTAACCTTAAGCCATATCTAAATCCATAACCCATATCACCCATATCTTTTAAACGTGCCCACATAAATAAAACGGTATTATATGTGAAATGTACTTCGGCTTTTTCGCTTACCATTCCACCTTTTGTGATTTCGCAAGCTGCCATTCGGTTATTGATAAATATACAGTTGTTTATTATAGCTTTAGTTCCTCCAAACATACCTCTAACACCGTAGTTTGGTGCGTTTATAAAGGCACAGTTATTAATAGTTATGTTACAACGAGGGTTGTCAAAATAAATTTCTGCTGTTTCTGTTGTTAAAACTCTTTCTTGTGTTAAATCTGGACCACCCAAACCTGCGGCACCGATTGGTTGCATCATGGCAGATGCTACTCCTTCTGGTTTACCTTCTCCTCTTGCATTGTATGCAATACTGTTTCCTCTATCGAAAATTAATCCATCGATAACAACTTCAGTATTAGGAGTTTTTACTTGTATTTGCATTGTTCCTTGGCCATTTTGTGTGCCATTGCTTTCAGGAGTTGGTTGCACCATAGTTAAGTGTTTCAATACATCGCGAGTTGAAAAATCTGGAGAGTATCCTCCGTAAATTTTTACAGGTTTCGTGACGTTAATATTTCCCT
The DNA here is from genome assembly GCA_012519055.1 of Bacteroidales bacterium. Classification (NCBI taxonomy): domain Bacteria; kingdom Pseudomonadati; phylum Bacteroidota; class Bacteroidia; order Bacteroidales; species Bacteroidales bacterium. The sequence goes on along the minus strand of JAAYQU010000045.1, from coordinate 155,978 downwards.
TGTTAAGCATTCCAAAATAATTTCCTTCTGCAACTAAGATTACAGCACCATCGGGCGCCTGATCAATAGCTTTTTGTAAATTCTTAAATGGGGCGCCTTTTGAGCCATCATTGCGATTACTTCCATTGCTTGCAGATACGTAAAGTGTAGCTGTACCTGTAGGTTGAGCAGAAGAACTTACCCCGGACTGAACAGATGTGCTGCTTGAAGACTGGGTTGTTTTACTGCTTGATGACTGAACGGTAGTACTGCTTGTACCTGTAGTAGTACTTTGCTGTGTTTTGTTCTGCTCTTGAGAAGTGTCAGTGTTAACATCTTCCACCACCTTCTTTGCTTTGTTTACAAGGTCTTTAAATCCCTGTCCACTAACTTGTTGTGGAACAAAAAACATTAATGGCACTATAGCCATCGCTAATAAAAGTTTGTTTCTCATATCAATTGATTTTAGTTTACCGGGCTTATATTAAAACGTTGACACAAAGAATCGTTAAGCCCATTATACAACTCTTTGGTCTTTATTAAAATTTAGTAATTATACATCAGTATGCTCATCACTATTCTATTTACACATATAAGCATATTCGCTATTCTGTGCAAAACAAAATAAAGCATAAAAGGACAAATTTGCAAACATTTAAGCTGTTTTATTTTAACAAAAAAAAGTTCTACTTCTTCGATTTGCAAATGGTAGTACCTCGATACAATGTTATAAGTCTCTCCTATTTTTCCTTCTAATACAAGATCAATCCAGCTAATCCCGATAAGATAATTAACAAAATAGGGTCAACTTTTTTAATTGAAGCTACGAGAACAACGGCGAATATTATCAGGCTTTTGTAGTCTATAAAGTTGTTTTCGTCCATTAACATAAGTGCGGCGGCGGCTATTAAACCGATAATTGCAATTTTCAATACCGAAAGAGCTGCGCGCATCCAGGGGTTATTGTTTAGTCGGGCGAAAAAGGCGCATACAATGGTCATTATCACGAGTGAGGGAATACTTACTGCCAAAGTGCAAATAGCGGAACCAATAACTCCCTGAAACGTTGTATATCCCATATCAGTTACGGCTGTATAACCTATATACGTTGCTGAATTAAAAGCTATTGGTCCGGGTGTGGTTTGTGAAATAGCGACAATATCGGTAAAATCGTTTATCGAAATCCAGTTATGCACCTCTACCACTTCGTGTTGAATAAGCGACAGCATAGCATAACCGCCACCAAAGCCAAACAGCCCTATCTTAAAAAATGCCACAAAAAGAGCAATGTATAGTTCCAATAACTCCATTTCACTTTCTGTTTAATCTCCTTAAAACCGCATAATGAGTGACACCTAACAAAATTGCCACAATAACAATATAGACAGGAGAGATATGTAACCACCATACACAAAACGCCACTGTAATCGGAATCCATAGGTTTTTTATGTTTACACCTGCAGCTTTTCCCAAGCCCAATAACGGTGCTGCAATTAATGCCACAACAGCTGGTCTTATCCCTTTGAAAATACGTTCAACAACCTGATTATCTTTAAATTGAGTAAAAACAATGGCTATAAGTAAGATTGTTAAAAATGAGGGCAAAATAACCCCAGCTCCTGAAAATAGACTGCCCTTAAATCCCAATCGTTTGTTCCCAACAAACAGTGCTGTGTTTAGAGCAACCGGACCCGGCATTGATTGAGCTATCGCCAGCATATCCATAAACTGATCATCATCAAGCCAGTTTCGTTTTACCACCACTTCGTTGCGAATAAGTGGAATCATTGCGAAACCACCGCCAAACGTGAATGCTCCGATTTTGAAAAATACGGTAAAAAGTTCCCGATACTGTTTCGTTTTCATCAGTTTAGCGTTACATTGGATTCAGTGGGCAAATTTGCAAAAAATAGACGTAATTTAATTAACAACCAAGTAAAAGTTTGTAAGGTTTTTGTTTGGTATATTCGTTTCAGATAATTCATTACATTTGTACAGTAGTAAAACCAACAGATGAAAGCCACACGCCTCAGAAAAATTATGTATCTCTCCATTGCCACGGCTGTGGTTACGATACTTCTAAAATTTTACGCCTACTTAGTTACCGACTCGGTGGGATTGCTGTCGGACGCGTTAGAGTCGCTTGTAAACCTGTTTGCGGCAATATTTGCGCTTATTATGCTGAACCTGTCGGAAAGGCCTGCCGATGAAAAACACGAGTTCGGACACAGTAAAGCGGAGTACTTTTCAAGTGCCATCGAGGGTGCACTGATACTTGTGGCAGCTTTTAGCATTATCTATTCCGCTATTCCCAGAATTATCCGCCCTGCTGAATTAGAGAATGTTGGTGTGGGATTGCTTTTCTCGCTATTAGCTTCATTACTAAACTTGATTGTAGGGCTTATCTTGATTAGGAACGGAAAGAAACACAAGTCGCTCGTCTTGGAAGCTGACGGAAAACATTTAATGACAGATGTTTGGACATCAGTGGGCGTAATCGTTGGTATTCTGTTGGTTAGGCTAACGGGGTGGCTAATCCTCGACCCTATTATCGCTATTTTGGTGGCGTTGAACATTGTTTACACAGGATACAAACTTATCAGTCGCTCGGCAAGTGGACTGATGGATGCTGCAATCCCTGACGATGAGCTACAAAAAATAACCTCGTACTTAGACTCGCTAAAAGAGGAACATATTACCTATCACTCACTTATGACACGCGCGGCTGGGAGACGTAAATTTGTATCGCTACACCTCTTAGTCCCGGGCAAATGGACAGTAAAGCAAGGTCACGACTTCGCCGACACGGTAGAGAGAACCATTGAAAACATGTTCGAAGAACCTACTACCGTTTCCACGCACCTTGAACCTATTGAAGACCCATCATCAATGAATGATATTGGGATTGATAGGAAAATGTAAGGATAATTGAGAACGAATGTTATATATTTGTCGCTTAAATTGTACCTTAGTGGTTATTTTTACAAAAGCAAATTAAAATGAAAATTATTGAAAATCTAATTGCACCAGATACAAAGGAGAGATTAATTTTAGATATAGATTCAGGTACTATTCAAAATTTAAACACCGATTTGTTTTATGGAAAGATAGTAGATGGTATTCCAATTATTCTACCAAAAACAACTAAAAAATCAACTGATTTACATAAACAGTCTAATTCTGAGTTTGATTATGTTGATCATTATACAAAAGATGCTGAAATCTTTGATTATTTTCAGATAAATGATGAAATATCTGAAAATGAAAGGAGACGCCTAAATCAAATAATCATAAATAAAATCACTGATGATGCAACAATGATACTTGATGTAGGATGCGGTAATGGTTGGTTAAGTAAGATGATTCAGAATGACAAAAACAATGTTGTTTCATTAGACATTTCACACAGAAATGTTTCTAGAGTGCTAAAAGAACAGCCGCATCCAAACCATACAGGAATTGTTGCTGATGTTTTTAATTTGCCTTTCCCCCCTGAAAGCTTTGATATTATAGTTGCTTCAGAGATTATAGAGCACGTTTATGACCCTAAAATGTTTATTGACTGTCTCTTAGATATATTAAAGCCATCTGGAAAAATAATAATTACTACTCCCTATAACGAGAAGATACCATTATCACTATGCGTACATTGCAATCAATTAACACCTGGTAATGCGCACCTCCATTCATTCAATGAAAAAAATATTGTACAAATGATAAGTGAATCGGTAGGAAAGATTAAAGTCTTTAAATCCGTAAATAAACACTTCTTAATATTTAAAGTACATTGGATCATGAGGTGCTTGCCATTTTCAATTTGGCACACAATTGATAAAATTGCTGTTAAATTATTAGGAAAACCTACAAGATTAATTGTAGAAATAACAAAGTGATACTTGTTTGTGACAATTTATAGCAAAAATTAAAAAGTGTTATAGCAAATATCTAACTGAGCTTATGACGCCTTAATTAAAAAAAATAAACGAACCTATTTTGAACTCAATTGAACAAAAAATATAAACAATAAAAAAAACAATAAAATGGATAAGAAAAAGGTAATCGGTGCAATTGTCGGAGTCGCAGCTTTTTTTATTGCATACTTTGTAGCTCAACAACTCTTTTTTAAGCCTCCTACTTTTGATAAACAAATGATGAAAACTGCAAGTGAAATTAACAAGTCCTGTCCTATTATGGTGGATGCTGAAACCCGACTTGACAATACTGTTGCACTGCCAAACAAAACTATTCAATACAATTATACGTTAGTGAATATAGAAAAAGGAGATATTGACATTTCTGAATTTGAAAATTATTTACAGCCTGTAATCTTGAACATCATCAAAACCAGTCCGGACTTAAAGTATTTCAGAGATAACGATGTAACTATGGCTTATAATTACAAGGACAAAAACGGTGAACATTTACTTAAACTGACTTTCAAACCTGAAGATTATAAATAACTTGCTCACACACTTTTGTAAAGCATACATAATAAAAATTTTATTAAAAAACCCAATGAACAGATTCAAAATTTTAGTTATCTCTTTTCTCTTTTTCTTTTCGCCATTTTTGGTTTTGGCTGATATTGCAAAAAGTACACACATTTTTGCTATAAAAGATGGAGAGGAACTTAAAATGGATATCTACTCCTTAGATTCGGTTTTCAACACAAAGCAGCCCTGTTTGATTTTTGTTTTCGGCGGAGGATTTAAAGGAGGAACGCGTGACGCTAAATATTATAACACTTATTTTAACTATTTTGCCGAAAGGGGATTTAAAGTGGTTTCCATCGACTACCGTTTGGGAATGAAATATCAAAAAGCTCCCACTATATACAATAACAAACCGCTGCGAAAAGCTATTGCCTTAGCGGTAGCCGATTTATATTCAGCAACAGATTATCTGTTAAAAAACTCCGAAGAGTTTAATATCGACACAACAAAAATTATTATCAGTGGCTCAAGTGCAGGAGCCATTACAGTTTTGCAAGCCGATTACGAAAAACGTGACAACAGAGAGTCTGCGAGCATACTTTCGCAATCGTTTCAATATGCTGGTGTTATCTCTTTCGCCGGAGCTATTTTCAGCGAAGAGGGTAAACCATCGTACACACTTAATCCCGCTCCTACTCTATTTTTACACGGTAGTGGTGACAAACTGGTACCTTATAAGAAAATCCGGGTATTCTCACTGGGAATGTTTGGCTCCAGGGCTTTGGCAAAACATTTCCGAAAACAAGGTTATCCTTACGTTTTCTACTCAATGGAAGATATCGGACACGAAGTTGCCTTTTACCCCATGAGTGAATTTTTACCCGAAGTTGAGCATTTTATCCGGGAATTGGTGTTCAACAAAAAACAGTTGATGGTGGATATAAATCTTAAAGATAAACTCCGAAAATCAAAAATATCTCTCACTCCGGCCAGTTACTATTAAACTGCTTATTAATACAATAAGAGCAGCAAAAAACAAACGATATTTTATTTTATTCTTAAAATTTGTATGTTTGGCTCGCGAATTGTACGTTATTATACAATCAAAATAAGTTATCAAATATTAAAATCTGAGTGTTTTGAATACAAAAAAGCATATCCAAAAAGCTCTAATGCTGACAGCATTATTTCTTTCTCAAACATTTTTATTTGCCAACAATATTCAGGTTAACAATGTCCGAATTGTTGAACAAAACATTGCTTCTAAATATACAATGATTGAATTTGACGTTAGTTGGGAAAACTCCTGGCGCACCTCTTCCTTAGAAAACAACTGGGATGCCGCATGGATATTTGCTAAATACCGCAAAAAAGGAGAAACGGTTTGGAATCACGTCTATCTGAATGATTCGGGTCATATAGCCCCTGCTGGCTCTGAAATTACTCCGGGTTTTGTTGTAACTAATATAAGTTTTGACTCTATAAACAACCCTGCTGTTGGTGTGTTCTTATATAGGGATTCCGATGGAGTTGGAAATGTCAATTACACGGATGTTCAATTGCGCTGGAATTATGGTGTAAACGGCTTAGATGATAAAGATAGTGTTGAGTTATCTGTATTAGCTATTGAAATGGTTTATATTCCAACAGGTCCTTTTTACGCGGGAGATGGAGTGTTTCCGGGATCAGACTCTCGTGGTCATTTTGTGGCAGGTAATACAACGAGAACTTTTAAAATCACTTCAGAAGCGGCAATAACCATTAACAATAATGCATCTACTGAACTTTGGGGTGATTACACTCCATACGCTCAAGCTTCTATTGGTCAATCAGGAATGTTATCGGCACAATTTCCAAAAGGATATCAAAGCTTTTATATTATGAAATACGAACTCTCACAATATATGTATAAAGAGTTCCTTAACAAACTAACGCGAAAACAGCAGGCAGCAAGAGTTTCTGCAATAACTACCGGTATGTTTATGAGTAATACAGATACTGATACCGTTCCTCAATTCCGAAATAGTATAAGGGTTATGTCAGACCCCGGAGATCCTTTTTCCCGTATTTACGGTAATGATTTAAACGGAAATGGTGTAGAGGGAGAAATGGATGATGGACAACATATTGCCTGTAACTGGATAAGTTTTTGGGATTTGACAGCATTTGCCGATTGGTGTGGACTAAGACCTTTTACCGAACTGGAATATGAAAAGGCTTGCAGAGGTCATTTACTACCTGTTGCCAATGAGTATGCCTGGGGTACTACCAATATATTCAGCGCAACACAAATTATCAATCCAGGTGAGATAAATGAAGTTGCAATTAACCCAATAGGCAAAGCCAATATTGCTAATGGCGATAAACCCGGGGTGCAAGGTCCTGTACGTTGTGGCAGTTTTGCTGGCACGGCCACAACCAGAGAGCAGGCGGGAGCAGGATATTACGGTGTGATGGAGATGAGTGGTAATTTATTGGAATATACGTACAGTGTAGGAATACAAGATAATAGAGAATTCAACGGAAACAATCACGGAGACGGAATAATTATGGAAAACGGAGATGGTAATGCTAACTGGCCAACTTCTGCAGGTATCAAGGGTTCGAATTGGCTCTATAACACTGCGGGCCACCATATTAATTTTCATCAAATTTCTTCTCGCAATCAAACAAGTCAATCTCATACTAGATTTCGGTATAATACAACCGGACTCAGACTGGGTAGAACGCAACCATAACCAAAATGAAAAGCAAGTTTTTTAAAACATACATCTATTTTATATTATTTGCCGTTTTGCATTGTAATGCATATGCGCAAAATAGTATTTTTTTGGGCGGAAACGGTTCTGGTGGAGATGTCTCTTGTTATTCACAAGCAGATGCTACTCTAAATAATAATATTTTTGCAGGAGGATATGCTTCTGGCTTCATAGTGAGTTCTATTGGGACAATAGAAGAGGTTCCTCTACCTGTTACACTACTATATTTTGAAGCATTTATTAAAGAAAAGGAAAGAAAAGTTGAGCTAAAGTGGGCAACTGCATCTGAAAACAATAATAACTTTTTTACCATAGAACGGAGCAGAAATGGGTTGGAATGGGAAAAGGTTGTTATTATAAATGGAGCGGGGTCTTCTTCTACACTTCTCACATACAGTTATATAGATCAGGTACCATACAAAGGTATTTCATATTATCGCCTTAAACAAACAGATTTTGACGGAAAAACATCATATTCAAAGATAAAAACGGTAAATATTGATACAGATAGAAATGCCTTAAAATTATATCCCAACCCCACAAATGACAGATTCTATATTGTAACCTCAGACGAAACAGATTATAGCGTAACTATTTCAGATCTATTTGGTAAAACAGTTTTCAAAGACAATAACAATAAAGAGATTTCCACTCAAAACTTTCCAGATGGAATGTATATTGTTCGTATAAACTATACGGGTGGAGAAACAACAATTGTAAAACTGATTGTAAGTAAGTGATGAGTGGATATTGATAACAACAATAAAAAAAACAGATTAAAAACCAAAAAGTTATGAAACAAACATACCAACCTTATATGTAGGTACAAGCTGAAAAGTAAAAGTAGAAAGAAACTTTATAAACTTTTAACTGTGTAGCATGTGAGTTCCATACGACCTTAGACCGAAAAAATTATATACTTATGAATGCAAAAAAATATATCCAAAAGACACTAATGTTGATAGTATTATTATCTCTTCCGCAAACATTTTTATTTGCTAACAACATTCAAATAAGCAATGTATCAATTACAGGACAAAACACCGCTTCTAAATATAAAATGATTCAGTTTGATATTAGTTGGGAAAACTCCTGGCGCACCTCTACTGAGCAGAGCAACTGGGATGCTGCATGGATATTTATTAAATACCGGAGCAAATTAGAAAAAAAATGGTACCATGCATATCTCAATAATGAAGGTCACACAGCTCCTACAGGCTCTCAAATTACTCCGGGCTTAGTCGTAACCAATACTAGTTTTGACGCTGTAAACAACCCCGCTGTTGGAGTATTCTTGTATAGGAGCGCTGATGGATATGGACCTGTTAATTACACTGGAGTCCAATTGCGTTGGAATTATGGCGTAAACGATTTAGCTGATTACGACAGTGTTGAAGTGTGTGTATTTGCCCTTGAAATGGTTTATATCCCCACAGGTCCTTTCAAAGTGGGAGATGGTCCGAATTCAAACTCTCGCGGTCATCTTGCGAAAGGTACCACAACAGAACCTTTTCAAATCACTTCAGAAGCGGCAATAACTATTGGTAATACTGCAACCAATGAACTTTGGCAGGCTTCTACTATATACAGTGCTGCTACCATTGGTGGAGAAGGAACATTATCGGCACAATTTCCGAAAGGATATCAGAGTTTCTATATTATGAAATATGAACTCTCACAATATATGTATAAAGAGTTCCTGAATAAACTAACTCGAACACAGCAGCAATCTAGGTGCAAAGCAATTACTGAAGGTAGGTTTATGAGGAATAATAACAATTACTCTACTCCTCAAGGCAGAAACGGAATAAAGGTAATGTCAGACCCGGGAGAACCTTTTCCCCGTGTTTATGGCAATGATTTGAACAATAATGGACTATCAGGGGACCCAAATGATGGACAACATATTGCCTGTAACTGGATAAGTTTTTATGACTTGAGAGCATTTGCCGACTGGAGTGGACTAAGACCTTTTACTGAATTAGAATATGAAAAAGCTTGCAGAGGTCCATTAGATCCCATTACCAACGAATATGCATGGGGCACTACCAAAATAAACGAAGCAGGTCCAATGACCTCACTCAACAATCTGGGTACTGAAAGTGAGACTGCAAGTCCAAATGCCAATATTGCTTATGGTAAAAAGACCACTGGTCCTTTACGTTGTGGTATTTTTGCACGCACAAACTCAGATAGAGAACGCGCAGGAGCGGGATATTACGGTGTAATGGAAATGAGTGGTAACTTATCGGAATATACTTATAGTGTAGGAATAGGTGATAAATACGACTCTAGCATTAATAACAGAATTTTCAATGGAAATAATCAAGGTAACGGAATGATTACTGCAAGCGGAGATGCTGATGTAGTTGGCTGGCCCTTGGCTGCCGGCTTAAAAGGCTCGAATTGGCTATACGACGGCTCGCTAAATCATCAAATTAATGCTCATCAACTTTCAGCTCGCAATCAAACAAGCCAATTGCACTTGGACGAACAATGGGATACATCCGGACTTAGATTGGGTAGAACACAACCATAGTCATAATGAACTGGAAGTTTTTTAAAATATATGTCACTTTTCTTTGCTCTATTGCTTTATATTTCAATGCAAATGCGCAAAGTAGTATTTTTTTGGGCGGAAACGGTTCCGGGGGAAATGTCTCTTGTTATTCACAAGTAGATGCTATACTAAATAATAATATTTTTGCAGGGGGATACGCTTCTGGCTTCATAGTGAGTTCTATTGGAATAATAGAAGAGGTTCCTCTACCTATCACACTCTTATATTTTGAAGCATTTGTTAAAGATAAGGAAAGAAAAGTTGAGCTAAAGTGGGCAACTGCATCTGAAGCCAATAATGACTTTTTTACCATAGAACGAAGTAGAAATGGTTTGGAATGGGAAAAAGTTACCACTGTAAAAGGTGCCGGATTTTCTTCTACACTTCTCACCTACAGTTCTATTGACATGGTACCGTACAGAGGTATCTCATATTATCGCCTTAAACAAACAGATTTTAACGGAAAATACGCATATTCAAAAATAAAAGCGGTAAGTATTGATACCGAACATATAGTAAAATTATACCCTAACCCCACAAATGACAGGTTCTATATTGTTACATCAGATGAAACAGATTATAGTGTAACCATTATAGATATATGCGGCAAAACAGTTTTCAAAGGCAATAACTGTAAAGAAATTTCCACTCAAAACCTTTCAGGAGGGATGTACATTGTTCATCTTAACTATACGTGTGAAGAGACCTTAAGTGTAAAACTAATTGTGAACAAATAATATAAAGGCAGTTTGTGCAATAAGTTTCCCCTGCTGTCATATTTTTGTAAAATGAGTGAGTGTAACATAATTGACCTTCTATAACAATACATCTATTTTCACTTTTACAAACGATATTTGATATAAAATATTTAAATTTGTCAATTCAATGGCTAAAAAAGATATATAGTAAAATGTATCAACTTTTTTAAGATCCGAAATTACTAACTGTTAATTGCTAATAACCTATAACTAAATAATTACAGACATATGAAAAAGAGTAAATTAAATGTTTTAATTTGTGCGTTTACTTTAGTATCAGCCACATTTATGGGTTGTAATCCATCAATTGAACTCACAGTTAAAAGACCCGCAGAAGTAAATTTAAAGGATTATAAAAAAATCTCAATTGGAGATATTACTAACGCCTACGGCAGAGTTGACCAACATTCAAAAGACCTTGTAGATGAATTAACATCAAAACTTTTTGAGTCTAAAAGCTTCGATGTTCTTGACAGACAAAATTTGAATAAAATATTAAAAGAACAAGAATTAGGACAATCTGGTCTGGTTGATGAGGAGACTGCTGCTGAATTAGGGAAAATAATTGGTAGTGCAGTTATGGTATTTGGCAGAATACAGGCTGACAAATACGAAGAAAAATTGTCAAAAAGTGAACCGTGGACAACAGATAAGGGAGAAAAAATGCAAACGTTTTATAGGGAGGGAACCCACACATTTATTGTTAATTTGAAGCTAATTGACATTGTTACAGCAAAAGTTTTAGCAGTAAAAACAATTGATGGTACTCATAAAGACAAAAAATCTGCTAACAATAAAGCTGCACCAGAAATTGACAAAAACCTACTATTTTCATTTGCATTAAAAAAAGTTTCTACTGATTTTATGAAAATGATAGCTCCATACGATGTTACTGTAAGAGCTACTTTTGAAAGAGATTCAAAGCTTCCAGAACTTGACCAGTGTCTTACTCTACTGAAAATTGACGAATGGGATGCAGGCTTAAAACTACTTGAAGATGCAACCAAAAAACCACTTGAACCAAAAGTAAAAGCAAAAGCATTTTACAATTACGGAATACTTTTAATGTATGGAGGTCAGGCTGAAAAAGCAATTGATACTCTTATGGAAGCAATGAAGTTAGTTCCCACTTCTAGAAAATATCAAAATGCCATTATTCAAGCAAAAAGAGAAAAAGCTCAAGCTGATAAATTAAAAGAACAATTATAAATATGAGAAACATTATTCTGTTTTTACTACTAATGCTGGTCAACTTCCAGCTTGTAGATGCTCAGACACCTAATTGGGTAAATTCATCACAAAGAAAATTCAATTATCCAGAATCCCAGTATTTAATTGGGTTTGCATCAAATATAAACTCTTCAAATGAGCAAATAAATGAGATGCTGGCAAATTTGTCAGATTTAGCGAAAAAAGATTTGATTGAATCAATTTACGTATCAATACAGAGTTCGTCAACCCTGCAAATAGAAGAGACAGATGACAATATTAGTGAATATTACAAACAATCAAGTGAATCCTTATCAAAAGCAGATATTGCAGGTTTGAAAATTGAAACGTATTATGATAAGAGAAATAATACTGGATATGCCTTTGCATTTGCATTAAAATCAGAGGTGATAAGTTTTTATAAGAATATCATATCACTAAAACTATCAACAATATCTAATAAAATCAATGAGGCAAAACTATATTTATTGACAAATAATAACCAAAATGCCTTAAAAACTTATGCTCAAACATTGGCATATTTTCGAGAGATTGAAAATGCTAAATTTTTACTTTTTGCGCTTGGAAAAACAGAGAACGAGTATCATCAAACAGATGAAGCTAACAGATTATATCTTCAGATAAAAGAGGAGATAAACAAAATTTACGAAAGTGAACAGATAATTTTACGAGCAAAAAAAGATGAGATAGAGGTTAAGTTTGGTCAGCCAATACCTGAACCAATCGAGATTGTAGCTATTTCTAAAAACAGAAATGGAGTTGAAAAAGTATTGCCTAATGTGCCTGTCCTTTTTATTGACAAAGATGTACAATATTGCAACGCAACAACAGATTATTCAGGCTCAGCAAAATGTTTTATAAATAAAGTTTCGTCAACAGAAAAGATACAGGTGGTATCGGCAATGATAGATTTGTCGAGCTATTTAGGAATCGATAGTATTGATGCAAAAAATGAAATTTTAAAATCATTTTCTGCCAGTACCGATATTAAATTAATTGCTTCTGGCCTCACATTTTGGATTAGTTCAAAAGAGTACGATTTGAGTTCTAATAAGTTATCAATTCCATTTATTGAGCCAAAAATTAAAGAAGCTTTATCAACTATAAACTATACGTTTGTTAACGACCCAAAAATTGCAGATTACAAAATAGAACTGATTGCAAAAATTAGAAAAGGCAATAATATATATAATTTGTATTTTACTTACCTTGACGCAACAGTATCTGTGTTTGATTTCACAACGAAAAAAGAGATTTATAAAAACTCATTTGTTAACATCAAAGGTGGTGGAAATTCATACGAAAGTGCAAGTGTAAAATCATATAACAAAGCAGCAGAAACAATTAGTTCTGAAATAACAAAAATTTTAAAAAAATAACCCCTCTCCGTTCGTGCGCTTTTGTAAAGTGTGCGAGCGGAAACTTACTTCATCACAGCAAAAAACCTTAACCTAATCTTAATAGTTTCTTAATCATTTTCTTTGTAGAGTTCTCTAACTTTGCTTAATCAAATTTTATTGTATTATGCAGTCGCATATATTTTGATTGATGGTATGCAATACAATATTCAAAAGAGTGTAAAATGAGTACATTTAATGATGCAAAAGAGGGACTCAGTCTGACAGCTGTTATAGGTACTATTTTAATCTTAACCTGTTTAATTATTAATGCTTTCAACTTTGGATTGTTAAATCCGCCTCTACAATTAATAATTTTCTCTTGGCCAATATTACTTATACTACTTTCGCTTATCGGCTTTGCCAGAAGAGACAAAGTAGTTCCCTTACTGCTTCTGTTAGTTGGAGTCTTTTTTCTTATACCACGTATAGAAAGTGTTTATCCTGGAATATTGAACGGAGTGGGCAATGATTTTGTCTCCAAATATTGGCACTTTTTACTTATAGTCGCCGGTCTGATATTAATTATAGGTATAGTCGTTAATAAATTAAAAACAGATTTCTTTACGGAAGATACATACCATTGAAATTGAATTCCTATTTGGTTATCAATAACTTGGCATTATTTGAATATTTATTGTCGTAAATATGGATAATATAAAAGCCTGGTTGTAAATCTGTCTGGCAATTAATTATCTTGTCGGGTGGTGTTTTTTGCTGATATTGTGCTATCTTTTTACCACAATAACTAAACACTTCGATATTAAGCACTTTATTTACCTGCCCCCTCCACTTGAAGCTAAAATTACTTGACGTGGGATTTGGATATAACTCCACATCACTCTCAGAGTTATAATCAACTAAATCTTCAATTCCGAGTATTCCACAGATACGTGTAGGAAGATTATCAGGGTTAAGCCAATATTTTAGCTGTTGCGATTTTTCAGGATACTTATCCCAAGCATATGCTACCTGAGTAAAATAATCAGGATTCAAACTTTCACACGAAGCAGTACCTCCCGTCAAAACACCAATAACATTGTGGTTTTGATCAAATAAAGGTGAACCACTCGACCCCCCTTCTGTAGTTCCTAAATCCCAATATGTTACCTTCCAAAACGAGTTTTTATCATAATTACTTATGTATGGATAACTTGTAATTAAAGGGGGTTTATTACTGAACGAAATTTTCTTTACGTCTCCACGAGGATGGTGTATTGCTACTGTATTTGTTGGAGTTCGTCCCGAAGCGTCCCAACCTGCGTAGTTTGCATTAAAATGTTCGGGTATTGGTTGTTTCGCTTCCAAAAGTGCAAAGTCAACGGTTCCTATTGAATCGTTTTTGGTGGCACGCATCAAAAAACCTGGACGAATTTGTTGTATCGGAGAGTCTGGACCGTTACACGATGGACTTTCATAATTAAAGTATGCAACTGTTTTAGCCGCTGTAATAGAATCTGCTACACAATGGTTTGCGGTGAGCATATACGGCTTTTTGTCATTTCGTAAGTTGTTGACAATTACGCCAGAACAAAGATACTGTGAGTTTATTATAAGCCTAACAACCGAACTTTTTTCATTTTCCCACTCTACTGCTTCCGGACATCTGACGTCGATATTACAACTCCCCGATGAGCCGTAAAATCCATCTTTATTAGCTACTCCAACATAATCATATCCAAGCGTTAAGAGAGTAACATTGGGCGTTATGGCGTCCTTTTTAATAATTTTTAATTTCAGTACATCTCCTGATATAAGCGGAGTTGGTAAGTATCCATAGGTAAAATCATCATAAGAGAATGGTCCAAACAGCTGATCATCATTTTGATCTGATATAAACAACTCAAAATTGCTTGAACTTGAAGAGATTGTCAATATTGCATTTAACGATTTTGCGCCATCAGACTGACAAGTTAACGATATAGTGCCTCTATCGTGGTTTAATTCTGCATAATCAGCAATATTTATGCCTACATCAATCGGTTCTGCAAACTTAAATGGAGTTCCGTTTTTTGATATATCTAACTCACCTTTAGAAATATACGGCTTTGAAAAACGTATATATCCTATCGACGCTTCTTCAATTTGCGAAAATGCAATGTTGCAAACCGATACAATTATTGCAATAGTTGTCAAAAACTTTCTCATCATTAGGCTAATAATTTTACAGTATTGATAAAGACTGGTTTTATCACAAATTGCTTCAAACTTAACACTATTCAGTCATATCAATTAATATAACATCCTTATGTTTATTTATGTCGAAAGTAAAAAAGTCGTCCGGATATGCCTGATCAATAGTGTATTTTATTACACTGACAGTAATTCTAGAGCCATCTTTTGAGAAGTATTTAATTTGTTCAATTCTGTTGTTCGCT
Organism: Bacteroidales bacterium; assembly: GCA_012519055.1. NCBI lineage: Bacteria > Pseudomonadati > Bacteroidota > Bacteroidia > Bacteroidales > Bacteroidales bacterium. The sequence goes on along the minus strand of JAAYQU010000045.1, from coordinate 140,484 downwards.
TTATCAATTAACACTTTGATTTTAAAGTACTCAACATTTCTGTTTTCCGGAACAAGCTCTACTTCGGTCAATGTTTTTCCCGCCTCGCTTATTTCTCCAATTAACTGATACTTAAACCCTTTGGTGTAAATTGTAAAAATCTGTTGAGGATTATCTAAAAGGCTTTCACTTTTGCTTTTATCAACATTATATAAATTCACCTCTTCAACTTCTGGCATATATACCCATTTATGTTTGCCATTACAATATGTCTCCGACTCCATCAAGACTAACTTATATTTATCTTGCTTTTGCCAAAGTGTCCCTTTATGATTCTCTTCAGTTTTAGGCTCTGCTGTAGTAATCAATGCGTTAAACTCAATTTTTACCGTTTTCCACGACTTTGTATTTTTTGATACTTTATCGAGAAGTGTTCGAGCAGCAGGATCATACTGTGCGTTAGTTAAAATTGGTAACGAAACGATTAAAAATAACAATAGGTTTTTCATTTTAATGATTTTTTAGGTTGTTAACTTTATACTATAAATTATACGTTTTTTTTATTCAAGATTCTTTAGCAACTGCTCAAGTGAATACTCATCGGGAATAAGTACCTGTCTGGCTTTACTACCTTCAAAAGGTCCAACTATTCCTGCAGCTTCAAGTTGGTCAATTATTCTTCCTGCTCTATTATATCCTATACTAAATTTTCTTTGGATTAGCGAAGTGCTACCCTGTTGATGGATTACCAATAGTCGTGCCGCATCTTCAAAAAGAGCATCTCTCTGTTGTAAATCGACTGACGCGGGGTCTAAACCACTATTTTCAGGCACATATTCAGGTAACTCATATATACTGGAATAAGCTTGTTGTTTGGAGATATAATCGGTAATAGCATCAACCTCTGGTGTGTCAACAAAAGCACATTGAACTCTCACAAGTTCACTGCCAAGAGAAACCAGCATATCTCCTCTCCCTATTAGTTGATTTGCTCCCGGACCATCTAAAATTGTCTTACTGTCAATACCCTGTGCAACTCTAAAGGCTATTCTTGCCGGAAAGTTTGCTTTTATCAAACCTGTAATAATATTTGTCGTCGGTCTTTGAGTTGCAATTACCATATGTATTCCAATTGCTCTTGCCAACTGTGCTATTCTAGCAAGAGGCATTTCAATCTCTTTTCCTGCAGTCATTATCAAGTCTGCGTATTCATCAATAATAACCACTATATAGGGCATATATTTATGTCCTTTATTTGGATTTAAACGCCTATTGATAAACTTCTCGTTATACTCCTTGATATTCCGCACATGTGCCATTTTCAACAGATCGTAACGATTATCCATCTCTAAGCACAAACTATTCAACGTGTAAATAACTTTGGTAGTATCGGTTATAATAGGTTCGTCATTATCTGGCAAACTTGCAAGAAAATGTTTATCAAGTTTGTTATAGAGCGTTAATTCCACCTTTTTGGGGTCTATTAACACCAACTTTAATTCAGCTGGATGTTTTTTATACAACAGGCTCGTTAAAATTGCGTTCAAACCCACCGACTTACCTTGTCCTGTTGCACCCGCAACTAATAAGTGTGGAGCTTTTACAAGATCAATAATAAATGCTTCGTTTGTTATTGTTTTGCCTAGAGCCAAGGGAAGTTCAAATTCTGTTTCCTGAAATTTCTTACTTGCCAAAACAGAGCGCATTGAAACAACGTCGGGATTTTGATTAGGCACTTCAATTCCAACCGTTCCCTTCCCTGGTATGGGTGCAATAATTCTAATTCCAAGTGCTGCTAGACTAAGAGCTATATCGTTCTCCAGGTTTTTAATCTTTGATATTCTAACTCCGGGAGCAGGAACTATTTCGTAAAGTGTGACAGTAGGCCCAATTGTAGCCTTTATTGACACGATTTTGATATCGTAGTTTGCAAGTGTTGTTACAATCTTATCTTTATTTTCCTGCAACTCACTGTCTGAAACATTACTATCAGACTTGTCTACTTTTGGCAATAAGGCTAATGTAGGATACTGATAGTTAGATAGTTCTAATTTAGGATCATATTTTCCCTCGGCTATTGTCCTCAAGTTTTCTTCTGATTCCTCATCATCTTCAACACCTTGTTCAATTTCAAATCCAACTTCTCCTGAATATTTGCCTATATTCTTAGATATTGAATCAGTATCATTATCAGCCATATCGTCTTCAACTAACTCTACATCTAATAAATTGTTGTCTGCATCGTTGGGATCTATTGGGATTGGACTTGGTTCTGATATGTCAAAAGAGTCGTTTTCTAATGATTCATGATCTTCGCTTTGCGGTTTTTCCACAACAAAATCATATGAATCTGTATCTGTGTCTATTTCGTTATCTGTTACACTTTGAGTGTCTTCTTCAATATCTTCTTTTCCAACAACGTTAATTTTAATCTCCGATGAGCCGGTTCCGATTGTTTCTATTCTCGTGTCCAACTCATTTTGTTCTGTCTCCGTATCGCTATGTTTTTTAGAATTGGTGGCGATATTTCTAAAATAGTTTACTATTTTCTCAAATATCGGCTCAAACAAAAATGCTATTATACCAATTGCCAAAAACAGAATAAAAAGTCCTGTCCCTGCTTTTCCCAACATTGACTCAATCCACCTTGACATATAGTGTCCGTGGGCACCTCCTAATAAAAAATATCTATCAACAAACAGGTAGCTCAATGCTATTGATAACCAAAACATTACAACAATTAAGCGAATAGCTGTTGCTCGAAATGGCATGATTTTTTTTCCAAAAAATCTCATCCCAAATAAGAATATTATTGGTATTATCAAAAAGGCAGGGACTCCTACCCATTTGGTAATTAATGTAACTGACAGAAAAACACCTAATTTTCCCATCCAGTTCGAGTATTTTATATCAACATCTGTAAGTAGCTCTCCTACAGAAATATCCATTATCATACTATCGGATTGCCACGAGAATAAGAAGGAGATAAATGATACCAAAATAATAAACGATAGCCCCACGAAAAACAACCCTAAAAGAATTGGAATTCTTTTATCGTTGCCTCTCTTTGATTTGGCTCTGTTTTCGTTTTTATTTTTAGTTCTTTTTGCCATATATTTAAAAAACAATATAAAAAACCTTTTTTATTTAGGCAAGTATTCATCAACAACCGTTTCAAATTTTTCACGATCCACTATTTGGTAGTCATCAGATACTGTTAACATTGAATCATCAATGAGAGTATCCTTACTATCGAGTAGTTCAATAGTTACAGGTATTCCCATCATCGATATAGTGTAGTTTAACAATATGCCTTCTATACTACAAAAAGGTGTGCCAATATTTGGATTTTCAATGTCAAAATGGTTTGTATATATAACTTTTTTTTCTCCATTATATTTTCCGGATAAATAAATATCGCATTCTACAGCATCAAATCCTTTAAATTTCAGCATGTTGACATCATCACTTATCGATAAATGTTCAGAATTTTCAAATTTCAATGGTTTATCTTTCAACAATTGAATATTAGCATATTTTTTATCCATAAACTTGGCTAAAAGCGTTCTTGTGCTATCTTTGATACTAATTATTTGTGCTGAAGAAAAAAAACCCATCCAACCTTCGGCTTTATAATATATATGATCTTTTGTGTAGTAAACAACTAACTTTTCGGGCATTATTGCAACAGCAGGATGCTCCTCAACTCCAACTAAATAAGATAATTTATAAGTAAATTCTTTTGCTTTCTGTTGTTTGCCTCTATTTAATTTTTGGCACGAAAAAAGCAAAAGAGAACCTATTAAAACAAGAAATATATATCTCATTTACCTACAATATTTTATTAAACTACAAATATAAAGTGATGGTTATAAAAAAGATTGTCAATAGGTTTGATTCAAAATCCATTTTAGATCTGATAATTGTCTCCAAAGTTATAACTATTTTACGAAACGAAAAAAACCGAAGCCCAAATATCAAAATTGATACTGGGCTTCAAATTTTAATAAAAATATTTATTTTAAGGTAATAAGATAATTAAAAATTTTTGGTTGCTTTTATTTAAACACATCTTCTTTTATGCCTTCTCCTTCAAGTGATAATTTTTTAAAATATTCAGGTGTTTTTTGACCTGTAATAGCTTGGATATACATTTTTGCCAAATACATTGAAAGCATAAAGCCTTGCCCACGCAATCCCACCATAAGTCCTTTTGCGGGGTCAACAATCATTCTTGGTTCCGTATAGTAACCTGCCCAAATTGCCTGCATTCCTACAGATGTTAGTTGTGGAATCCAATCACAGAAAACTTCGGAAACAATATTCAAAAAGTCTTTATCATTGATAGCAAGTGGTCTGTTTGCATGCATAGGCTCATTTGCAGGCGATGCACAGCCAATTATCTGACCTGTTTCAGCAAGTTGCTGACCATAAACCGCTGTAAATCCTTTATAATGCCTACGATCAATCAACATATCCAATGATTTTCCGTTTACTCCCAACATAGGCAGTCTGCGTGTTATAAATGCCTGGTGCTTAACAGGATATAATCCTGTTTCGTATCCTAACTGTTGTGCAAACTTATCTGCCTCATAACCTAATGCATTGATAAACAGTTCAGAATCGTACTCAATATACTCTTGATTGTGGTCTTTGACTAATGAGATATACCTGTTTCCAACTTTTTCAACTCTTATAAGCTTACAATCTTCAAGTATCTCTCCGCCACTTTTAATTCCTAACTGGCGAATTAAGTCGATTGTAAGACCTGGTGTAGCCTGCCAACAATCTTTTGTAACTAATGCTCCCAGGTATTTGGTTCCATTGGGGTTAAATGATTCACTTATCTCTTTTCTGAATTGTGCAGGAGATATCATGTACGCATTGCTCCACTCCCGCGATTTATCTAAAGCTTCGTAAGTGGCTTGGTCGTGTGCAAAGGAAATATAGTTAGTCTGATAGAAGTTGATATTGCTAATTTTCTGTAACTCTTTGAACAGATGAAGATTATTTGTTGCAATATCTGCAAGCTCAGGAACACTAAACGCCGGTCTGCCACCTGCGATATTTCTCCATGATGAACCTCGTCCATAATTTATAAGTACAGGCTTCATTCCTGCCTCAGCAGCATAACGGAATAGAGAACTTCCTGCCATTCCTCCACCTGCTATCAAAATCTGTGTTTTAACTCTGCGTGGTGTATTACCTTTTAAATCGACAATTATTTGCTCTTTAACACTCTTTGGATAAATTTCACCCATCGATAGTTGATTTGCCATTGGTCCACGTGGTGTAGCTTCGCCAACTATCTGTATTCCTTTCTCAGCCAATGACATGCTCAGTCGTTTTATACATCGCTTCCCGCGACAAGCTCCCATGCCTAAGCGAGTAATGTGTTTTATCTCATCTATTGAAATAAATTTCCTATCGCCTATAATTTGTAATATCTCGTCCAACGAAACATCTTCGCAATGGCATATAAGCTTATCAGCTTCATCTTTATCTTTATACGGAGAGAAACTTATTGGTTCCGGATAATTATCTTTAACAATAAAACCACGAGCCTCTGTTAAATGCCCTCTCAATCCCAAAGTAACTTTTACGCGAGCTAAATTGGTTTTATTTGGTTTGACCATTATCTTTTCAACAACACCTTCACCAAGTTTTTCGCCGTTATTGTTTACTATAAACACCTCGGCACCTTCCGTAACTTCATACTCAATAGGCAAAAAGAGTTGCTGTTTCTCAACATTGTATCCAAAAATAGCTAAACCCGGACACATTGTGACACAAATCATACAGCCAATACACTTATTGTAATCAATTTGTGGTACAGTACTCGACGATGTTTTTGTAATAGCTCCGTGTGGACAAGCAAATGCACAAGGGTTACAAGCAAACCCGTACAGACAATCTATCATAACGAATGGTTTTTTCATTCGTTCGGTAGAAGGCATATATGGTTTTTCTATAATTCTTGTTGGATGTTGTTGAGAATCAATATACTCTTTGCTTATTCTTAAAAAATCGTTGTAGTTATATCGTTTTCCTAAATCTTCGAGTATCTCGAAAGCTGCTTGTTTACCACGCAAAACAGCACTTGTTCCCTCGCCTATTCTTACGGCGTCGCCAACACCATAAACGTATCGCCCAAAAATCTCTTTTCCTTTGATTAACAACTGGTTGTCGGGAACTAATCCTGTACAAATATTTATCAGATCTATACCTTCAATAACTTTTTCTGTACCCGGAACCGGTTTAAAATTTTTAGCTTCAGCAACTACTGCACCTACAACTCCTGTATGATCGGCATTTGGAATAGCTTTAAGCAAAACATGCGAAGTGTAAATTGGAATACCAAGGCGACGAACCCTATTGGCTTGTACAGGGAATCCTCCTTCGTGCGGCATTGCCTCAATAATAGCTTTTACTTTAGCTCCCGCCTGTATAGCCTGATAGCTTGTTAAATAACCAATATTGCCCGCTCCTACGGTTAAAATATTTTTACCCAATAGAGTAAACTCATTATTCATCATTTTTTGCACAACTGCAGCGGTATATACTCCCGGGAGATCATCGTTTTCGAAAGCAGGCATAAACGGAACTGCTCCTGTTGCTATTACCAAATGATCGGCATCTATGTAAAATATTTCGTCTGTTACTATATTTTTTGCAGCTAAGCGTTTACCTTCAAGAATATCCCAAATAGTTGTATTTAAGATAATTCCCGAACGATCGTCTCCTGCCAACGTTTCTGCAATATCAAAACCACGCATGCCACCGAATTTTTTCTCACTCTCAAAAAAGAAAAACTGGTGTGTTTGCATTGTAAATTGCCCCCCGATACGATCGTTATTATCGATAACGATATTGTCAACATTGTTACTATTGAGAATTTCTCGAGTTGCCAATCCTGCAGGACCTGCCCCAATTATGGCTACTGTAGTTTTATATATCTTAGTCTGTTTTTCTAAGTCAACCTTCTTAACATGAGGATTGTAATCTTTCGGAATTTCGGAAACTTCTTTAACGTTATCAACTTTTGTTATACAGATACGTCTAACATCTCCGTCAACAAGCATTTCGCAAGCACCGCACTTGCCAATACCGCATTCAAGCGATCTGTTTCTATCTGTTAAACTGTGACTATGAACAGGATAACCTGCCTGATGTAGTGCTGCTGCAATTGTTAACCCACGCTCGCCAACAATATCTTGTCCGTTAAATTTAAAGGTGACAGTATCCCCCGACGGTACTGTCAAAATGGGGTGTTTCTCAATTTTAAACATATTAATTCTTTTTTATACAATTTTGCTCAACTATTCGTTTTTAGACAATGATAAAAATCATAAAAAACAAATTTACACGTTTAGTCTTTTAAAAAAAATAAATTATATGAGATATTTAATTTCCACAATTTTTTTATTTGCCTGCTGTGCAACTTATGGGCAATTAATACTTAAAGACTCAACAGAATCTAAACTTATTTTGGGAATACATCCAAACCTTCTATATTCAAGTGATCTTGTTGATGAGCAAAGCAACAAATTTGCCAAATTATTCTCTTTTTCACCACGAACATATTTTGCATATAACTTATACCGTAATTTTTACGTGGGTGGCAATTTTAGCTATGAAATTTTCTTGAGCAATTTTTACAAAAAGAGAAGTTTTGCCGAAATCGGTTGTTTTGCACGATATACACTCCCATATACCATAAATAGAAAGGTTTTAAAACTTATGCACCTGTACTTTGAAGTGGGATACAATCAAACAAATTATAAACATGTTCCATATATAGCTAACACATTTGAATACAAGAACATAATAATAGAGGAAGATTTCATTATAAGTAAAGAATTGAAACACAGTAAAGTATCAATTCCAATAGGCATAACACTTCAGGTTGTAAATCATATTTTTATAGACTTGGATTGGCAAAAAAACTTCTATATCAATGGTTCCAGTAAAAGTGGTTTTATGTGTGGTGTTGGTTTTAACTTCTAACTTATAAACTTACTAACATGAGACTTATATTACTATCTCTTTTATTGATAGAGTGTTATAGCAGTGCCACAGCACAGAGAGATTTTGCCGATCATATGATGATAGGCACATCATTAACCTACTTGAGATTTAACGAAAAGGATATTTATAAAAATAATTACGGATATGATGAATTTACGTGGAATACAAATATTGGAGTAAGTATTAGCAAGCATATTTTCGCAGGTCTTCAAATTTTAAATATATTTAGTTCTCAAATATCAAAACCAAAAAATCATTATATTATTTATGGTCTGTTTTCTCAATTCAATATTATAAATTTTAAAGGGCATAGATTGTTTGCAGAAACTTCATTTAATCAGGGCAACTATTGTCTATGCGGTGATATACCATACAAAGCTGACGACTTGTATTATTTAGGAATTGGGGTTGGGTATGACTTTCCTTTTAAAAAAATACCCAATCTATATTTGGACTTTTCATTTATGACTTACCCTATGTTAAACAAAATTGAAGGGAAAGATGTATATAACCAGTATGTAGTTGGTTTGAATTATCGGTTTAATTTAAGATAACCGCTAAATAATACTGATTGTACATAATAGTATAGTCCAGACTTCGTTATTTCACAATATTCAAAAAAATTGCACTGCTGATTATTTATAACAAGTAATAAGTAATAGTAGATTTTAAAATGGTAAAAAAAAATGTTCTAACATGATAAGGCACATAATAAATATAATATTGTTGAGTATATTGCTCAGTAATGTTGTCGTAAAAAACACCTTTTCGCAAGAGCGAAAAGTTTACGATAGGCTCTCTGGTTTTTCCAACTGGAGCTTGGTTGCTGGACCTGTTTTATATAAAAAGGCAGAGATCAGACCTCAGTATGGTAATCTTACATTTAAAAATAAACCAATATTGGGCTTTAATGCAGGTATTTTATACGGGTTCAATTCCGATAAAATGTGGTCTTTTCAAACAGGTACGCTTCTTGCCATGGAGCCTACGTATTCTTTTGCATACGAAATACAAAAGTACGACCTCTTCGATAGTTACCAGGGGAACCTTACAGATTCTTATAAATCATACGCATTTTACTCTTTATCCTTTCCATTACTGCTATCTTTAAATCTACAAACTAGCAAAAATACCTTTGCATCATTATTAATTGGCTCTAAAATAATGTATTTCCCATATGGTCAGTCTGAATATGTATATACAGTTATAGATGAGGAATTATCAGAAAGTAGGGAGATATTTGGATTAAAGCTCGAAAGTCAGAAAAATGCTTTTCAAGGAAGCTTTGTTCTAGGTACGGGGTTTTCATACGCATTGCAAAAAATCCTATTAAAAGCTAATTTAATTTATGTATTCAATTTGCAAAATACAATAACAGGAGAGTATCAATTTGCAAACCTTTTTGTGTCGGCTGATACAAGAGGGGATTATAATTTGTCAGGAAATTACCTTGGCTTACTGTTTTCAATAAGTTTTAATAAATTTAAAAAGGAGGAAATATTTTGGTATAATTGAAAACCATAATTCTGAATTAGTTATAGCTCTGTTGCGAAACACGAATTATATTCGAGGTACAAGTAGAAGGTAATAAAAGTGCTTTTAGCTTTCCTCTTTTACTCATACATAGGCACAACTATTTTTACATAAACTCCCTCACCATGGTCACTTTTTAGCTCCATTTGAGCCATTATTGATTTTAGTCGGGTGTTAATGTTGTCGTATCCCATTCCGCCTTGTAATTTATTTAGCGTTTCGTCCGGGTCGAAACCTTTGCCATTGTCTTGATACTCAACTATTAGTGCCTGTTCTTCATTATAAATAGATATAGTAATTTGCGATGCTCCCGCATGTTTTAACGTGTTGGTAATCAGCTCGGTAATTACTCTGTAAATAACAACCTCAATATTGTAATTGTAACGATATCCTCCTATTGTACTGTTAATATCAATTTTTATAGAGTGCAAAGAGTTTAATTTTCCTGCGTAGTTTTGTAAGGCTCTAACTAATCCAAAATTGGTTAATATATGGGGGCTTAAGTGATTGCTAATCTCTTTCAGTGAACGGATTGACTCATCTATCATAAGTTTTGAATTTTCGAAGATACGCTTATCCTGTTGCGAGAAATTCTCGTCGTTTATGCTTGATAGCGACATCTTTATTGACGAAAGCAACGGACCTAATCCATCGTGCATATCTTTTGCAAACTGCTTGCGCTCTTTCTCCTCGGTTCTGATAATTGCGTTCAAAACTCTCGACTCGTTCTCTTTTCTTAAACGTTCTATCCTGTCTAAAAAATCAAAAATCTTACGAATAAATATAACTCCGGCGAGCAAAAGTATAGCAGTAATAATTCCCAACCACTTGTTTAACAGGTTGATTTCAATTGGCGACCATAATTTTTCATGTGCCACGGCATCAAACAGTAACATAAGAGCCATGATAATAAAAGCAATGGTAAAAAGTATCCACGAAATATTATATTTTGTGCGGCGAAACATGCTTATTGCAAGCAGTGCAGCAAGAAATTGTAATCCAATTGATACAAATAATAATACTCTGACTAACATTCGTTTATATAGCTTTTAATTGTGAATTTATAGTTACTACACACCTATCTGATTGTTCAGAAATTACATTGCAACTAACAATAGTTGAACCCTGTTCCTGATTACAAATATATTCATATTTCAAAATATCATTGTTAAAAACCTCATAAATATAGTTTATGGAGAGTAATTCAATTTGTTTCTCAAATTGAAGATTATTAGGCAGTCCGTCAATAAACCACTCTACATATTTCATATTATTTACATGTCCTAACAAGTCGAGCGATGAGAAGTCAACATGCTTTGTATATACATGTTGTGGTTTTGCTGTAAAAGGCTTTATTCTATCCGGTGAATGTTTTATCACACATATATTGGGAATATGTGGAAAATTAGTCACATAGTTTCTAACATCGTCAATATCTTTCTTAACGGTATCAACTACAATCCAAGCAGTTTGAGCCGCAGCAAAAATCTTGTTCTCATTATCATAAAAGTGACAATTGCGATATGAGTGAATGCGGTCTGTTTTCTCAATCCAGGTCTCGATTAAAATTTCTTCATTTGGTTTTGGTGAGTGATAAATTTCAAAAACAACGCGCGACATCATCCATGCTTTGTTTAGCAGCTGCAATTCATTATATCCCATGTTTAACAACTGTGCGTGTTCTGCTGAAACTTGCTGCGCTATTAACCCAATAGTAGTCTCCTTAAAGCGAGCATTTGCGTTAATATCTTCGTACTTTACAATGTATCTCTTTTTATAAATATCTAAACTCATAAATTACTGCTTTAGAGCTTTATTAAATTACTGTTGTTCAAATACCTTAATACCATCGACAAAAGTTTTCAAAACCTTGGAATTAGTAATCTGGCTCTCATCGGCTTCCATTAAGTCTGTATCTAATACTACAAAATCGGCAACTTTTCCTATTTCCAAACTGCCTCGAATGGTTTCTTTAAAATCTGCTTTGGCTGCCCAAATTGTCATTGCTCTTAAGGCTTGCTCGCGTGATAGAGCATTTTCAACCTGGAACCCTTCGTTTTGTGGGTTTTTTACGTTTTTTCTAAATACTCCTGAATAAAAACCATAGATAGGATTTATATCTTCAATAGGAAAATCGCTACCATTTGGAATCCAACTGTTTTGCTCAAGCAATCGCTTATAAGCATATGCATTTTTAACTCTATCGCCGAGTCTTTGTTCTGCCCAACTCATATCTGATGTTGCGTGAGTTGTCTGTATTGATGGTATGATATTAAATTTTCCATAACGGTCAAAATCAGATTCCTGAACTACTTGAGAGTGCTCAATTCGCCAACGTAAATCATTTCCGGAAGTTAAAAAATTTGAATAGATATCTAATATCATACTAACTGCCTTATCTCCAATACAGTGAGTACAAACTTGAAGGTTATTGTCGAATGCAATACTGCACATTTGGGTGTAATACTCCTTGGGGTTTACTTGCAATCCCGATGTACTTGGGTCATCAGAATAGGGCTCTAAAAGCAGAGCGCCACGCGAACCAAGGGCACCATCAGCGTACATTTTTATACTGTGAACTGATAGCTTTTCGCCAATGCTATCTCGTATCGCCAATGTTTTATTGATGTTTTCTTCGGAAGCTTCAATCATGGCATTAATAAACATTTTAAGCTCGCCACCGCTTGATAGTGAATCGTACAGCATAATATCTTCGTAAGACAATCCAGCATCAGTAACTGACGTTAAGCCTACTGCAAAACAGTTTTTCTGAGCTACCAATATTTGTTGTACTTTTTCTTGAGTAGTGTTTTCTGGTATTATTTCTCTAACGTACTCCATCGCGTTATCAATCAATAATCCGGTTGGTTGATTATTAACAACCTCTACCACTCCGCCATTGATTCTGGTTTTAGAGTCGATTTTTGCCATTTTTAGGGCTACACTATTGGCAATAGCACAGTGACCATCGATTCTTGTTAAAAACACAGGTTTGTCAGGAAAGTGTTTATCTAAAAGTTCTTTGGTGGGGAAATTTTTATCTCTCCACTCGGCATGATTCCAGCCACGTCCTAAAACCCACTGCGATGGGTTTTCTTTTTGGTAATTCACTACCCTATCGACAACCTCTTCCCAGCTATCTGCACCACCTAACCACGGATTTTGCAACATTTGTCCATAACCAATAAAATGACAATGTGGATCAATAAATCCGGGAAAAATATATTTGTCTTCAAAGAACAAAAACTCTTTGGCTTCATATTTAGAGTTTATTTCATCAAGGGTTCCAACTGCAACTATTTTGCCTTTATCAATAGCCATTGCCTGTTGGTTTGTAAATTCCGCATCAACCAAATATATTTTATCGGCTGATACTATTGTGTCAATTTTCTCTTTACGCATACAAGATACAAGCATAGTTATTATCGAAAATAAAATAATATGATATGTCCGCATGATTACTATATAGTTAACATTCTTAATAGTTGTAAAATCATACAAATTTAGCTATTTTATGTAAAAAGAGAGTAATTTGATGCTGCTTAAAAAAATCAGGCAATATTAACTTTTCAGAGGTTTGACACCTACTATTTTATGACGAAAATAATTCTATGTTATTGTATTGTTAATAACTATAGTTTTTATTTTAATATTCGTTTTTATTAAATATATTTGTTGAAACAAACATAAATCTACTCATTATGAAAAAACTAATCAAACTTATGCCTATTGTAATGTTTTGGGCATTTATCTCGACTGGATGTGTTGATGATAACAATAATAATGTCGGCACAGAAACCCCAACCTATAAGAAAATTGAAAAAATTTTTACAGGTTATGACCTGCAAAATGTTGAATTAAACGGTCAATATTTTTGGAACGGAGAACGTGTAAATAAAATTGAAAGCTATTTTGAAGGAGCTGTTTCTGAAAGGGTTGAAATTGATTACGTATCAGGTTCAAACACTAAAATTGCAGAAATTAGAGTGTTTTCACTTCCGTCCGATATTAAGAGCTCGAACTATCTTATCAGGGAATTAAGAAGAATTTTAACTTTCGGAAAAGAGAAAGAAGATGGACTTATTTTAACAAATAAAATAGTTCCTATTTATGTTAACAATAAAGTTACACGACTTAATGTGTTTGCTGAAAATACCGAAGTACCCAATGAGTTTATACTTGTTGGTTTCGTTAAAATTGAATATGCTGGTAATTATCCAAACAAAATGACAACGCATATAAAAACATTTACCATACCTGATTTTCCGCCAAATACAGGAATCGAGGAAATCGAAGTTTCACAAAACTATCTAATATGGCAAAATGGCAATATTACTACACAATATAGCAAAACAATGGTCGTGATAGAAGGTGGTTTTGATTATATGACTAATGATAGTGCAGTTTATACTTATGACGATAAGTTGAATGCCTATAGCTCTATTAAAAACATAAACCCAATGTTTGATGCAGAAATAAGTTCTAATAATAACATTTCAAGTTTCAATAGAACTATTACTGAATATACAGAATATGGACCTTTTGCGATGGAGTTCAATGCAACAATTAGCTACGAATATGATACAGACTATCCAACTGTAGCCACTATCAATGCTACATTTGATTCATTTGAAGAAACTAGTTACGCTACGTACAAATACAAGTAATTATTAATTAATTAATAATCAACACAAAAGAAGGAGGCTGTTGTTTGAAATAGCCCCCTTTTTTAATTATAATATAATTGGATTATTTTCGTTTAGTTTAAGTTTCGTATGTTCAGCAACTTTTCCAAACAAGTTTTGTTTACATTACTTTGTTGACATAATAATATAATAAATCATGAAAGCGTTAATCAAACTTCTTCCAGTAATATTGTTGTTAATATTTATCACAACTGGATGTAATAACAACAAAACTGAAACTCCTGTTTTTAGGAAAATAGATCAAGTTTTACAGGGTAATAATCAGCAAAATCTTTGGTTAGACGATAAATATTACTGGAACGGTGAATGTTTAAATAAAATTGAGAATTACGGTGGAGATCAAACAGTCCACAATAGAATTGAGTTTGATTATGTGTCAGGATCAAACTCTAAAATTTCAGAATTTAGAGTGTTTTCTTCTCCATACTATAAACAGAGTGCAAACTTTTTTTCTAAGGGGTTAAGAAAAATTGCAACTTTCGGGAAAGAAGAAAAGGATAATCTTGTTTTGAAAGGGAAGTTTATGCCAATTTATCACAATGATAAAATTACACGCCTTAATATTTATATTGACGAAATCTTTAATAAAGAATTTTCATATGTTGGCTACATGACAATAGAATACGAAGGGAACTATCCTCAAAAAATGTCAATGTTTATCGAAGCATCTTCTTTACAAGACTCCACCCCAACACCTGAAGTAGAAGAACTTGAGATTTTACAAAAACACTTTATTTGGAAAAATGGTAATATTACTACGGAGTATGAAAAATCTGCATATTTCCTTGACAATGGTACTATGGATTTTTTTACAAAAGATAGCACGATTTATTCCTATGACAATAAAAGGAATGCCTACAATTCTATTAAAGACATTTATCCAATGTTTGAAGCTAAAATAAATTCTAAAAACAATATAATCCACAATAAAAAATTCAAATTTTCAGAATCAGGAGAAGTGTTAGGAGGATACGAAACAACAATTGTATATCAATATGACGTTTATGACTTCCCAACTATAGCTACCAGGGGGTACTCATTTAGATTTACTGATATCATTAAATTCGAATATAAGGACAACTAATTGAAATTCTGTAAAAAAAGTGGCTGTTTAAAACACAGTCTCTTTTTGCTTGCGTTATAGTTAGTTTAGTTCGTGCTTTAAATATTTCCCGATAATACTGTTTTTATTTAAAGCTATCTCTTCAGGTGTACCTACGGCAACTATTTGTCCGCCTTCTCTCCCACCTTCCGGACCGATATCAATTATATGATCTGCTGATTTTATAATATCTAAATTGTGTTCAATAATTATTACTGTATTGCCTTTGTTTACTAGTTCGTTTAGTACATCAAGCAAAACTCGAACATCTTCGAAATGCAAGCCTGTTGTTGGTTCATCTAAGATATAGAGCGTATTGCCTGTTCCGGGACGCGCTAACTCTGCCGATAACTTAACTCTCTGAGATTCTCCGCCACTTAAAGTAGTTGAGGGTTGTCCGAGTTTGATATATCCTAGTCCAACTTTCTGAATTACTTTTAGAACTCTTCTGATTTTGGGAATATTTTCAAAGAATTCAACAGCTTGATTTACTGTCATTTCAAGCACATCACTAATACTTTTGCCTTTGTATCTTACTTCCAATGTCTCGCGATTATATCGTTTGCCTCGACAATCTTTACACTCAACATATACACTCGGCAGGAAATTCATTTCAATAGTTTGAAGTCCGGCTCCCTTGCATGTTTCACATCTTCCACCTTTGACATTAAAAGAGAAACGTCCCGGTTTATATGCTCTTATATTTGATTCGGGAAGTTGAGCAAAAATATTTCTGATTTCGTTAAAAACATTGGTATATGTCGCCGGATTACTTCTCGGTGTCCGACCTAACGGACTTTGATCTATCTCTATTACTTTATCAATATTCTCTATTCCTTTGATTGTCTTATAAGGCAGTGGGTCTTTTAAAGCATTGAAAAAGTGTTTATTAAGTATTGGATGCAGTGTTTCGTTAATTAAGCTAGATTTTCCACTGCCACTAACACCCGTAACGCAAATAAATTTTCCTAAAGGGATTTCAACATCCACATTTTTAAGGTTATTTCCTGTTGCTCCTGTTAAAACTATTGTCTTGCCATTTCCTTCCCTTCTACTCGATGGAATTTGAATTTGCTTCGTTCCGTTCAGATATTGCGTTGTAATAGAATCGTTTTTGGTGATTTCTTCGATTATTCCAGCTGCACATATCTGCCCACCTTTTCTACCTGCACCCGGACCGATATCAACAACAAAATCAGCAGCCTCAATCATCTCTTTGTCGTGCTCGACAACAATTATGCTGTTCCCTAAATCGCGTAGTGATTTAAGTGAGTTAATAAGCCGTATATTGTCACGTTGATGAAGCCCAATGCTGGGTTCATCCAGAACGTATAGAACATTGACCAACTGCGCTCCTATTTGAGTTGCCAATCGAATTCGCTGACTCTCTCCTCCTGAAAGAGTTTTTGAACCTCTGTTTAAAGAGAGATAGCCCAATCCCACATTTAATAAGAAAGTTATTCGATTATTTATCTCTTTTAGAATATCTGTGGCTAATTTTTGTTGTCGTATTCCCAATTGTTCATATAGTCCTGAAAACCAAAATGATAACTCTTCAATATCCATTTGGCTTATCTCGGCAATGTTTTTATTGTTAATTTTAAAGTTCAATGACTCTTTTTTCAACCTTGCACCATTACATTCGGTGCAAACCTGCTCTTTAAAATATTTTTTGACTGCCTTCCCTTCACTATTTTCCTCAGCATGTTGTTTCAAAATCTCTATAATTCCCTCATAATTAACCTTGTATCCTGAATATCTGCCCAAAGGGGTTTTATCTAGACTAATAGGATAATCAACGCCGTAAAGAACAGCTTCCATAAAATCATCGGGCAATTCTTTGATTGGAATATCAAGACTTGTTTTGTGTTTGATAGCAATAGACTCTAATTGCCAAAAAATAACAGAAGGCTTGTATTTCCCAATTGGGATAATGCCCCCATCACGAATAGAGAGATTTGTGTTAGAAATAATTTTCGAGATATCTATTTCGCTTATTTCTCCTAATCCTTTACACACCGGACACCAACCTGCTGGACTGTTAAACGAAAAGGTATGTGGCTGTGGCATGTCGTAAGAAATTCCTGTATCTGGACACATCAAGTTTTTGGAAAAGTGCTCAATATTCTCAGTTTCCGGAAGGAAAATCATCATTGTACCCTTACCTTGCTCCAAAGCTGTTTTTATGGAACGTTTCAGCCTTTGATCTTCTTCTTTTACTACTATCTTGTCAATTACTATCTCGATATTGTGTATGCTGTATCTATCAAGCTTTAATCCAGGTTTCAGTTCAACGATTTTTCCATCTACTCGGGCATATAAATAACCTTTTAGTCTGGTTTGTTCAAACAGCTCTCTATAATGCCCCTTTCTACCTCTAACTATAGGTGCTAAAATATAAACAGATTGATTAACAAAACGTTGAGTAATTAAATCGTGTATTTGATCTTCGGTATATTTTACCATCTTCTTTCCTGTAGCGGGCGAATAAGCATCGCTAATTTTCGCAAATAAAAGCCTTACAAAATCATATATTTCGGTAACGGTTCCTACGGTTGAGCGTGGATTTTTGTTTGTTGTTTTTTGTTCAATACTAATTACAGGGCTTAGTCCGGTTATTCTATCAACATTGGGTCGCTCTAAAACTCCTAAAAACTGTCTTGCATAGCTTGGAAATGTCTCTATATAACGTCTTTGTCCTTCTGCACATATCGTATCAAAAGCTAGTGAAGATTTTCCGCTTCCACTTAACCCTGTTATTACAGTTAATTTATTGCGAGGTATTGACACATCAATGTTTTTCAAATTGTTTTCACGTGCACCGTATACATTGATGCTTTTAGAATTAATATCGGTAATATTATCTTTAAGGTTTTCAGAATCCATTTGTAAAAATAATTTTCAACTCGTCACAACAACTTGATTACAATATACTTAATGAGCTTTTCTATAATTAGCGTGTGGCAACTCAATAGTGTATTTTTTATTTTTCTTTACTGTAAGAGTGTTAGTACGTAGCCAGGGATTAAAATATTTCAATTCACGATATGTTAAACCTTTTTTCTTCGCCCACGACGCTAAATCTGGAATGGTTTTGTCTATTTCAACTTCGTATGTATCAATATATGGGTACATTTCGTGATATTCAATTAAATAGCCATATCGCTCAGGTTCAGAGAGTATTAGCTTTAAAGCCAAAGCTCTAAACAGATAACGTTCAGTCTCTTCTGAAAGCAAAAGAGAATAGTAGTTGTCAACTTTTTGTATATCGATAAATCTATTAAGTGCTGTTCTGCCACAATTATATGCAGCTGCGCTTAAAGTCCATGAATTATATCTTTTATTTAACCACTTAAAATAATCACAAGCCGCTTGGGTGGACTTTTTCCAGTTATAGCGTTCATCAACTTCTTTGCTTACCTCTAACCCGTACTCTTTTGCTGTTCCCTCAAGAAACTGCCAAAATCCGACTGCTTTCGATGGAGAAACAACGTTTGCAAGCCCACTCTCAATTACAGGAATATATTTCAAATCGTCAGGCAAGTCATTTTCTGACAGTATTTTACTTATTTGTGGTAAATATCTGTTTGCCCTTTTAATCAACAAATATGTATTTGAATGCAAAAAACAGTTTACTGCTAATTCTCTATCTAATTTTTCCCTGACATCTATGTACTCAATGGGGACATTCTCTCCGGCAAATGTCAGGCTTAAAGGAATTGGCAAAGATTCTATCATCATAACAGATGAAGTACCAAAATCCTCCTGAAATATTATCTCTTCTTTTTTATTGGTTTCAGCATTTGACAGATATTTAACGATAACAATTGTACAAATAGATAGTATTATTGAAGCAATGATTATTAAAGTGTTACGCATTTTTCTTCTTTTCCTTCGGTTTTACTATTTTTGTTATTGAAAAAAGAGTGATAAAAACAAGTGTTGGCCAAATGGCAAATAATATTAGTTCTTGTTTTGTTGGACTTTTAATATGAAACATCAACAACCCTGCCAAGAGATGTGATATTATTGTAATAGCTATCATTACTAATGCTACTCCTCTATCACTCAATCCCAAATAAGAGAGGTAGTGTGTTGTATGATCTTTGCCTCCAACAAATGGTGATTTGCCTTTCAAAAGCCTGTTAATACTAACTGTGGTTGTATCTGTGATTGGAACTGTAAAAAGTAGCCAAATTATAAGTAGCGGAGTAAAACCGGGATGTTCAAGATTTTGTGCCGGCATATTCCAAATGAAGAGTATTCCTGCAATTGATAGTAGTGCTCCTAAAAACATTGAACCATTGTCACCCATGTACATTTTTGAAGGATGCCAATTGAATATAAGAAAACTGCCTGTACTGCTAATTGCAGAGACTAAAACAATTAAATAAAACCATTTATCTACATAATCCTGATATATTACAACAAGTATGAAAAATGCAAAAATCAACGTTGAAATACTCGATGTGATAGCATCCATGTTATCTAACATGTTGATACTATTCATTATGCCAACAACCCAAAATACTGTTAACAAGTAGTTTAACGTCTGAGATTCAAAAATTTTTATATAAATATCGAAGTTTATGAGAAGTAGAGCGCAAGCTAATTGTGCAAAAAATTTAAAAAATGGACTTGAGTTTAACAAATCGTCTGCCAAACCAATTAAAAATGAAATAGTAACGACGAGTATAATTCCTACACCGATGTTATTTGTGAGAAAATCGCCTTTGAACAGTAAAACATAATTTATTATACCAAATATAAAAAGGCTAAAAAATGTAATACCTCCAAAAATGGGCTTTGTCTGCGTTTCCCATCTAATACCTGTAACATTGGCTTTTTTAAGATTATATTTTTCAGTTGAGTTAATAAGGTATTTATGTAATAAAAAACCCAGTACAAATGAGTATCCTGCATATAATATTATAAGTATAATGTACTCCATATCAACAAAATAAAACTACAAGAACCTTGCTGACTTAAATCGTTTTAACCATTTTGGTGAGACATAATCCTCCTCGTCTGTATAATAATTATATCCGTAGCCATAACCATAACCGTAACCGTAGGCTGTTATACGATTCTTTCTAAAATCAATTCCATTAAAAACTATAGAGATATTTGACAGCTTTTTATCTTCAATCAGGCTATTTACATTTTGAATAAAACTGCGTTTAGATACTCCCGCTTTAAATACATATATCGGATAATTTGCCCTATGAAGATTCATTAACGCATCTGTAACTATTCCAATAGGCGGAGTATCAACAATAATTACATCGTAGTTATCTTCAAGCTCTTCAAATATCTCATCAACACGATTGCTGAATGCCAACTCAGCAGGATTTGGAGGAACTGGACCTGCTGTGATATAATCTAACCCTGGCAAATCGCTTTTACGCACACATTTTTGCCACTTGTTTTCACCGCAGATAATGGTGCTCATACCTTTTTCGTTATCTACATTAAACCCAATATGAAGACGGGGCTTACGTAAATCCATATCCAACAATATTACTTTTTTACCACTTATTGCCTGTATACCTGCTAGATTTATGGCAACAAAAGTTTTCCCCTCACCAGAAATAGTTGAAGTAACTGTAATGATTTTACTTCCATGACCTTGCGACAAAAATTGAATGTTAGTTCTGATATTTCTGAAAGCTTCTGTAAACATTGAATTTGGATGTTTATCAACAAGCAATTGTGATACTGGTACTTTATTCCTATAATTTGGTATTACGCCTATAATGGGCGTATCAGTGTAGTTTTTAATTGTTTCAGGCAATAGAATATCATCGTACAACAAATACTTAGTAATCACTAAAACAAATATCAATACTAAAGCAACTGTAAGAACTACTGAAAAAACTCGTGCTTTATTGGGAGAAATAGGATCAGCAGGAATAGAGGCGACTTCTAAAACGGTGCTACTTGGTACAAAACCTGCCTGACTTATCATGTATTCAGCTTTTTTTTGCATTAACTGATGATAAAACTCTTCGTTAATTGAATATAAACGTTGCAACTTTGCATATTCAAATTCGTTATATCCAGGACCGCGGAAAATACTCTTTTCGTATTTTGTAATTTCTTCCTGCAGCATGCTCTTTTTTTGTTCAAGACGTGTAATTGAAGAACCAATAAAATCCACCAATTGTCTCTTATAAGATGCTATCTGTGACTCAATTTTTGTTATTCTTGGATTAGTTGAAGTAACCTCATAAAGCATACTGTTACGCTGTTGTATCAAGAGTTGCAAATTGTTTAGCATCGTCGATATGAACGATTCAATTTTTGTACCCGTTAGCAATGCTAACATTTCGTAAATATTTGCATCAGGATTGTCTGACAGCTCAGTTTTAATATATTCTAAAGTCGATAATTCAAATTCTACAGACAGTATTTCGTTTTCCATTTCTGTAGCACGACTTACGAATAATGGTATTGGCGACTCTGATTTGGGCTTATCACTTATGTTAAATTTCTTTTTGAAGCTATGCATATCAGATTCTACTATATCTAAATTATTATAAACAATATCTAACTGTTTATCAATGAATTTAAGTATATTTTGTACACTCTCCCCTTTTTTGACAACTTCATATTTTTGAAACACATCGGTAATTACATTTACAACTTCAGCTGCTTGTAATGCATTGTTAGACGAGTAACTAATTTCTATTGTTTGCGTTTGTTGACTCAAAATACGTACTGAAAGATTTTCAAGTATCTCATCTTCAATCTCTCGGGGATTAGTTATTTGGAAAAAATACTTGTTAAGAGGCTCTGATTTACTCATGTTTTCAACAGCCTGAAAGTTTTGCATTATAATTTTAAACTGGTTGCCTCCTAAAGAAAACCATTTCCCTGTCAAGCCTTTATATTCATATTCTATACCATCGCTTTCATATCTAACTTGACATGAGTCTATTGAGTAAAAATGAACGAATATATTTTCCTGATAAATATTGTTTGAATCTATTTTGTATTCAACTATAAAAGGTGTTGATCTGTATAGTTCAGTGTTCAAGAATGTTCCATGGATAAAATAACGTACATCAAACGCAAGCTGTGTCATACAGCGTTTTATAAACTCTTTCGAACGCAATAAAGTAATGGTCTTGTTCAGATTTTTATTATCTTCTCCATAAACCTCAGATAGCTTCAATAACTTATTTGGATTATCCTCATTAGTCATTTGCATAACTGTCTTTGCTTCATACAACGGGGGAGTATATCGCAAATAAATAAACCCAATACCTAACGCAATTAAAAGAATGGCAATGGATGGCAAAATTGTTTTTTTAACAATTTTGAAGAAAACTATAGGGTCGAATGTATCGTTAAGTATAGGTAGTTTTCTGTTCGTCATTTTGTGTAAAATTTAACAAGAAGTAATACTGAAGTTATTGTAGATATTAATGCAAAATATGGTGTCAATTCGTTTAACACACGTGTTCCATATCTTGGTCGGCTTTCAATATGTATTATATCATTTGCTTCCAACTGCAAATTAGTCCCTTTAAGCTCACTTAACTCTCTGATATTATACAAAAAAACTTGTGGCTCTTCAGCTGGGTTTCCTCTGATAAGTTTTATCTGATATGCTTTGTCTGTATCACTAAGTCCTCCTGATTGAGCAATTGCTTCGAGTAAGGTAAGGTTATCTTCGGGGATTGTTACTACGGTTCCTATTTTCCCCCCGCTTTTAAAGACATAAACACGACGATTAACCACTTGTAAAAGAACAAACGGATTTTGATAATGTTCAGCATATAGTTTTTCTAGCGACTGCTCAGCTTCACGAATTGTCTGACCCGCGATATCAACTCTACCAATCGTGGGCAGCTTTACCATACCATCAAATTCAACCATAAAATCCATCTCGCCTTTTATATTTTGAATGTTTACACCTTCAGTTATAGCAATCATTCTGTATCCATCGTTTGTAGAAACACTGATTCTAATTTTATCATACGGTTTTATCCTATACTCAACTTCAGACGTTTTAAACTCCGAATACTGAAAATCTGAAGGTGTTGAAAGCATTTTATTTGGTTGCAATAACTTACAACTTTGAAAGAAAACGATAGCAACAATTAAAATTATAGTATGATACAGGGTCTTAATTCTCATGATAAAATATATTTTCTCCAAAGATAACTCTATTTGTCCAAACTGCTTACTTTTTAATCTGTTTAGATAGTAGATTGGTGTATAGATTTGTCACATCGGTCACAAGACGTTTTAAATCGAATATTTTAAGTACCTGCTCTCTACCCTTTTCTGCCATTTGTTTACGTTTTTCAGCATTGCCGGCAAGATCATTAACTCGTTGCGCAAATAGCTCTATTTGATCGGTATCTGTTAAAAAACCATGAATGCCGTCAGTAATAAAATCGGCAATACCGCCAACATTTGTTGAAACAACTGGTACTCCAGCTGCTAGAGACTCTATTAAGCTTACGGGAGTTCCTTCATTCAACGAAGTTAAAACTGAAATATCTGCTGCTGAATAAACGTTTTCAATTTCTTTAATCCACGACGTGAAAATTATATCAGAGTTTTTTATATGCTCTTCGGGTGTTGATATTGAAAGCCCCATCGTTAAAGCTGTATATTCCAAATGCTTACGTGTTTCTCCATCTCCTACAATCATAAACCGAAAATTGTTTGTGGAATTACTATCCTTGATACTTTTAACCACTTTCAAAAACATATCGTGGTTTTTTACAGGTGCCAATCTTCCAACTATTACAACTAAAATTTCGTTATCATGAATTTCGTAATGCGACCTGAAAGCCACTCTTTTTTCTGCCTGATTTATAGAAAACCGGCTTAAATCGAAACCTAAAGGTATTATATGCGCTTTATTTTCTGGTATAATCTTAAACTTATAGCATAATTCCTCTTTTTGCAACTGACTTATAACAACAATTGCACTACTTTTTCTGGCTAATAAACGCTCTATTGTTTTAAATATGAATGTTTTAAACGCAGAAAAATAGCTATGAAAAACATGCCCATGGTACGTGTGTACAATAACAGGAACTCCTGAAAACCAAGCAGCTAAACGACCCAACGTTCCCGCTTTTGATGCATGGGTGTGAACTATATCGGGTTTATAATTCTTTATTATTTTTAATATTTTTCTAAAGGCTCGCAAGTCATTTAAGGGATTTATAGAACGTCTCATCTCTTCAATAACGTGTCCCTTTACTCCTATGCTTTCCAAAATAAACAGACTATCTGCCTCACTTTTTTCATTAGGACCGCCAATAAGTTTTGTCTCAAAATTATCGGGCAAATATTTTGTCAAATAACCTGCATTATACGTAGGACCTCCTAAATTAAACCGATTAATTATTCTGAGAACTTTATACATAGCTATATCTCTAAATGCTTTTTATACCAATGTTGAAATACCACCAAAGCCCAAATTTTTGCAGGAGTATCTCCTACATTTGGCTTAAATAGTTTCTTCTTTAAATCCTCTGTATATTTAAAATCAAATAAGCCTTGTTCTGCAACGAAATCCTTGTTTAAATACTCTTTATCTATTTTTTCAAAGATTTCTCCACTTAGTAGTGATTGTAAAGGTAATTCAAAACCTTTTTTGGGCCTTGTAAACAACTCTTCGGGAAGATATTTTTTAAAACTGTCTTGCAAAATTCTTTTTCTAAAATTACCATAAACTTTGTAGCAATCAGGCAATGACAAAGCATAATCAACAACCCGATAATCAATAAATGGAGAACGAGCATTTAAAGCATGCGGAGATAATCCAAAATTTAATTTTTGAAGCATATCGCCATGTAGAACCAATTGTATATCTGCTTTTGTTATTTCACCTATCAAGTCGTTTTTATTCAGTATATCAGTTAATTGTTTTACAAAAGTGTAGTAATCAGTATTTTCAACTGGATTATACATAAGCTTATTTATATCTTTTCGTGATGATATTGATGCCCATTGAACATAACGCTCAGACGGAGTTAACGACAGACCTTCCAAAAATTTTGCCAATTGTCTAGCTTTATCGCTTATTTTGCCTTTACGTGTTTGTGGGATAAAACTAAAAAATGGCAACATCGCTTTTGCTAACAACCTATATTTATGCAATTTAGCTACTTTATAATGAGCTAAATGCTTTCTATATCCCCCAAAAATCTCGTCAGCACCGTCTCCTGTTAAAACTGTATCTATCTCTTTTTTTGCTTCTCGGGCTAAAATATATAGTAATACAACACTACTGTCAGCAAAAGGCTCATCAAAGCTATCAAGAACATCTGGCAAATTTTCTAATAAATGATTTTCTGTTACTTCAATTGTGTGGTGATCAGTTTTAAGATGTCTTGCAGCTATCAAAGCCCACTTTGTCTCATCGAAAAAGGGATGATCGGGAAAGCCAATATTAAAAGTCTTCAAATCTGATTTGTACCTTGACGCTATAGCCGTAACTACTGAAGAATCAATACCTCCACTAAGAAAGCAACCTATCTTATTTTCTCCCTCTAAGCGAATTTTAACAGCATCATCTATTATCCTTTCTAAATGACTAACAGCACTTTCATATGATTCTTGGCTGGTATTTGTTTCAGGCAAAGTATACCATTGTTTTATCTCAATATCACTATTTTGCGATATAATTGCGTATCCAGGTTTTAATTTATTTACACCTCTTATAATAGTTTCGTGAGATGGATTATAGTTATGAATAAAATAACCGTATAAAGCACTGTGATTTATTGACTTATCAATTTTATATTTTAGAATATGTTCGATACTTGTGGCAAATATCAACTTTTGGTTATCTGAGTAATAGTAAAGATTCTTTTTGCCATAACGATCGCGGGATAAAATTAATGTATCGGATATTTTATCATAAATTGATAATGAAAAACAGCCATTTATTATCTCAAAACCCTTTATACCCCTTAATATATATAAACCCAGAACAATTTCACGAATATCATTTGATTTAATAACTACAGAATTGTTTTCGAGATATTTGCGACAATCATGTATATTGTATAAATTACCGTAAAAAAAAACTGTATATCTTTCAGTAATATCAATATAAGGCTTGATTTCATTGTGTGCACAATTTGCCGAAAGTCTACACGATACCGTAAATTTTCCATTATAGTTTTGAATTTCTTTTTGAAAAGGAAATTCAAAAACCGATGACTCTTTATTAGTTATCTCTGTTTGCGACGTATTATTCAAAAAATGGACTCCAGTAAAACCTGACATGTTTATTTGATAGTAATATACCTTAATTGCGTATAGAGCTACAAATATAGGCAAAAGAAAATGATTGGTTTTAACTTATTGCAGTGGAAATTATTTAACCAACTTAAAACCATTAACAGTTTGTTAACAAATCGTTAACAAATGCATATGTTTTAATTTATTATCTTTATGACGTTAAACTAAAAACAATACAGATTATGGAATCAAAATTTACAGTATCGCAAGCTTTTCTTGAATCTATTAAGCTTGGTTTTAAAAATTTTTTATCGTTAT
Source organism: Bacteroidales bacterium (assembly GCA_012519055.1). NCBI lineage: Bacteria > Pseudomonadati > Bacteroidota > Bacteroidia > Bacteroidales > Bacteroidales bacterium. Next base: position 113,598 of record JAAYQU010000045.1, on the reverse strand, counting down.
TAGGTGCGGTAATTCTTTGGGCAATAACCATTTGGATACCTTATCTAAACGTTGGAACAACAGTAGCTATGGTTACTTTACCTGCAAAAATGAGTCGTGGAACAATAATTTCTCCATTAGAAATTTTTGACGGTAAATACCGCAAGTACATGGGCGAGTTCTTTCTCGTTACAGGTTTGAAGTCTATTGTACTCTTTCCTGCTTTTCTTTTTATGTATTTTCCTGGTGTGGTTATGACATACGCTTACTCTTTCGCAACACTATTTGTTGTAGACAAAGGTATAAACCCCAGTGAAGCATTAAGCGTAAGTAACAGATGTACACATGGATATAAATGGAAAATGTTTTTCACACACCTATTAATTTTTATCGCTTTAGGTATCGTTAGCGGAATTTTAGGAGCAATACATCCAATCTTAACTATAATTGTTCTCCTTGTTTTTGCTCCTATTTTATTAGGTGCTCAAGCATTCTTCTACGGTAAATTAACAGAAGATATTCCTTCTTTAGAAGAGTAAACTGAGATAAAGCAAAAAATATAAAGCGGCTTAAAATCAGATAGGCCGCTTTTTTATTTTAGTAATGTGATTGTATATCAAAGCATAAACAGCATTAGCTAAATAATAGTACAAATTGTTTCAAATTTGCTAAAATATTAATACATTTGCACCCTAAAGTTCGGGATGTAGCTCAGTCAGGTTTAGAGTACGCGTCTGGGGGGCGTGGGGTCGGAAGTTCGAATCTTCTCATCCCGACCAAAATACTTTTTCATAACTTTTTAATGTTAATTTAAAAGCCTCTCGTATTGTGATATATGAGAGGTTTTTTGTATTAATATTGATTTAAAATGTCTGATTTTTGCAATTTGTTATTCGTTTTTAATCTACATTTGTGATACACATACAAAAAGGTAGCACAAACCATAACCACTTTGCCTGTTTTTTATCATGTATAAACTTAACGATTTGGATATAAAAATAAATCAGTTTGATTACGAATTACCGAATGACAGGATTGCTAAATATCCTCTTAAAAACCGCGATGAATCAAAACTACTGCTATACAATAAAGGAACAATTTCTGAAGAAACTTTCAAAAATTTACCACAATTTCTTCCTAAAAACTCACTGTTAGTCTTTAATAACACAAGAGTAATCTCTGCACGCCTGTTTTTCCGTAATAACAATGGTGCAAAGATTGAAGTTTTTTGTCTCGAGCCGAGTTATAACTTAGATTTCTCCCAAGCTTTGGCTTCAAATGAAAAGTGTAGATGGAACTGCTTAGTAGGCAATCTAAAAAGATGGAAAAGCTGCACTATTACTTCAAAATTAGAAATTGACAGCAAGCAAATTTACATAGAAGCTGAACTAATTGAGAGATGTGAAGGATACAATATTGTTGAATTTCGTTGGCCGGGAGAATACGCATTTGGAGAGCTACTTGACCATGCCGGGAAAATACCTATTCCTCCCTATTTAAACAGAGAAAGCGAAGATATTGACAAGTTAACTTATCAAACAATTTTTGGGAAGATATTAGGGTCAGTTGCTGCTCCAACTGCAGGATTGCATTTTACAGACAGTGTGTTGCAATCGCTAAGAGAGAGAAAAATTTCCCTTGATAAAGTTACTCTACATGTAGGTGCTGGTACTTTTAAAGCCATGTCAGGGGATACTATTCACGACCACACAATGCATTCCGAATTTTTTACTCTCTCTAATGAGACAATAAAAAATCTAAAACAACATATTGGTAATATTACAGCTGTTGGCACTACAACCACAAGAACGCTCGAGAGTTTATACTACATTGGCTGTCAAATACTAAGCGGAAAAACACCTGCCAATAATCATTTTAATATTGAACAGTGGGAGCCTTACGAAAAAGAGAACTTATATAATACAGAAGAATCACTTAATGCTATTTTGGAGTATTTAGAAACCAATAAGTTTACGCATATTCAGGCAAGCACATCAATAATTATCGTTCCCGGATATAAGTGTAAATTGACAAACCGCCTGATTACTAATTTTCATCAACCCAAAAGCACACTGTTACTGCTTTTAGCTTCGTTTGTTGGTGAAAACTGGAGACAAATGTATAGTTTTGCTCTTGAGCGTAACTTCAGATTTCTAAGCTACGGCGACTGCTGTTTAATAATTTGAAAAACTGAACTTTTTGCGTCTATTTTTGTTTAAAAGTAACAAAACAGACGAATTATAAACAATGCACCTATATATTCATCAATGTAGTGAATTTATGGAAAATATAGCACTTGCAACTAGATTACAGTATTTTAGCCGTTTTTTTAAATAATAAATGTTATTTTTGCAAATACGTCATACTACAATAGTTATGGAAAACAAGGAAACTAGAGACATTGTAAAAGATATATTCACCAGTTATTTGGAGAGCAATGGCTATCGTAAAACACAAGAACGCTACGCAATTGTAGATACTATATATTCTCATAATGGTCATTTTGATGTTGAATCTCTCTACTCGGAGATGAAAAACAAAAACTATCGTGTAAGTCGTGCCACAATATACAATACTATAGATTTAATGGCTGATGCTAATCTCTTAATAAAACATCAATTTGGAGATGGTGTAACACAGTTTGAGCGTGTATTTAATTACAAACAACACGACCACATGATTTGCACAAGTTGCGGTAAGGTTATCGAATTTTCCGATTCCAGAGTTGATGAAATAAAAGACTCTGTATCAAACTCATACGAATTTATTATTAATTCGCATGTAATGTACTTTCATGGTATTTGCAAAGAGTGTCAGAAAAAATTGTAAAAACACACCTGTTCTTTTCTTCGCAAAATTGTCATAACCCTTGCAAGTTAAAACCTTGTTATTCATAGATTAACAAAATAAAGTCATCTATTTCATTCTCATTGTTTTGTCAGTCTTTGGTTTTACACAATTCTCGTACTTTATTATTATATACTAGTTTCAGCACTAAACTTAGCTATATAAAAATATCTGTTTTTACTTTGAAAATAAAGCATTTTAATGTAACTTCGCGCAATTAATTAACAAACATAATAAAATTACATATTAATATGGACCTTAACAAATATCCTGCGGAACCTTACCGCATTAAGACCGTTGAAACGGTAAAAATGAATACCCGCGAAGAACGTAAAAAAATTATTAAAGAGGCGGGATATAATACTTTTTTAATCAAATCGGAAGATGTTTATATTGACCTACTTACCGATAGTGGTACCAACGCCATGAGCGACAAGCAATGGGCAGGCATGATGATGGGTGACGAAGCTTACGCCGGAAGTAAAAACTTCTACCACCTGCAAGAGACCGTTCAAGACATCTTCGGTTTCAAATATTTAGTTCCCACACACCAGGGACGTGGTGCTGAGAACATTCTTTCCCAAATCGCCATTAAAAAAGGACAGTATGTTCCCGGAAACATGTACTTTACTACAACTCGCTATCACCAAGAGAGAAATGGCGGTATCTTCGTTGACATTATCCGAGACGAAGCTCACGATGCGAGTTTAGACATTCCTTTCAAAGGAAATATCGATTTGAATAAACTTCAAAAACTTATCGATGAGAAAGGTGCTGAAAACATAGCTTATGTTTGTCTTGCAGTTACTGTAAACTTGGCAGGCGGACAACCCGTTTCTATGGAAAACATGCGTGCAGTAAGAAAACTGACAAAAAAACATGGAATTAAAGTATTTTACGATGCAACTCGCTGCGTAGAAAATGCATATTATATCAAGGAACAAGAGTCCGGATTTGCAAATAAAACAATTAAAGATATTGTTCGCGAAATGTTTAGCTATGCAGATGGTTGTACCATGAGTGGTAAGAAAGACTGTATCGTTAATATGGGTGGATTCTTATGTATGAATGACGAAGATTTATTCAACGCTGCGAAAGAGTTGGTTGTTGTTTTCGAAGGTATGCCCTCATATGGTGGTATCGCAGGTCGCGATATGGAAGCTATGGCAATCGGTCTTAAAGAGTCAGTTCAATACGAATATATCGAGCATAGAATTAAACAAGTTCGCTATTTAGGTGACAAACTAAGAGCAGCTGGAATTCCTATTATCGAGCCAACTGGCGGACATGCTGTTTTCTTAGACGCACGGCGCTTCTGTCCACATTTGACACAAGAGCAATTCCCTGCACAAAGTTTGGCTGCAAACTTATATGTTGAGTCGGGTGTACGTAGCATGGAACGCGGTATTGTCTCAGCAGGACGCGATAAAGATACTGGTAAAAACCACGCTCCTAAATTAGAGACTGTTCGTTTAACTATACCTCGTCGTGTATATACCTATCGTCACATGGACGTGGTTGCAGATGCTGTAATCAAGTTATACAAACATAAAGAAGATATTAAAGGATTACGTTTTGTTTACGAACCAAAACAACTGAGATTCTTTACTGCAAGATTTGAAGAGATTTAATCTTATACGATTTTAAATAAAAAATAGGCTGTCTTTGTTTTTTAGACAGCCTTTTTTTTTGCATTTTATATTTGATTGAAGCACATCAAAACAACATATTAATAATCAGTCAATTGTGTTGAGAACATCGTTATAATGAGGCTATTTCAAAAGTAATATTTAACAAAAAAGTGATAAGGTGGCTCAAAAGTGTCCAAATACAAGGCACTGAAATTGCGGGCGAAGGAGGGTACCCGAAGTACGTGACTGAACCCGAATATCGAAGTAAGGCAGTAGTTGGGCAATTATGAGACACCGCCATACGTTCGTTATTTAACTTGATAGTTGCTAATTGCCATTTTGTAAACATCGTTTCCCTCGGAATCGACCGCTACAACAACAGGCAGTTCCTTAACTTGCAGTTTACGTATTGCTTCGGTTCCCAAATCGTCGAATGCGATAACTTCTGCACTTAGAACACATTTTGCCATTAGTGCAGCGGCTCCGCCGATAGCGGCAAAGTAAACCCCTGTGTAGGTTTTCATTGCTTCAATAACTTCTGCACTACGTGTACCTTTCCCTATCATAACTTTTAGTCCCTCGGCTATAAGTGTAGGTGAATATGCATCCATTCTTCCGCCAGTAGTGGGACCAACAGAACCAATTGGTTTCCCGGGCTTAGCAGGTGCCGGACCTGCGTAATATACAACCTGTCCTGTAAAATCGAAAGGCATTGGTTCTCCACGCTGAAGCATTTCATATAGTCGTTTGTGTGCGGCATCGCGAGCTGTATAAATCGTACCCGAAATATAGACCATATCACCGGCGCGAAGTGAACGTATTGTCTCGTCTGAAAATGGTGCTTGTAGTATCTTTTTATTACTCATAGTTTTTAATTTTGTGGAATAAAGTAAAAGGTTATCAGCTCTTTATCTTACAGTTCTCCCTCTGAGTGTCGAGTTGCGTGACAACTGATATTAACAGATACGGGCAGCCCTGCAATATGTGTGGCATATGTCAAAATATGAACACCTAAAGCGGTGGTTGTTCCTCCAAATCCAGCGGGACCAATACCGAGTTTATTTATTTCGGTAAGTAGCTCTGCCTCTAAGTTGGCAAGTACAGGATCGGGATTTTTTGTATCTAACGGTCTGAGCAATGCTTTTTTGCTCATTAGTGCTGCTTTCTCCATGGTTCCACCAATGCCAACACCTACAATAATAGGCGGACAAGGATTCCCTCCGGCTACCGAAACTGTATCTATCACAAAACGCTTTATACCCTCAACACCTTCGCTTGGTGTAAGCATTTTCAACGCGCTTTTGTTTTCACTACCGAAGCCCTTGGGCGATACGGTAATATGAAAAACATCTTCGAGAACAATTTCGTAATGGATAACGGCAGGCGTGTTATCGCCTGTATTTACACGATCTATTGGGCTGCGTACCACCGATTTACGTAAATATCCCTTTTCGTATCCTTGACGAACACCTTGATTAATAGCATCTTCGATAAATCCTCCCTCTATTTTTACGTTTTGTCCCATTTTAACGAAAACCACTGTTACGCCGGTGTCTTGACACATTGGGCTGCGCTCATCACGAGCAATTTTAGCATTTTCGATAAGTGTTCTTAGAACATTCTTGCCAAGAGGCGATTTTTCGGTTTCTAAACAACTTTTAAATTTGTTATTGATATCGTCGCTGATATCACAACATGCATCGATACAAAGCTTTTCAACCAAATTGGTAATATCTGAGGCTTTTACAGTTTTCATTCTAAATTTTTTCTAGCTAAGAAATAACGGGTATTTCGGTTTTCTAAATCTTCTGTATAATTATCCACAACACCAATCAAACAATATGTGTTGGTAACTGAATCATATACAAAGCGCTTGATAAGCGAGAAATTTTCAATTTCTGATGTGTTTTTCACATGCAAACGCGGTCCATCACAACTTACAACTCTTTCTCCCAACATAATATGATTTTCATCGCAATATGAAATAGGCAGGTTTTTAGCAATTTTTTCATCAATTAGAAGTGCGAGCTTTTCCAAATCAATATCTGGTTTCTTATGGAATTTGATCACAAATCCGTTTCTGATATCAGAAAAAAAATATTCTTCCTCCATAATATCAAAAGTTTCATGAAGAACTTCTGTGGTTACTTCTTCTGCTGAATGCGCCATTTTTCGATATCGAAGTGACTCATGCACAATATTATAAACACTCTCAGGCTGAGGTCCGAAAAGACTGGGTCTAGTAACAATGATTTCCTCGCCAATGCCTACAATAATATCAGCATTTCTGCCCAATGCAGGATATAACAAGTTAAAATGCTCAACTACTACACGGCGATTTCGCTCTAATAAAGAGTTTACATAATCCACAATTTCAAACATCTGTGTAAACGCCATTTGAAAACGAATATCAATATGAAATGTAGTCGCTTCATCTACTTCCATCATAGAGTTTCGCACTTGCAGCATTTTGTGAGGATTTACAATATCATCATCATTAGAGAGCTGCAGACCGGGAAACATTCCTTTAATTAGTGATGATTTACCTGCACCTGCATCACCCAATACTGCAATAAGTTTGTCGTTGAAATTGAGATGTCGATGTGAAATTTGTTCACCGAGAAACATCAGTCGTTCCTTTCCGCGTGGTGCGAAATATTGCGACGAAACCATGTACTCTTGAATGAAGTTGTTCATAACTTTTTGCTATTTGATATTGGCTTTTAACTGTTAGTCGATTTGTATATATTGTTATTATGCAAACTAACAGTTAAAAGCCATTGGTTATGTTTTTATAATTCAAACGTAAAGTTCATCAACGGGGCGTGCTGTTGTGCACCGTAAACGTCAGTTTCGCCCAACGATCCCGAAGAGATTGGACGAACAATAGTGGTTTTTATTGCCTTTGCGGGATCGAAATGCACCACACCGATAATATCTGATTCGGGCACATGATACAACGAAGCAAACATTTTTTCATTAAAAATCTTTGCTGCTTTAACACGTTCGTACATCTCGAAATCCTTAAAAATCACATCGAACGTCAACTCATAAGGACCTGAATTTTTACTTCTGATGACTGAAGCTATTTCTGTTAATTTATATTTCATTTGTCTGTTTTTAATTGATATACAATGATTTAGAGCGATACTCAAAACTTGATATATTCTATCGGAAACAATGTCTTAGGATCTTTTACTTTCATTAAATGATAGACGTTAAACTCGAACACCTCTCCCATTTTCGCATCTGATGGCGAGAAAGGAAATGCCAAGTTTCCTGCCGTTGCTATACGTCCTTCGTATCCGAAGTGTAGCATTGTACTGCGAGCAAATCCGCAAATTGTATCGGCTTGCTCTTGTGTTGGTGCAACTGCTTCAATAATAATCAACAACTCGTCGCTTTTGCTGTGTGGGGCATCCGGAAACATTCCCATAACTCCGTTTCTTCCATAAACTTTAAAATCTAAGAAGAAGTCTTTTATTCCGTATGACTCAAAATTATTTTTCACTCTATCTCTAACACTTTCAGTAATGCTATCGATTTTTGAAATCATAATTGGGTCTTTCACTCCTGCACACGAGATTGTTCTGTAACCCACACGTTTAACACCTTCTAATTTCACAAAATACTCTTCGGTTGGTACAAAACGGCTTCCTGAAACACGTACTTTGTTATCATCAATTTGTTCAAATTTCGATTCATGTAAATTGATTGCACCACCTGGTCCGGGCAAAATATATGGGTTAGTTTTTTCGTACAATGTATGTGCTGCGACAGAAAGCGTAGTACATTTACGCAAAGGCGATAGTGGTTCGAGCACGAAATTATCTTCATGTAGATATCCAAACATGCAATCACTTCCGCTACCGGGCAAGGCTGCAATAGCTGCACATTCCAAAATCTTACCTAAGTGAATAGCAAGTCCTTTGTTGAAACCATTTTTAATAGCAAGTGCCGAAAAGACAGATGGGTCGTAACTGCGTCCGGCAAGAATTACATCTGCCCCGTTTTCCAACGCTTCTATAAATGGTTCCTCTCCCATTTGTGCAACTATATGTACAGATTCATCAATATCTGCTTCGGTAATTTGTGGAGCAGGATTGAGAGGCGTAATATTTCCTTTTCGCAAGTTCTCTTTTACAAACTCCTTATCAAATTCCGATTGAATAACTGCCATTTTAAATGACAATTTTTTCTCACGTGCAATAGCTTTAATAATATCTACTGTAAGATTCACGTGCGGGCGCGCTCCTGAACCTCCAGCAGTACCAACAATTAGAGGAATCCCTGCTTCTATTGCGGCGGGAATCATAATCTCTAAGTCGCGTTTAACTGAATTGGGGTCGGTAAACGATTTTCCTGCACCTAAATAATATGGTCCTGGATCGGTTGAGCCTGCATCTACTGCTATTACGTGCGGTTTACGTTTCATTCCTTCCACAAACGATTCCATCGGAAATCCGTATCCGAGAATAGCTGTGGGGGATAATATTCTAAGTTCTTTCATTTTTATTATAAATTTCTATTGAACTGATACATCTTGACTTTAGCAAAGACAACTACTTGCAAAGAGCAAGAATTCTACTCATCTCGTTATATACAATCATATATCCTTCGTCAACGCCCATACCGGGTTTAGCAAGATACTGAACAGGCGATGTCGCCATGGCAATATGTGCACAAACCTCAGCCGAGCGACAGGTTTCGTTACATGTACCACCGAGGTATGCTCCCATTTCATGCTCTTTGCAGTATAAAACAGCTTCGATAGTGTTGTTGATACCGCCAAGGTCGGGCGTTTTAATTTGAATAACATGTCCTGCTTTGTGTGCTGAAAAATCTATCACATCTTGCAACGTGTTACACCACTCGTCTGCAACAATTTCAGCTTTAATTCCTTTCTGCTCCATCTTTTGACGTATAGTGCGTAGTGCATCCATTTGAGCGGTTTTTTCACCCATATCAACCGGACCTTCAACACGGAGACAGAACGGTTTAGCCAGTTTTTCAAGTTCTCCTATATAATTTGCAATAGATTCAAAATCATCATTAAAAACAATTCCTAATGTACCATAAACATCAATATGGATTGTTGGGTTATAACTATCATACGGTTTTAGCTTCAATATTCTGTCTCTCAACCACTTAATATAATCTTTGACTTTTTCTCCATTCAAGCCCACTTTGGTCTCTACATTATTGAAAAGCGCGTGTGGTAACACATCGGCACCTTTCATGATCATTTTGTCGGCATTCAGGTAGCGGAGATCTCCCGATTGCGAGAAAATAGGAATCATTTTTTTTGAAATTTCTGTTCCATACTCCTCTGCAATTACTTGCGCCATTTGTTTACCTTGACTTTTAGCTACTGCATCTAAGAGCGCTTGCGTAACACCGTAGCGGATAGCAGTATGAAACACCTTTCCTCTTTCAGGATTTATTCCTGTATCCACCAATTCAGCCATTTCACGAAACGTGGTAATCTCTTTACCTACGTAAAGTGGTGCGACATATTTTTCAATGACAGGAATAAAGTTTTCTGCAAGGAAAAGTGGATCACGACCACCTGCACCCGAATATTGAACGGCAGCACAATCGCCGTGAGCCAATGCTCCGTTTTCGAGAACAAAAATAACCGAGATAGATTCTCCAGCTTGACGTACTGCTGTAAATCCTGGCGTTACTGGCTCTCCTTCATAGAATTCACCATCTATTTTAGCTCCCTGTTTAATGGCTTTTTGGTCATCAAAGAAAAAGCCTGTTTTGCCGGGAGCGCAAATAATTTTTGTAATTTTCATATATTTATTAAGTTGAAAGTTAAAAGTTTATAAAGTATTTTCAAAATATCTTTTAGTACCGAATTTGTTTACTTTGGACGTCCTACAAGAAATCCTTTGCCTATAGCGTAAACATCGTCAATAACCATTTGGAAGCTAACAGCACGTTTTTCGTATTTAGCACGCTCTTCTAATTTTTGGCGATGGAAATCGATTAGGTCTTGCGTAAAAGGCATATTGCCTATTTCTAAGAAACGAACAGCCCCTACGTTATCACGAGCGGGCATAACTTTTCCTGCATTGTAGCGACTTGGCGCAAATGGAATATCCAATACTCCTGCTTCAAAGGCTGCAACGGTTCCAACGGCATAATCGCCCTTGCCTAATTCTTCCACTTTGTCTAAAATGCAATGCATCTCTTTCATAATGATTTCACTTTCTGCAATTACCGCAGGAATAGAACGAAAATCCTGGTCTTTCAGCATTGAAACTAACTGTTTAGTAGCACGTAATCCTGCTGCATTGGCTTCTTTGGTAGGTACTCCCATTGCTTCGTGTGGAGTTTTAACAATCACTTTAGTAGCTTTTGCAAGTACAGCCGCAGCAGCACCCCACGAAATTACACCAAAGGCTTTGGCTTCATCTTGTGGAAAACCACCCATCCATTGATGGAAAACGGTAGTAATGCGCACATCTTTGAAACCGAACTTATCAAGGTATTCACGAGCAAGAATACTAAGCGAACGAATGGCAGCAACGTCCTGAATAAGGTTTCCACATTGTCCGTAACCTATTGTGATATCTTTTACACCTTGCGTGGCAGCCAACAATGCTTCAATGATAGCCACAGAGTTGGAAATACATGGAGAAATAAGCGTTCCTGTAAGCGGACCAAATGGTTCACGATTAATAGAAACTCCAGCTTCTTCATACAAGCCTACCAATCGGTCAGTGTATTGCCAGTGTGCTATGGTTTTTTCAATAGAGTGAGCTTTTGAATAAGGTATATTGTATGAAATTCCGCCACCTTCGTATGAAGTAAATCCTCCGGCAATGCTTATTTCAGTAAGCAAGCGAGCATCAGGCGTTCCGTGACGCACTTGAACAGGATTTTTAAGTGCCGAGGTTACTTGACGACAAATATCTACTCCATAGTTTACAATAGGAAAACCGTTAAGCATAGAGCGTCCTGTCTCTTTACTTCTCTCAATACCTGTTTCAGCTTCGTTGTAGCGATTTAAACGAGTATAGCTGTCAACAGTTGTTGGAAGAAGGTCTGCCTCGCCTTCGGTTTCAAGAAAGTTAAGTAGTTTGATATGCTCATCGTAAAGTGCTACGCCTGCACGTGGCTGGATAAGTGTAATACCATCGGTAACAGCTTTAGAAAGCTTCTCTCCAAAACGTTTCGCTTTTGGAATAGATTTTTGATATTCAACGGCTTCATCAAAATTAACACTTTTTCCTGTGTGCCAATGCCCGAGAACTTCCTTGCGTTCGGCAAAGAAATTATCGTCTGAAAGTTTTTGGTTTTTAATTTGCATTATTTTAGTTTTTTATTCTGTTTATTTCGGTTGTTTTATCTCTTTTTTCATCAATTCCAATGCCAAATCAGGATAATCTGAACTTAGCAAACCCATAGAGGCGAAAATATATTTTTTGTCGATTAAATAGTCGGGATTTTTAGGTTTTGCGTAAACAAAATCATCTGACTGGAGCTTAGCACCTTCCAAAATATATTTTGGGTTTTCTGCATTGATAATAGCTCCACCAATTCCTATCACAAAAGGTACTGCCGATAAATCTTTTCCTGTAAGTGAAAAGACCTGCCCAAAGGGCGTATATACTGGCTGATAAACTCCAACATGACGTTCCACAGCAATTTTTACAGCACCACGCGCTAACGCCTCTTCTATTTTCTGTTCCTTGGATTGAGGTTCTGCCAACGTATCGGGATTTGCACTACACGTTTTTACCCAATTTGAAATATCTGTTGATTGCAAGCCAATTTCTTCTGCAATAGCCTCTAAGTCAAGCTCATCAGCAAGAGACAACAGACTATAACGCATTCCTAAATCGCCCTCAACTGTGCGTTTGCTAAATGGTTCGGGCAATCCTTTTATGATTACGTTTTCTATGGTGGGTTTTCCGTCTGCTATGGAATATATATCGGTGGTTGCTCCACCAATATCCACTGCAAGTAAATCTCCTATCCCATCAATAGATTTTGTACCTTTGCTTAATAGTTCACAGCCGTTTAGCACTGCCAAGGGTGTTGGAATAATATCGGTTTTACACATTTTTTGGATGCGACTTAATCCTTTTGCCTCTATTATTCGGCTGATAAAGAGCTCTTTAATTTTTAACCTTGCGGGTTCGATATTTAGCTTATTGAATTCGGGCATCACATTTTCTGTGATTTCAAACGATTTCCCCGATGTTTCAAAAATCTCTCTAAGCTCGAAAGATGCGCTTTTATTACCAGCAATAATTGTAGTAAACGGGCAGTCAACCTGACACAGACGACGAGCATTGGCGAGTATTACCTCTTTGTTTCCGCCATCAGTTCCGCCGCAAAGTAACACCAAGTCAGGATTAATTTCAAATATTTCGGTCTGTTCGGCTTCCGATATTTCGAAAGCATAAGTTTTTACCACTTTTGCCCCGGCACTTGCAGCAGCGAGTTTTGCAGCTTTTGCGGTAAGTTCAGGAACAAGCCCCAGAGCTACCATTTTTAATCCACCAGCAGCACTACTACAACAAAGAAGTTCATCGTACTTGAACACCCCTATTTTCTCCTCTAATTTAGAAAACGCAGACATAAAGCCCTCCATAACATCGGTTTCGATGGTGGTAAAAGCAACAGACGTGGCAAGAATTTTCTTTGTAGTAGCGTCAATTGCAGTCAATTTAGTGTAAGTGCTTCCAATGTCTGCTGTGAGGATATTCATAATATCTACTTAGTATTATTCACTTCGCATATTTTGGCTATGCCAAAAATCAGTTTAATAATTCCGTTGTATAACCAAGATAGTCAGCAATACAACAAATTATCAGCAAACTATAACAAAACTTTTGTTTAGTTATAATCCAAGAATTTCATTTAAATCTGCAATGCTTGTTTCTACGGTAGTTCCGGGGGGATAAACGCGGGTAAAACCCATATCGAGGAATCGTTTTTCCACATCTTCGAAATTCTGTTTCCCCACTACGAGATTTCCACCAGCTAAAAGAGGAATGTCTTTCAATCCTGCTTCATCGCATTTCTCGCGCAGTCCATTACAGTCAATTTCTCCGTGTCCGTATAGTGAAGAGATCAAAATAGCATCGGCGTTGGTTTCCAATGCTGCTTCAATAAACTCTTCTTGCGATACCATCACTCCTAAATTAATAACTTTAAATCCGGCTTGCTCCAAGGCATAAGCGAGAATCTTGTTTCCAACAGCGTGGACATCTGCACCTATTACACCGGTTACAATTGTCTTTCCATTCATTATAGTATCATCATTAAAATTATGTACAAATTTAGCCACTTTTTATACAAGAAAAAAATTATAATAAGACGAAAAGTTCCTGTTTTTCAGAAATGCAAAAATATGTATAAACTGACTCTATTTTTTGAACAAAAATCAGATATAGCAGCGAAATCGACAGAAAACAAAAAAAGTTTTAAACAATAAAAAAATCGTAGATATTAATTATGAATTTGTAAATAAAAATTACATTTGTTTATTGAATGGTCCTTTAAATTTGCATTAATAACTTAGATGAAAATAGATCGAAAATTCGTTCTTTTACGAACCAGAGTTGAACAAATACCATATAAGAAAACTGTTTTGCTGATTGTGACTTTCAAAATAATAATAAGTCTTATCTTCATGGGGTTCATACTATTAACAAACGTGTTTTTGGAACTACAATTAGAAAATTATTTTCAAGGGTTAAATTCTGATTTCCCTACAAAAAATGCAATTATTGCAACAATTAGTGCTTTGGTTTTGAGTCCAATAATTGAAACTTCAATATTTCAACACTTGATATTCCAGTTTTTTAAAATAGTTAGAAAAACTGGAATACCTATAAAGTTCTTTATAATTAGTTCACTGCTGTTTGGCTTGGCACATCAAGTTGTTTGGACAACAGGAGTTTTTTTAGGAGTTGTTTCATTTATTCATAAAATATTTGGTGGTATTATGCTCGCAGTGAGTTACTACATATTTTATCGTATAAGAAAACATGCACTGCTCTCTACTGCTTTGATTCACAGTGCACATAATGCTGTCATTGTTCTTCCATTATTATTTTTTAAACTGTTATAAAGTAAATACGCCAAAAATAATTTTATAGACTATCGAATATATTTCTCTCAATTTTAAACTCTAAAAATTTGCAAAAAATGAGAAGCTCATTAATTTTAACATTTGTAATAATCTGCATAATTGCCGGTACATTATTGTCTTTTATGGGATGGGAAATTGGTTTTATTTTGTTTTCCTTAGTGATAGCAATTGTACTCCTAATCGATCTGATAATTTTACGCAAAATACTTATCAAAGCTTCGGTTAAAATTAAAAATACTGATTTGGTTACACTGCACTCGGTTGGCCTTGCAGTTGTGGGCTTTTTATGGATGTTTATTGGTATTTATAAAAGTAACACCCAAACAGATGTTGCAAACTATAGTTACAACTTTTTCTTTGGAGCAATATTTATAGCATACTCTATTTGGTATTTTTTAAAATATCGCTATGGTTGTATTATTACGGAAAACTACGTATATATAGCAGAAGATGCATGTTTTAAAAAGTTAAAAAAGGAGGATATAGAAATTAGCCAAGTTGATGGGTTATTGAAAGTAGAGATTTTAAAAAACAAGAAGACCTACGTCTTTTTAGCAAAAAAATAAACGTATTATACTCTATTTAAAATTTTGCTATAGGAGTTAAACAGCCTCTTGTGGTGTCGCCAATGTTTACAAGAATTTCAGTGCCAGTGGGAAATAAAATATCTACTCTTGAGCCAAACTTAATAAATCCCATTTGTTGCCCTTTTTTTACATCTGTTTCTGGTTTAGTAGTATATGTCTCTATTCTTCTTGCAACGTAGCCAGCAATCTGTCTTACAACAATTTTTTTATTATCCTCAGTTTCAATCATTAAAGTAGTTCTCTCATTAAGCGTTGATGATTTTGGGTTCCTTGCTATTAAAAATTTTCCTTGGTGATACTTGAAATATTTAAGTACTCCTGAAATTGGAATCCAATTTTTATGCACATCCCATATTGACATAAAAATCGATACTTGGATGCAATTTTCGTTTAAAACTTCGTTATCAAAAGTCTCTTCAACCACAACGACAGTACCATCAGCAGGCGCAACAATAACGTTATCATCTGATATTACTTGTCTGACAGGATTTCTAAAAAATCGTAGTACGAATATTAGGAATAGGACAGATAACAGTAAAATTGAAAAGACTAACCACTTGGCTTTCACAAAACAGATTATCAAAAAATTAACTACTATCAACATTAGCGTTATTACAGACGTAATTTTCCAACCAGCTTTATGAATTGTCGTCATATAATTACTTGTATTTTATTACGATAATATCAAATAAACATAAGTAAATGCAAATGGCATAACCATAAGCAAACTGTCGAATCTGTCCAAAACTCCACCGTGTCCTGGTAATATATTGCCCGAATCTTTAACGTTTACAGCTCTTTTAAACATGCTCTCAACCAAATCACCCCAAACGCCTGTTATTGAAACTATTATAGAAAGAACTCCCCATTGCAATGGTGTTAAAATTATCCAATACTTTGCGATAATTTGCGATAATACCAGAGCAGCGGCCAAACCTCCAATAAACCCCTCCCACGATTTTTTTGGAGAGATTCTGTAAAAAAGTGGATTTTGTCCAATTGCCATTCCAACCAAATAGGCAAAAGTATCGCTTGCCCATATCATGAAAATAATACCGAGATTTATTTGATGGTCGTATGTTTCACCTAATTGTGACAAAACAATTAACAGTGAAAGAGGTATAGCAACGTGTATTATTGACAAAAAAGTATATCCAATATTTTCTATGGGTTTTTTGTGTTTATGGTATAACTGTACAATAAAAGCCATTGATAATAAGGGGATTAACACAATGCTAATTTCAGGAGGTATTATATCTTTTGAAATTAAAAACGTTAATGCAATGATTAACAAAGTAATAGTATATCCAATAGCATACAGTGGTCTTATCTCTATAGCCTTTGCCATACCATAATGCTCTGAAATACACAAAATTGCGATTAGCACTACCATGGCTAACATAGAGTATTGACTGGCAACAAATGCAACAATTAGCGTTACCGTAAAAACTAAACCTGTAAGCGTTCGTTTAGTCAGATTTTTCATTTTCTAAGAAGCTTTTGATTAGGTGTTTGGCTGTTATTAACTTTTCGTGTAACACATATATCTCTATCTCTCCTACTAGCACATATGCTGAATCTTTTTTATTAATAATTGCAACTTCTACATCATGATCTTTTAAAAGATCTTTTATCATTTGTGCACGATAATCGAGTGTTGTTGTGTATGCTAATGACCAGTTTTTACTCATAAAATCAAAGATAGTATTTTTTACAATAAATAATTACTTCAATAACTATTTTATCACAGCAGGTTGTTTTACATACTATCAACTGTCTGTTCCTCTGATTCACTTTTAGGTCTTGGACCAAAAATTTGTTCTAAATCATCTGTAAATATTACCTCTTTTTCAAGTAGCTTGTTTGCTAATTGTTCAAGACCTTCTCTATTTTCGTCTAACACTTTTAAAGCTGTATTATAGGCTTTATCGACTATCATTTTAACCTCTTTATCAATCAGTTCTGCTGTTTTTTCGCTAAAAGGTTTAACAAATGAAAAATCTGATTGTCCAGTGCTGTCATAAAAGCTTAAGTTACCTAATTTTTCACTCATGCCGAAATATGCAACAAGTGCATAGGCTTGTTTGGTTACTCGCTCCAAGTCATTGAGTGCTCCAGTTGAAACAGAGTCGAAAACTAATTTTTCTGCAGCACGACCTCCCATTATTGAACACATCTCGTGAAAAACCTGCTCTTTAGTCGAAAGCTGTCTCTCTTCAGGCAAGTACCAAGCTGCTCCTAGAGCCTGTCCTCTGGGGATAATAGTAACTTTTATTAATGGGTTGGCATGTTCTAACATCCAACTTACTGTAGCGTGACCTGCTTCGTGAAATGCTATAACTTTTTTCTCTTGTGGCGAAATTACTTTGCTTCTTTTTTCAAGACCGCCAACGATTCTGTCAACAGCATCAAGGAAGTCTTGTCTTTCTACCTTTTTCTTATTTTTTCTTGCTGCAATCAATGCTGCCTCGTTACAAACATTAGCTATATCTGCACCACTAAATCCGGGGGTTTGTTTTGCCAAAAACTCAACGTCGACATCTCCTGCCAATCGTAAAGGTTTCATATGTACTTTAAATATTTCATTACGTCCATTAAGGTCGGGAAGCTCAACATGAATTTGACGATCAAATCTTCCGGCTCGCAACAAGGCTCTATCTAGGATATCGGCACGGTTGGTAGCCGCAAGAATAATCACACCACTGTTGGATTCAAAGCCATCCATTTCAGTAAGGAGTTGGTTTAGTGTGTTTTCCCGCTCGTCGTTAGCTCCCATATTTGGGTTTCTTCCCCTTGCACGACCAATTGCATCAATCTCGTCAATAAAAATTATACATGGGGATTTTTCCTTTGCAGTCCTGAATAAATCTCTTACACGACTTGCCCCTACTCCAACAAACATTTCTACAAAATCACTACCCGACAGAGAAAAGAAAGGGACATGGGCTTCTCCTGCGACGGCCTTAGCCAAAAGCGTTTTTCCTGTTCCCGGAGGTCCTACTAAAAGCACTCCTTTCGGTATTTTTCCACCAAGATCAGTATATTTCTTTGGGTTTTTCAAAAAATCGACTATCTCTTTTATTTCAACTTTAGCTTCATCAAGACCCGCCACATGACTAAAATCAATTTTCACGTTGTTATCTTTATCAAAAAGCTTGGCTTTTGATTTTCCTATATTAAAAATTTGCCCTCCCGCACTGTTAGCCCCACTCATACGTCGCATAATTAATATCCATATACCGACAATTATTACTATTGGAAGAATATACATGATAATATTACCAATGTGATTCTCCCGGGTTTCATAAACAATTGGGGTCTTTTCTGTTTCAGGTATACCTTCCTGGGCTTCAGCCATTTGCTTCTCAAAACTTTCTACCGAGCCGATCTTAAATAAAAAATTTGGTTTTTGTTGCTTAAAAAAGCCACCGCTGGTATTGTCAATGTATCTACCTGTACCAATTTTTGAGGGTTTAATATATACTTCAACGGTCTCTTTGTTTACAACAATCACTTTCTCAACATCGCCTTTGGAAAGCATATTGTTTTTAAAATCAGCCATATTTATCTCTTCGGGTGAACCGCTTGGCGAGAGAAAGTTTATAAATATGAATGCCAATGCTATTATGGCGTATATCCAATATATATTAAATCTGGGCTTTTTATTATCTGTTTTATCCTGTTTTATGGGATTATTACGATTGCTTTTTTGATTGTTCATGTTTTTTTTGTTGGTCATATTAATAATATCAATCATTGTGATAATAAAACTCTCCGTCAGCCCACAAACCTTCAAGATTGTATAATCTCCTTATAGGTTCAAGAAAAATGTGTACCACTACATCAGAGAAGTCTATTAAAACCCACTGGGCATTTGTTTTTCCTTCTATATATTTAACTTTCATTGAAAGTTTTTCACTTATTTTATCTTTGATATTGTCGGCGATAGCTTCAACTTGTGTTGTGGAGTCTCCGTGGCAAATAATGAAAGAGTCTGCTATTGAGTTTGCAATTTTTAAAAAGTCAATTTGAACAATTTCTTTTCCCTTTTTCTCCTTTATGCTTTCAATAATGACTTCAAGTAGTTGTTTGGTTGTTACTTCTTTTTCTTTTGTCATTTGATTGTTTTGTAATCTCCTATTTTATAAAAACTTGATATTATTAAATCGTTTATAAATTATTTTGTTTTCAATTAATACAGGTTTTGCAAAAGTATAAAAAATGCTTGTAATATTGATGTTTATTAAACTCTTGTACAAACAAAATACCAATTTATATTATTGCCTAATTGACATACTTTTTATTGTTCGCTGACATTTAAACAGTTATACATAAAGGAACTCTCGTGAAAACTTTTTTAATCATTCACATGGACAAAATAATTGATTTAACTAGTATATGTTTGTTTCAGAATCTACGTTTTCTCCAAATGGGATTCGTCCTACCATAAGTGAAACACAACCAAAAAAATATCTACTACTCTTAGGCACAATAACTTCTACTATTAACAATCGTGTCTTATGTACTTTTGCATCCCAATAAAAGTTGTCGATATTATCATTTTCAAATATTACTGATTCAGAAGTTGTTAATTGTCTTGACCAAATAGTGTCTTTAACAATGGTTGTCCCTATAGGTATCGGCTCTTCATTTTCATCATACATGAGAAATCCGTGTTGATCTCTCTTATATAACGTTATTTCTTTATCCACCACTTTCCCTACAACAGGTTCAAATTTTTTCTCAGGTACAAGAATTCTATATTTTAATCTTCCAAGCCGATTTTCTCCTACTACGAAAATTCTATAGTCGTACTGCGAATATACAACTGTTTTCATTCTTATTGTGTCTCCAACAGCCAATTGAGTATATGTTGTTTGTGTCGAAAAATCATAATTTGCAAGCCACTCTTTTGGTGCAAGCTTTTTCTTCTCACATCTTTGAGCGTTCAGCGATGTTGTGACAACAATGAGTAGAATAGTAATAAATAAAACTCTCTTGGGTAATGTAAGGATCATTAGTTTTGAGCTATTTGTTTTTATATTACAAATCAAAACTGTGTTTTATGATTTGCCTGCTGTAAGCTTGCGTATTTTTTCTTCAAGATCTTCAATTAGTAGTTTCATACTTTCTATTTGAACTCTGTTTTCCTCTTCTGTAGCTTCGCTTTCTTTCAATAGCTCATTTTCTCTTAGTTCGCTTTCAGATTTATGTGTATTTAATTGATCAATAATGTTTTTAAGGTTTTCTCCCTGCTCATCAAGCTCCCTCCTGTACGCATGTATTGCTCTATCTTTTGTTTTATTATCGGATATGTCTACCGAAAGACTCAAAACCTTTTTATATTCACCACTAGCATCTTTTAAAGGAGTATAAGTTTCTCTCAGCCAAACATCTCCATATGAAGTCGGATAACATAAGTCCATTTCAACCGAAGATCCGGAAGTAAAACCTTCCCACATTTCACGGTAAAGCATATCTTGTTTATGGGTTAATTTAAGTAAGTTGCGGTGTTCACGTCCTATTAAATCTTCTTCTTTTAGACCCAAAAACTGAGCATATCTTTCGTTGACATTTTGAATTACTCCAAACAAATCAAACTCTATATTTCCAACACTATTGTTGATGGCTTCGAGTATTTCGCGCATTTCAAGCTCACGTCTTGCTGATTCTTCCTGAGTGGCTTGAAGCTCTTCCATATTTTGACGCATCTCTTCCTCTTGAGATGCTAACTCTTCTCCTTTCTGCTGCGACTCTTCAAGTAATCGTGCCGTTTTTTCATTTATTTTTACAGTCGCTAAAGTCCCAGCTATGTTTTCACTTACTTGCTCTAAAAAATTAATCTGATACTCTTCAAATTGGTTAAAGGATACTATCTCTATTACACCATAAATTGTCTCATTAGCTTTTAATGGCACCAACAATATTACAGAGGGATTTGTATCGCCTAAGCCGGACGTGATTCTTACATAGTCTTGCGGCACCTCTTTTAAATAAACCGGAGCTTGTTCAAAGGCACAACGTCCAACGAGTCCCTCTTCAATCTCTACACGACGCGATGCTAGTTTTTTTCGACCATAAGCAATTGCTGCTGTCATTCTAAAATGAACATCATCCTCGTCATTATCTTCCAATATATACAGTGCTCCTTGAATTGCACCCAAAATTTCAATAGCTTTTTCGAGAACGTCATACGATAAAGACTCTATATTGGTACTTTGTCTTAAAATATCTCCAAATTCCGCAAGTCCTTTTGTAGTCCAATTTCTTATTTCGTCCTCTTGTTTACGTTTTTGTTCTTGCTCCGATGCTGTTTTTAAATTTTGGCGCATTGTGATTAAGCTGTTACCTAGTATATCGTCTTCACTTAAAGCATTGTATTCGGCTCCAAAGTTCTCATTTCCAATTTCTAACGCAAAACTCGAAGTCCTTTTCATATTGTCGACAAACTGATTCAGAGCTTGCGAGATATCTCCAATTTCATCATCAGAAACTTTCAGGTGTTCATCGGGCAAAATTCCTCTAGCCATTTGCAATAAAAATTCACGCAGCTTAAGAACAGGTCTTACAGTAACTCGAGATATAAGATAAAATATAAACAAAGAGAGTGCTACTAAAACAATCCCCATAATTACTACAGTACGTTGAAAATTGTTTACATTTTCAATATTTCTTGCATTTATTTCATCATAGCATTCATTTATGCTTGTCTTAAGTTCTGTTATATCTTCTATTACATCGTTAGAAAAAACAATAATCTCCCCGTTCTTCTCAACCATAGGACTCACCTCTAAAACAACCTCTTGATCTTCATACGACTCCAAAGTATTTAGTTGTTCCATTATTTGTGTTTGCAATACAAACAGCGTATCAGACAAAGTTTTTTCAATTTTGTCGAACAGTTCAATATCATCTACACTCCAATGCTCTTTCAACTCACTTAGTTTCACAATAACTTGAGGATATTGTTTAGAGTGTATATTTTTAAGACTAATCTTATCGGGTGTTTCTGATTGTCGTTCAATAAAAACCCAGTTTTTTATTAACATCTTTGAATTGTTAACTAAACTTATTAGCTCATTCAAATATGAAATCGAAGGAGCATATATTTCTGATATTTGTTCGTTTGCCTTTTTGTTTGCCTGCAGGTTTGTAAAAGTTAAAACGCTACTAACAACAAATGCCACTATTAATATTCCAAAACCGAAATATAAACGGTTTACCATTGAAAATCTAAACTTCATTCGTATAATGTTTTTATCTATTTATATTTCTGTTGCCTTGACTTCAAAGCATTTATTTGAAATGTCAGATATTTACCAACTACAAACATACTATTTTTTCGATTAGAAAAGTACTTTTTCATACAACTATTTTGCCTATTGATTTTTATTTAGTCCAACATATAGTTATAATTAAGTTATTTACTACACATAAAATCAGCTACTGTTCTAATGTTTTCTATTTTTTCTTTGTTTTTAGCGCTGACTACGTTATTTTTGCGTAAGTTTGAGATAGTAGCAAATAAAATTATAAAATATGTCAGCGATTCAAACCATTTTAGCTGCTTTGATATTGATAGGTATTGCGGTCATAGGCCTGGCAATCCGCATAATAATTATTAAGGGAGGACGTTTCCCTGAAACGCACGTTGGGCACAACAAAGAAATGCGCAAAAGAGGCATTATTTGCGCCAAAGCATTTGACAAAATGGAACAAAAGAAAGCTAAAAGCCCTGTCGATTACACAACTCTAAAAATAGAAAAAACATCAGAAAGCGGTCGTTAATTAAACCAAATTACACTAGTTATCAAGATTATAGAATTAGTTTGTTTTAATAATTCAAAACAATAAGGAACAATTTTTACTATATTTATGAGTTTGAAAAACTAATTAAGTATGAAACTAAATTTGAACGAAATCATATTTTTTTTAAATCAGCGTTTCCCATTACAATATCAGGAAAGTTGGGATAATTCTGGTTTATTGGTTGATACATATAAACCAATATCGAAAATAATAACTTGCCTTGACTGCACTTTAGATGTTGTAAATGAAGCCATTGCCGAAAATGCAAATCTAATTGTTTCTCATCATCCATTGATTTTTAGTGGTATTAAAAAAATAATAAACACCGACAAAACAGCTTCGATATTAAAACTACTGATTAAGAACGATATAGCCCTTTACTGCGCACACACAAACCTAGATAATGCCGTTGGAGGCTTAAATGATTATCTGGCTAAAGCGTTGAATCTAACAGATATAGAGGTATTACAACCACTAAAATCACACCTATTCAAAATTGTGACTTTTGTTCCGCATGAACACGCCGATAAAGTTCGGACAGCTCTGTTTAATTCTATGGCCGGAAACATTGGAAATTACGACTCGTGTAGCTTTAACATTCAGGGCAACGGAACGTTTCGAGGTAACGATAACACAAATCCGTTCGTTGGAAAAATTGGAAAGATACACTTTGAGCCTGAAACAAGAATAGAAACCGTTGTTGAACGACGCAGTTTGCAAAAGGCCATTAATGATATGATTAGTGCCCACCCCTACGAGGAGGTTGCATACGATATTTATCCCATTGAGAATGAACTCCCAAGCGTTGGGCTTGGTCGTATAGGAGTTTTGCCACAACAGATGAGTGAAAATCAACTAATTAAGTATCTGAAAGAAAAGTTATCGTTGGAAAATGTTTTATGTAGTCGGATCAATAATAGAGCTATAAGTAAAATTGCGATTATCGGAGGTAGTGGCTCATCGGTTATTGATACCGCTTTATTGTTGGGAGCTGATGCAGTTATTACTGGCGATATTAAATATCACACTTATATTGACTATGAAAGCAAACTATTTTTGGTGGATATAGGACATTTTGGTAGTGAAAAAATAGCAATGAATGTTTTTTACGATTGTCTTACAAAAAAATTCCCTAACTTTGCAGTCCTCAAATCGAAAACAAATTTGAACCCAATTAATTATCTGTAACTCTATGGTAGCAAAAAATAAACAAACACCTGTAGCCGAAACGGTTAATGAAAAGATTAAAGCATTGTATAAACTTCAATGCATTGATAACGAAATTATTAAAATTGAAACTTTACGTGGAGAACTTCCTCTTGAAGTACAAGATCTTGAAGATGAAATTGCAGGTCTCGAAACACGTTTAAATAAGATCAAGGAAGAGATAAAAGAGCTTGAAAATGAAGTCTCGGATAAGAAGAACGAGATTATTAGTGCTCAAACCTTAATTAAAAAATACGAAGAGCAACAAATGAATGTTCGCAATAATCGTGAATTCAGGTCTATTGCCAAAGAAGTTGAATATCAGGAGCTTGAGGTTGAACTTCGTGAAAAATTAATACGCGAACTTACAGGAAGGATTAAACAAAATCAAGAAGCATACGAAAGAACAGAGGCCGTTCATAATGAGAGAAAAGCTGATTTGGAACACAAACGTCCTGAACTTGATTCAATAATCGCAGAAACTAAAATTGAAGAAGACCGATTGCTTAATTCCAGAGAATCAGTAAAAAAACTCATTGAAGAGCGCTTGTATAATGCATATACAAGAATTCAAAACAATGCAAAAAACCGTTTAGCTGTAGTTACTTTTGACAGAGAGTCGTGTGGCGGGTGCTTCAATGCAATTCCTCCACAAAGAATGGTTGATATTCGTCAGTACAAAAAAATTATTGACTGTGAATACTGTGGACGTATATTAATCGACCCCGAGACAGCAGAAGAAGTTGCAAGCGAATTGTAGAATATTGATAATTCCCTAATAGCCCTAAACACAGGAAAAAGAATATAAAATAAAACGCAAACTCCAATTAATATAATTGGAGTTTTGTGTTTTACTGTGCTTGAGTTTGCAAAAACTTTTTCTACACCTAATAATCATAGAACAAAATACTGGTTTTGTTGTTGATATCTGAGTATTCGGAGTTAAATAAATAATATCCGATTTTGCTTAAGTCAAATCACAACAAACGTTTAATAATTATGAATAAGAAAAAAATTGCAGTTTTAGTAGGCAGTTTAAGAAAAGAGTCTTATAATAAAAAAATTGCTCAACAACTAATAAGTCTATCACCTGAAAACCTGGAAATGGAAATAGTGGAAATAGGAAATTTACCCCATTATAACGAGGATATCGACCAAGAACAACCTCATGAGGAATATGTGAAATTTCGAAAAAAAATAGAGCAAGCCGATGGCTTTCTGTTTGTTACGCCAGAATATAATCGTACTATTTCTGGAGTATTAAAAAATGCGCTTGATGTAGCATCACGCCCGTACGGAAAAAATATGTGGAGTGGTAAACCTGGTGCTATCGTTAGTGTCTCGAAAAGTCCTCTTGGCGGTTTTGGTGCCAATCTTGCACTACGTCAACCAATGATGTTTTTGAATGTTTTGTTAATGCAAAATCCAGAAGCATACATAGGTAATGTACATAACCTATTTGACGATAAAGGTAATTTAGTGGCTGAAACCGAGAAATTTTTAACAAACTTTATGGCATCATTTGAAAAATGGACTAACAAGTTTTAAACACGCAAACAAGTCAAAACTTTTCCATAGACAAAATGATTTGAGGAATACTGTCAAAATAGAAAAACACTTAGGAATGAGATACTTTTATTAGAGTAAAGAGTGTCTCATTTTTTTGTGTCTCGTTATGATTTAGTATTTTAGTTGCAAAATTAAAAACACATGAGCTTCTTCACAAATCGTCAATTAAAATTAGCATACGAATTTGTTGAATACACAGGACGGAATGTTTTTTTAACAGGAAAAGCAGGGACAGGAAAAACAACTTTTCTACAAAATATCACAAAAACAACAACAAAAAGGAATATTGTAGTCGCTCCGACAGGCGTTGCTGCAATTAATGCAGGTGGTGTCACAATACATTCATTTTTTCAAATTGCTCCCGGACTTTTTATTCCCGGAATGAAAACAGAAACATCAGAAGACGAGCAAAATGCACAATTACGTGTTTCAAAGGTCAAAATTGATATTATAAGAAGCCTTGATCTTCTGATAATTGATGAAGTAAGCATGGTTAGAGCAGATTTGCTTGATGCAATAGACAATGTTTTAAGACGATACAGAAACAACTCTAAACCATTTGGAGGTGTTCAACTTCTCTTAATTGGAGATTTACAGCAACTTGCACCTGTTGTAAAAGAAGACGAGCGTGAAATATTGGAAAAATACTATCAATCAACATATTTTTTTGGAAGCAACGCACTACGTCAAACCGATTATGTTAGCATCGAGCTGACAGAGGTTTACAGGCAATCAGACCAAAATTTTATCAGTTTGCTAAACAGTGTGAGAGACAATAGACTGACTACAAGCGATATAGAGAAATTAAATGCGCGCTACCAGCCCCAAATACTTGATAACTACGACAAAGGATATATTACGCTTACAACCCACAACAACCAAGCAAAACTTATTAACGACAAACAGCTTAAAAAACTAAATAGAGCGTCGGAGATGTTTACTGCTGAGGTCTCTGGAGATTTTCCTGAAACGTCTTACCCCACAGAGTATAACCTTGATTTGAAGATTGGCGCACAGGTGATGTTTGTTAAAAACGACCCCTCGCCCGAGAAACTGTTCTATAACGGCAAAATAGGCGAAGTAGTTGATATCGAGGAAGATGTTGTTTTCGTTAAGTGTCAGGATCAAGAGGAGGTTTTGGCTGTAACTGAGCTTACATGGGAAAATAATCGTTACTCTATTGACCAAGAGACTAAAGAGATTACAGAACAAGTAATTGGTACTTTCAAACAGATACCTTTGAAACTTGCATGGGCTATTACCATTCACAAAAGTCAGGGGCTGACATTCGATAAAGTAGTTATTGACGCACAAGCTGCTTTTGCACATGGTCAGGTATATGTTGCGCTTAGCCGATGTACATCTTTAGAAGGATTAATTTTAAGCTCGCCTATCAACACTTACGGGATTAAAACCGATTCAAGCATTATCAGTTTTAATAATGAAATTTCACGCAATCAACCTGACAGTAACCAACTTAAACAAGCGCAACTAGAGTTCCAAATAGAATTACTACATGATCTTTTCGATTTTAGTAGCATTAGAAAAAACGCATATCAACTACAAAAAACTATTCAAAACAATCACACTATTCTTAGCTCAACTTTGCCCGAAAAGACAGAGAACTTTATAAATGTCTTAAACAATAACTTTTATGATGTAGGACAAAAATTCAACAACGAAATTTTGCGTCATACACAAAAACTTACATCATCGGTTGAAGAGTCGGAACTGATACAGGGACGAATAAAAAAAGCCGTTGCATACTTTCAGCCAAAAATGGAGAACGAACTCATACAGTTTATTGAAACCATTGATATTTCAAGCGACAACAAACAGGTCAGCAAAATGCTTTCAGATGTTAAAACTAAAATTGAGTGGGATTTACAAATAAAGAACGACAGCATGTTATCGTGTGCATCTGGTTTTGACGTTAAGCTGTTTATGCAGGCAAAAGCTAAAGCTGCCATTGAGTCGCCAAGTGATAGACGGAAAAAGAGTATGCGTGTCGGTAAAATAAAAGTTAAAGAAAACGAAGAGTCAGAAAATCCGGAACTATACGAACAGCTAAGACAATGGCGCGAAATTGCAGCCGACAATCTTAATGTACCTCTTTATGCAATATTGCCAAATAAGTCTATTGTTCAGATTTCCAATTACTTACCCGCAAATATTGCTGCGCTTAGAAAAATTCATGGAATAGGTAAAATAAAAGCCGAAAAATTTGGTATAGACATAATATCAATTGTTGAAGAGTACTGCGCTAACAACAATTTGAGACCTCAGTACGAAAAAACCGAGAAAATTGAATTTGAACCAAAAAAGAAGAAAATCAGTACTAAACAGATTAGTTACGATATGTTCAAACAAGGGCTAACTGTTGAAGAGATAGCGACTGATAGAGGTCTTGTTATATCAACTATTTTGGGACATCTGATTTCATATGTAGAGACAGGTGAAATATCTGCAGACGAACTGATTCATGAAGATAAAATTAAACTTATATCCGATTTTATTTCCAGTAATTTCTTTGAAAGTATTGGCGAGATTAAGCGGGCTCTGAGCAATAGTGTTGAATATAGCGACATTAGGGTTGTTATAGCGCATTTGAAATACAAAAGTAATGGGAAGACTTAGTGGTCTTGTCATTATTAAATGGAGTAACGTTGGTGAGACGAATTTAACCTAGGACTATATATTACTTATTTAAAATCTATCTGAATAGATGAAAAATGCTTTAATTTTTACAGTTTTATTTCATAAATTAAATAAAGGACACTACATTTGCGAAACCTTAACAAATAAAAATAAAAAAGATGGCTTATAAAATTTCAGAAGACTGCATAGCATGCGGTTCATGTATCTCAGAATGTCCGGTTGACGCAATTTCTGAAGGAGATATCTATAAAATCGATCCAGACACATGTACTGAATGTGGTTCATGTGCAGAAGTGTGCCCCGTTGAAGCAATTTCTCCGGCATAATCGGCAGTAATAGAAAAAAAAATAAAAAGCGGAGCAACCATGCTTCGCTTTTTTGTTTTACGATATTGGTCAAATATAGTATCATGAAAAATTCACAACTATTCTTTCAGATATTAACGCCTAACTATTCAATTATCTGCACTAATTTTACTATCTTTCGGGAAATATTTCGATAATGCAAAACTTGCATATAGATAAACCTAAGTTATATAAACCAAAGTCAGACAAAAGCTCACCATGGTTAATTATGACTGCGCTTTTGTTGGTTTTACTGTTGGGTGTTCAGTTTATATCGAGTGCTGAAATTAATAATACACTAAGTAAGTTTAATAGTAGTTACAGTAGCCAACACCACGATAATTATTATTTTTCTGTCTATAATATTGGTTTTTTACAGCATGCTCTGAAAAATGAAGTTCAAACTTCGTTTAGTCACGTTAATTTTATTAATCATAATGCTGTTTACAAAAGCCTTAATGGATTATTGCCTACAATCGCTCGCCCGGAACCGACTGTAGGGGTTGAGTACCTGTATTTTACATCTACAATTATTATAAATCCACGCAAAGCCGATAAGCTTTTTCCTTTCCACTGTTTTTGGTAATACGGTTATCTACAATAAAAACTAAAACTACGTTTCCCTTATCTGTAGTTTATGCTACGTTTCAATATTTAATAACCTGTTGAAATATAGCGCATTATTAATATTTTTTCAATAATCTATTTACTAAAAAATTTTTATAACAATGAGTACAGGAATGATAATTATTACAGTAGCATGTATTGCTGCTTTTATTATACCCTTTGTATGGGCATCAAAAAAGAAAAAGGGATTTAGTGCCAGAGTACTAAAATCTTTAGACAAAATAAGCAAGGAGAATAATGCTAAAATTTCTCAGAGTGATGTTTACGGACGTTCGGGCATTGCTATTGATGAAACCAACTCTCTCCTATTTTTCTGTATCTATCGCGATTTTCAGATGAAAGAGTATGTATTGAAAATAAAAGATATAGTTAAATGCGAGGAGTTTAGTTCAAGCAAAACCGTTGGAGAGGGAGAAACCCAAAAAAACGTAAAGACAAGAGAGGGTATTACTTTTACAACAACAAACAAACAAGCATCGACTATTACATGGGAGTTTTTTAACGCCGATTATGATCCCGATTTTGATAATCACGATGAAATGAAAACCATTTCAAAATGGGTTGAAATCATAGGGAAACTCTTAGTGTAGAGACGGAGCATGCTCCGTCTCTACGTTGAAAACGTTGCCCACATGATCCGCATTACTTGGGCTAAAGCCCAAAAATCACGTGCGCTTACTCAATCCCCGACTTGAAAGTCGGGGCTATTGATACAACAATTGCCTCATTGATAGCCAACAGCTAAAGGCTTCCGTCTTTACTTCTACAAGCTCAATGCGGAATTGTCTTCGGTCTTCCGACTTAATAAAGAACTTTACACTCCTTTTTAGGACAGTATCTTTTTGATATAAAATTACGATTATTAGATTACTTCTATAAAAATACAAGCATCACTATATTTTGAATTGCTCTTTTTTATCCAACCTAAACCAAATTCTTTAACGAATGTTCTGCAAATCCTATTTTTACTTTCAGACATTCCTATATACTGTCCATAGTATTCTGTTCCCCATTTGTCGATTGCATAATATTTTTCATCTGTATAAATATATTCCATTGAAACAAATACACCATTTTCGGGAAAAGTAATATCATCATTTATCTGAATGCTATTCCAACCACTATTTTTAGGAGTAAAAACTATTTGATTTATCAACAAGTCATTCGAAGGTAATCCCGTTTGTTTATCTACAGAATATATTCTAACTCTAAATGGTGTGGTAGGTATTCCTACTTTATTGCTTATAAAATATGACACAGAGTGTATTCGTCTGTTAACTACGCTTGTGTCTTTGATAAATATAGCAATTTCTCTCCCTGGAGAAATAAAGCCAAATCCCCCCTTAGGCTTATTATTGTTCCCTACTATTTTTACTTTTTTATTATAAGTTTCTGTATTACTGCTAATAACAACTTCATCAAGTTCAAATATTTTTCTTTTTAAAATTACACTTTGGGAAGTATCAAGAATTATACTTATTGGGACTTCTTTTGAAAGATAACCCATTGATCTAATAATTATAGTATCTTTTGTAGTAAAGTTCTTTATTTTCCAATGGTATATTCCTTTATTATCGCAAGCAACACCTCCCTTCTTTGATTTAAATTCAATGCTTGAGTACGGAATTCCTTCACCTTCTTGATTTATAATTTTTCCACTAATAATTTTAGTTTCTTGTGAATAACCCCAAAAGGTTATTGTGCCGAAAATAAGAACAGCAATTATCCTCATATTCAAAATTTTTGAAATTTGTAGCTACTACAGTAACTTCCAGGCTAGACAGAGACGCCATGATATGACGTCTCTACAACACATTAACATTCAGCCAATTATTTGCCAATTGTTCATTGCACATTGCTAATTGCACATTGCTAATTGCTTATTTGATACTAAATCTATAAGTAATTGTTCCAACCTGTATTAAATCAGCGTTTTCATCTTGATTAAAACGTGTTTTCTTTGCAGCTTTAGTAGCTGCTTCAACAAGTTGTCTGTCGGTCGTAGTAGAACCTTTGGATTCCCACACAGCTTCTGTTACATAGCCATTTTTATCAACCTTGACTTTTATTACAACAACCCCCTCTTCTTTATTCGGATAAAGCGGTAGTGGTAGTTGTCCTCCGTGAGGGCTTCTTCCAGCAAGGCTGTAGCTAATTCCTTGCTTACCTTGCCCACTACCCTCGTATGAACGACTATCCGGTGATCCCCTTAAATCACCTTGATTGCCAAAACCGCCTCCCGTTCCGTCGCTTTGCGAGTTGGTGTTGGCTATTCCAAATGCTTTTCCTGTGCTTTCTGCTATTTTTTGTTGTTGCTCTGCCTTACGACGTTCTTCTGCTTGTCTTTTGCGTTCAATCTCCTCTTGTCGTACTCGTTCGGCTTCTTGTTCTTTTCTGATTTTTTCTTGTCTCTCCTCTTCTAATTTTCGTTCCCTATCTTTCTTCTTCCTTTCTTCCATCGCAGCGGTTTCCTCGTAATCTTGAGTAAGTATCTCTTTCTCATTGTCATCGGAAGTTTCTACAACAGGGTTTGATACTTGCGGCTGAGTTTCAACCATAGCAACTGAAGGCGAAAACTGAGTTTCAATATCTCCGCTACCAGCATCATCGACACCAAAATTTATCAAAATACCCTCCTCTTCGGGCAGAGGCAGTGGGGTAACAAAACCAAACAGAAACATTATAATGACAGCTGCAACATGAAATATTACAGTACCTATAAATCCAATCTTCTTGTTGTTATCTTGTTGCATTGGTTTATATTATAATATTATTGTGCCTGTTTAAATTTGCGCTTTTACAAAAGATTAATTTTCTGGAGCAGTAGCCAAAATCAATTTATATCTATTTCGTTTTGCAATATTCATAACCTTTACTACATGTTCAATAGCTACGCTTTTGTCGGCATGTAGCGATATCGTAGGAGGTTCAGTATAACTGGCAGCTGGTCCAACTTTTAATTGTATATAGCTCTCTAATTGTTCAAATGGAACAATCTGTGTCTCAACAGCATATGTTAAATCAGCAGTTATGGATACTGTTGTTATAGGTTTATTTGCTTGTGTCTGATTGTTACTTTGAGGTAGCAATAGTTTTAATGCGTTTGGCGCGATAAGTGTACTTGTTACCATAAAAAATATAAGTAACAAAAACACAATGTCTGTCATTGATGACATACTGAATTCTGCACTAACTTTGCTTCTTCTTTTTATTGCCATTGTTAGTTTAATTTACTGGTTCGTTGAGTAAATCCATAAATTCAATTGCACGCGCTTGCAGCCGGAATACAACTCTCTCAATTCGTGCTACCAAAGCGTTATATGCAAAATAGGCTGTAATACCAACTATCAAACCTGCAACTGTGGTTACCATTGCCGTGTAAATACCACTTGACAACAGTTGTACGTCTATATTGCTACCTGCGTTAGCCATGTCGTAAAATGCACGTATCATACCAGTAACAGTACCTAAGAAACCAAGCATTGGTGCTCCACCTGCTACAGATGCCAGAGCTGGTAAACTTTTTTCTAATTTTGCTATTTCAAGGTTTGCAATATTATCTATGGCTGTACTTATGTCGTTTAAAGGTCTGCCTATGCGATTAATTCCCTTTTCAAGCATTCGTGATATCGTGTTATCAGTGTGTTGACAAAGATTTATAGCGTAATCAATTTGTCCCGCATGAATATAATCTTTAATTCTTTCCATAAAAGAGGGATCTTCTTTCGAAGCATTTCTAATAGCAAAATAGCGTTCAAAAAAGATATAAACCGCTATAATGGACAGAATAAAGATGGGTATCATAAGAACACCCCCTTTGAGGGTCATTTCCCAAATTGACATAGTCATCTCGGTTGCTTGGCTTTCCGCAACTGCACCAGGAACATCTTGAATAAGTGTGTCGATCATATAATAGTGATTTTAAATTGTTAACGATTTTGGCTCAAAGTTATTATATTTTTTATATCTAAGGCTAAAAGCCAAATGGTTTTATTTCGATTTTCTTCTAAAAAACTTCCCCCACAATTCGTTCAAGGTATTAAACTCTTCTCGATAAAATACACCTGCTCCTTGTTTTGAGTGTGAATCGTAATTATTATCTGTTTTGTGATATCCTTTAAACATTATTTTTCCGCGCTTATCGAGTTTTACTTCCATTTCAAAGTCGCCTGCAATATTTGTTCCGCTACTAGAACTTTGTCCAATTTGTTCTCCTCCCATACCTAAGTTTGTGTTTATTGTCACTCGGTTGTTCAATATTTGAGTTGATACGGCAAGTTCATATTCATGTGACGAAACTTCACCTCCCGGAGTGTAGTTAAACCCAATATCAAACGATCTGCTGATTTGTGAAAGCCAGTTGCTTACCTGATTTGAAAGCAATTCACTTGCATTGCTTTCAACACTCGAAGGTCCTGTTGTTTCTGCAACCTTAACTGCTCCGGGCAAAGGTTGAAATCTGTTTAATACTAGTAGCGATATTACTTGTTTGCTTATTTCGTCTGATTGCAGTGCGTTTATTTGGTCTTGTGCTGCTTCGGCTGATGCTGGCAAAGTAACTTTAAAATTGATGTTTGGTGCTGTAAATGTTCCTGTCATAAGCAAGTGAGCATCAGCGGAAATGCGTGAGCCTTCATCTTCGGAATTAAATGTCAGGTCGTATAAATTTGCCCTTCGCACCTTATAAACAGCGTCAATATCGATATTCGCATTAGCCGGATCGCCTGACCAAGTAATGCTTGATCCTTTAGCTATGGCAAATCGTTTTTGAAAAACATCTTGCAAGGTAAACAGATAGTCTCCTTCTGAAATTATATAATCACCGTATATTTCCAAATCATCTTTTGGAGGCATATATATAGTTAAATTGCTCGAACCTTTGGCTTTTATAATATCTCCAATTGCAGGGTCAAAAATTATTTGAACTTCAGCTTCGGGAGTAACCTCAAGATTCATCATTAAATTTATTTCTGATTCACTCTTGTCCTTCGTTTCAGGTGCTTGCTTGTTTTTATCCGTTAATTGCGCTTTTGGTTGTTTAAAAACAATATAATCGGTTTGATTTACAGTTCCTCCACTGTTAAGCGGAATAAATAGACGCGTATTTGGCTCGGTTTTAATTCCCATTGAAATATCCAAATTATCAACTTTCCCTTTTACAGTTCCATTACCCGAGGCGAATACTGTTCCAAAAAACTTACTATTATCTTTCTCTAAGGTGTTCAAGAACATAAAGTTAGTTGCGTTAAACCTTACGTCAAGACCTAAACTGTCAAAATTGTTATGAGTAACTCTACCACTTACAAGTAAATTGTTATTGTTATTATCAACAACTCTTAAATCGGAAAAAATAATTGCATCTGGTGAAATATCTATCCAGTCGGTTATTTGATAACGTGTTTTTGTGTAATCTAAAACAAAACTACATCGATCTAAAATAATTACACCCTCCATTTTTGGTGCTTTTAAATTACCTTTTATTATCATTTCTGCAGTTGTAAGACCAGTCAAATCGTGCAAAACTCCCTCCAAATAAGGATTTAAAATAGATAAATCGAATCTGTCGACAAACAATCTAAAATTCACATTTGAATTATCCGGACTATAATCTCCCACTATGTACAAAACATCATAGTTTTGAATTGTCGATACCCAGTCAACTTTTATCATCTCTAGTAAAGGATCCCACGAACTCGATATTTTTGTATCGCCAATTAATTGCCCATTATATTTTAAATTATCCAAATCTATTTGCGCAAGCACAAAAGGATTTTCGTAAAGATTGGTCGCCGCAATATCGGCTGTCAGAACCCCTTCAACGCTAATCCCGAATTTATTTTTTAATAGCACATTTAACATCTCTAAGTTTATACTTTTGGTATTAACAAATAGAGTGTCATTAGAGTCGTTGCTTATTATTCCATTTATATACAGATGTTGATTTCGATGTCCGATAGCAAAATTATCGAATTCTATTTCAGAACCGTTTACCTTTACTACTGATGGCGAAATGCTCCACGTTGTATCGGAAATTACGACATTTGACGAAAGTATATTGATACCAAATCTGTCGAAATTCCCCGACTCTGGAAACAATATTTGCGAACTGATGTATCCACTATAATTCGTTGTGTCTTCTCTGTTATAGTTATTCCAGTTGACGTTGAATGTCATTAGATTGCTTTCAAGAATTGTGTTTAATGATAAATTTTTTAACGACATATCTTGATAATAAAAGAAGTTGTCTGCACTAATGTTGGCAATTATTTTAGTTGCTTCGTTATACCCTGAAAACGAAATATTATTCAAATACATATCTTGATATGCAACTTTTGATGTTAAACCTTTCATATCAAACTTTCTTCCGCTGGCTTTATACCTAATGTCCAAATAACTATTGTTACTTACAGTCAAAGCTGTATCAAACAGGTTTACAACAGGTTTAACATTGTGTAAATCTATTTTAAGTTGGATATTTGTAAAATCGTCCTCTTGAATTACCTCATCAGACCATGCAACTGCTGGCATATATTGCTTTACAGCATCGCTTAAAACATCTGATACAGTGTTATATGTATATTGTCCTGAAAGTAACACTCCTATATATTCAGAATTGACACTCAGGGTTTTAGAGATTCCTTTCCTGTCGAAATTCAAGTCTAAATTCACAAAATTCGCTTCTTCCCCTTTACGTGTAATATAAACATCGTACATGTTAACCGTGCCAATTATACTATCAGGATTTATTCCATAAAGATTTGCAACCATATCGAATTGCATTCGTGAAGCGGAATCAGAGTCTAAACCGAGAGGATAAAGATTAAATTTTGAGAGATTTAATATAAACTTGTGATGCTGCCTTTTGGTTCCATATTCAACCTTACCCATAAAATCCAATTCAACGTTAGGATCATCAATTGTGATACTCCCATCGTAAAACTTGTCGGTTAATTTACCCTCGATTTCAATGTTTTTATATGGATAATTTTCAAAATCAACATGACTTACCAAAGTTTTAAATTGTGCAGAAAAGGTTTTGTTGGGATTTAGCACAGAGCTAATATTTATTTTCGTATCGATCTTATCTAACATAGGATAAGTTCCTGATATAACACCTATACCAAAATTATTTAATTGAACTAAACCATTAAGGCTTATTTGCTTCATATCATTTTGGCTATAAGAGATATTGTGAAAAACACCACCAATATTTGTGTTAAAGGTTCCTACTGATGAAATATTTGACATATTCCCAGAAACAAAGCTTTTATAATTTATTCTTTCTAAACAGCTCAGTTCTGGAGGCAAAATAGGGCTACCCAAACTATCTTTTAATACCGTTAATTGCGCTAACTGACTGTACGATGTTGTTAGGTTTTTTATATCGGCATCAAAAAACATATTTTCGACATCGGGTAAACCTCTTAGTTTAAGTGATGTATGCAGTTTTGTGGAGTCTAAAACTTCTATAAGTAAATTATCTCCATACAAATTACTTAATGGTCCAGTTACTTTACCCTTAATTTTTGCTTTTAGATCGAGTTTTTTTAATTCTGGCGCGAACCAAGCCAGGTCATCAGTTGTAACATCGCTTGAAAACAGATTGACATCGAATGATACTTCATTTTCAAAATTAGCAAAAGCGGTGTCAGTTAATTGAATAAGCCTTACATACTCGGAATTAACATTTGTTTGCCCAAACATTGTGTTAAAGTTCTCGAACTTTAAAGCTCTCGGCTCTAAGCAAAAAACAGTTGACATATTATCAACCTTTAAACCACAATGATCTATTGTGGAGAGTTTTTTAATATCAATAATGATTGTATCGCCTCGCAAATCAAATGGTTGTGCCTCAACATTCAGATTGCCAAGTTTTAAATCGCCGAAGTTTATTTTCTGCGTTTTTTCGGGATTAAATTTTCTTAAAACGTATTCTGAACGCTTAAGAGCGACAATGTGCGAATAGAGTCTGAAATTCGAAACTTTCTTTTCAACAACCGAATCCTTTTTTCTAAACAGATCAATTACATTAATAAGATTTGACTTACCTAAACTGTCAGATTGCATATGAAACTTCAGACTATCAAACACTACACGGCTGAAATACAATTCAGGACCTTTCAAGTTTATTTGTTCAACGCCTGCTGTCAATGAGTGGATATAGGCTAAAGTGTCACCACTTGTATCCTCAACATAAATATCCTCTATAACAAGATGATTAATGGGTCTGAAATTAATTTGTCTGATAGAGACATTCAAACCAAACTCATTTTTTAACCACGAAGTTGTTTTATCTGTCAGATATGTCTGTACAGAACTGCTAAGCAATACCAAATAGAGTATAAATGGCAATGAAACAATCACTGTCAATATCAACAACCATATTTTACCTCTACTCTTTATGGGTCTAATTTGTTTAGTTAATTAATGTTACTGCAAAAATAGTCATTCAAAGCTTAGAAACAGCTAATTTGTGGTATTTTGTTACACCAATTATAATTTTTTAAAGGTTAGTTCTTTTATTAAATTTTACAATAGTTAATACCGATGCAACATATACTATCAGTATTATTAACGAATTGTCAAAATAAATAGTTTAACTTTGTAAGTTTTTTAAAACATAATATGTCAGTAATTATTTTGGGAATAGAGTCGTCATGTGATGAAACATCTGCATCGGTTGTAAAAGACGGCTATGTTATTTCAAATTACATAGCAAATCAAACAATACACCAAAAATATGGTGGAGTTGTACCCGAGCTGGCTTCAAGAGCACATCAGCAGAATATTATTCCAGTTGTTGATATAGCTTTAAAAGAGGCTGGGGTTGAATTAAATCAAATATCGGCTATTGCTTTTACGCGCGGTCCCGGACTGTTAGGAGCTTTGTTAGTGGGAACATCTTTTGCCAAAGGATTGGCTTTATCGTTAGATGTTCCAATAATTGATGTAAATCACTTACAAGCCCACATCTTAGTACATTTTATAAAAAAAGATACTCCCGATTTTAAAATGCCAAAGTTTCCAATGTTATGTTTGTTAGTCTCTGGCGGTCATACACAATTGGTGTTAGTTGAAGATTTTTTGAAAATGGAGATAATAGGGCAAACTATTGACGATGCTGCAGGAGAAGCTTTTGATAAATGCGCAAAAATAATGGGCCTTGGCTATCCCGGAGGTCCTGTTATCGACAAGTTGGCTCAAACAGGCGACCCAACTGCCTTTAAGTTTGCAAAACCAAGAGTTAACGGCTTGGATTTTAGTTTTAGTGGCTTAAAAACTTCGTTTCTATACTTTTTAAGAGACCGTTTACAAGAAGACCCCAATTTTATTGAAAACAACAGAGAAAGCCTTTGCGCTTCGTTACAAAAAAGTATTGTAGATATTCTGATAGACAAAACTAAAAAGGCAATAAAACAGACAAATGTCAAAAGTTTTGGCATTGCCGGAGGAGTATCAGCAAACAGCGAATTACGAAAAGCAGCTCACTCTCTTGGCAAAGAGTTAAAGTTAGATGTCTATACTCCTGCTCTCTCTCTGACAACCGATAATGCCGCAATGGTAGCTATTGCAGGATACTACAAGTTCCTGAACAACGAATTTGCCGACCATGGATTGGCTCCTTTGGCGAGAATGCCGTTTTGAGAAACCAACAAACTCAAAAACATGGTTTACGACACCTTGTTTTTTTACACAAAAAAAGCCGAACTAATGTTCGGCTTGTGATCCAGCTGGGGTTCGAACCCAGGACCCCATCCTTAAAAGGGATGTGCTCTACCTGCTGAGCTACTGAATCAATGCATTTTTGTTTTGCGACTGCAAAGGTACTCTATTTTTTATTTTTGCCAAACCTTTTTGAAATTTATTTCAATTATTTTTTAATTTCGTGGCATAAAGCCTGAAAAATTACAAACAAACGCAAAAAATGAAATTAACAGTTTTGGTCGATAATCAAGCAAGTTCTAACTGTAAAGCCGAACATGGACTATCATTCTACATTGAATACAATAACAAAAAGATTGTATTTGATGCCGGACAAACAGATATAGCAACAATTAACGCGCACAAATTAGGCATTGATTTGAACCAAACCGACTTAATTGTTTTAAGCCACGGACATTACGACCACGGAAACGGACTAAAATATTTTCCTAAAAACAAACCTCTTTTAGCTCACCCCGATATTTTTACTAAACGGTATAAACGCACTAACAATCAATATATTGGACTTGATTTGTCAGAAACTGATATAGAGAACAGCTTTAAGATTACCCGCTCATCAAAACCTGTTAAAATTGAACATCAAGCATGGTTTATGGGTGAAATTCCCCGAATAACCGACTTTGAATCCATATCGCCAAAATATATTTTAGAAAATGGCGAGACTGACCCAATAATAGATGATACCGCTCTGACGTTCAATACTAACAAAGGCATTGTTATTATTACAGGTTGCTCTCATAGTGGCATTTGCAATATTGTACTGAAAGCGAAAGAGTTTTTCCCCCATAACCCTATAGCAGCAATTGTAGGTGGATTTCATTTATCACAGATTGATGAACGTTTAGAAAAAACCGTCAAGTTTTTTAAGCAACATCATATCACAAAATTATACCCATCGCACTGCACACACCCGAGAGTGATATGTCACTTAAGCACTCATTTTGATGTCAGCTGGATAAGCAGTGGAGATATAATTGAATTTTAAGAATTTGACTTTCTCTCCGAACACAAATGCTTTATCAATTTGAGGCTTTTTACTACTTTTGCACGGATTGATAACTTGCCTTAAGGGCAAAATTTATATCTAACACAATTTTATAACTGTACATAAATTATGAACTTATCTTCACATAACAACTTAACAACAAAAACACTAAAAAACGGATTTACCGTAATTCTGAACGAAGACCACAGACTACCAAAAGTTTTTGGACTTGTTGTAACAAAAGCAGGCGGCAAAGATGACCTGGCAAACGCAACAGGAATGGCTCACTATATGGAGCATATGCTTTTTAAAGGCACTACCAAACTTGGAACGTTAGACTGGGAGAAAGAGAAACCACATATCGATAATATATTTAAGCTATATGATTTATTATCAGCGACAAAAGACGAAGAAAAAAGAAAAGAAATTCAGACACAGATAAACAAAGAGTCACTGGAGGCTGCACAATACGGCATTCTGAATGAAATGAGTAATTTGGTTTACAGAATGGGCGGAACAAAACTTAACGCCTTTACTTCGCCCGATATAACGGTGTTTTTCAACGAGTTTCCGCCAAACCAAATCAATCGCTGGATTGACCTATATTCACACCGTTTTCAGGAACCTGTTTTTAGGGCTTTTCAAGCCGAACTCGAAGTTGTTTACGAGGAAAAAAATATGTACGAAGACCAATTCCAAACAAAGCTTATCGAAAGTTTTAATCGCTACATGTTTAAAAAGCACCCATACGGACAACGCTCATTAATAGGCACTAAGGAGGATTTGAAAAACCCCAGTCTTACCAAGATGTACGAATTTTTCAAAACTTGGTATGTAGCTAATAATATGGCTCTTGTATTGTCAGGCGACTTCAATACAGATGAAGTAATGCCAATGATTGAGGATAAATTTGGTCAACTTAAAAGCGCAAAATTGCCAGAGCGTACAAAATATATCGAAGAGCCATTCAAAGGGCGCGAAGTATATAGCGAAAAGCTGTCGCCTATAAAAATGAATCTGATGGGTTTCCGCGTTCCCGCAGATGGCGAAGAAGAAAAACCTGTTATGGACCTGATTTGCAAGATGTTAAACAATTCAACACAAACGGGTTACCTCGACCAACTTAGCCTTGACAATAAACTTTTGGCAGCTGTAGCAATGCAAATCCCTTACCACGACTACGGAAGTTTAATCGTTATGGCTATCCCCAAACTAATTGGACAAAGCCACGAAAATGCTGAAAATCTTGCTATTGAGCAAATACAGAGGATAACCAAAGGCGATTTTACCGAAACATTTCTCGAAACCATTAAAAACGAATTTTACAGTGAAGAGCAACAGAAATTAGAGTCACTGCAAGAAAAATCACTTGCCTTAGCTTTTGCATTTACAAAAGGTTTAGATCTAAACACTATTTTTAATCGAGCTGAGATAATTAAAAAAATCACATCAGATGATGTCAAAAAAGTTGCATCTAAGTATTTCGGTGACAACTATTTAGTTTTACAATCAAAAATGGGAAAACCGCCTGTTGACAAGATAGACAAACCAGGATATAAGCCCATTATGTCAAACACACAGGAGGTGTCTGAATATCAAAAACATTTCAACACCATTAAACCAAAAGAGCTTGATTATAAGCCCATTGACTTTTTAAAGGATATTCAGGAGAGGGAAATTTATAAGAATTACAAAGTTTTCAGAACAGCAAATAACGTAAACGACATATTTACACTTCAGATTTTGTTTTGCGTAGGCACAGAAAAAATTAAAAGGCTTGATTTAGCTACTTCGTACATGAACCTCACTGGAACTAAAGAATTTGACTCAAATCAACTAAAACTTGAATTTGCAAAGCTTGGTGCCACATATACTTTCGATGTTAACGATAGTTACACGTCTATCAACGTAGTTGGAATAGAGAAAAATCTTCCAAAAGTCTTACAGCTACTCAATAAGCTAATTAACGAACCCATCGCCGATAACAGCAAAATATCAACAATATACGAAAACGAAAAAGCAAACAGAGAGATCGAGCACAAAGAACCAGATAATGTGGCCAACGCTCTGTTACACTACGCTTTATACAACAAAAAATCGAAATATATCGACAGAGACAAACTTAGCGATATTAAAAAACTAAAAGCAACTCACTTAATCGAGGTATTTAAATCAGCAACTCAATACGCAATTGAGATATTTTTCGCAGGAAATACCGATATTGGCGAACTCTGCGAGCATGCACGTAACAATCTCAATTTCAGTGAGAACCTAAAAGATACTGACTCCCCTATTTACAAGCCAACTGCGACCTATCCCGAAAACACGCTGTTTTTTACAAATAAGAAAAAGGCTAAACAGGCAAAGATATTTTTCACAACAAAATCTGAATTATCAAAACAAGAATATGCAATGCTCAACGCCTTCAATGTTTATATTGGTGGTGGATTTTCGGGTTTACTTGCACAGGAAATTCGCGAATACAGGAGCATGGCTTATGCTGTTGGTGGAAGTTTTAAAATACCAAAAAAACAGAACGACCCGGTGCATTTTACTGCATACGTGGGAACACAATCCGACAAGGCAAATGAAGCCATAGAGATTCTGAACTCAATAATTCGTGATATGCCACAAAAACCCGAACGCATCGAAATGATTAAAGAGTACCTAATTAGTAAGGCATTAACCGATAAACCAGATTTTAGAAACCTTATACCTGAAGTTAAAAAATGGAAAAATCAAGGGTATGAAACAGACCCATTTAACGAACTAACAGAATATTATAAAAATTTAACCTGGGATAAATTGTACGAATTTTACAATCGAATGTTAAAAAATAACAAATTTGCGATAGTTGTTGTTGGTGATAAATCAAGAATATCAATCAATCAACTTAATAAATATGGTAAAATTAAAGAGATTAGCGAAAATAAATTATTCACTAAATAATTACATTTTCAATACTAAAATCAAATACTATTTATTTAAACAACTTATACTCACACAATTAACATTGTCTATTTCTTAACAATTAGGTCAGATTTTAAAGGATGAACTCATTTCTTAACAAATTTATTAACTAAGAGTTGAAAACCTGTCTGATATTTTTGTAATTTTGCAGTCCGAAATTTTTGATTATGATCGACTTTAGAAATGTTTCGTTAGAAAAATTTGTTATACATCAGGTCGGTAGTAGATTTGATTCATCATCTTTGCTACTTTCAGAGAGTGAATTGGTTATACATGACAGTGAGCTAAAACAAGTGCTCCTAACCTACTTCCTCTCATCGTTTAAACCAGGTGCATTCTACGAGTTTGATATTAGTGGCATTGGAGAAAATCATAATATGTACAAATATTGTAAAGCAATATTTAATAATCCTGAAGAGTTTAAAACAAATAGTGACCTAATAACCAAATGGTTGCACACAACATCACAACATCCTAATATAAAAACCGGAGAGCTTTATATAGCCCTTTTTAAAAACTGTAGTATTGATGGACAAGAGGTCGATTGCCTAGGAGTTTTTAAAAGTGAAAACAAAGATGTTTTCTTAAAAGTATATCAAAATGACCAACAATTTGTTGCCGAACATGATCAAGGAATAAATATTCGTAAATTAGATAAGGGTTGCCTTATTTTCAACGTGTACGAAGAGAGTGGCTATAAAATTGCTATTGTAGATAAGGTTAACAAAAGTGCTGAAGCGCAATATTGGCGCACCGATTTTCTTAACCTAAACCAAATCGCAGATGGATATTATCAAACTGAAAATTTTATGCAAGTTTGCCAACAGTTTGGTAATGAAGTTCTGACAGAAGAAAACAACGTTGAAAAGGCACAACAAATTGCATTTTTACAACGTAGTGACGATTATTTTAAAAACTCAAAACTATTTGATAACGAAGATTTTACAAAAAAAGTAATTGGACAAAATGAAGCTATTGAAGTCTTTGAAGATTACAAAAAACAGTTTGCCGATAATTATGGTGTAGAATTTGCAGACAGTTTCGTCGTTTCTAAACCTGCACTGTCAAAAAGCAGAAGATATTTCAGACCAGTTATCAAGCTGGATAGAAATTTTCATCTTTATGTGCATGGAGACCCTGAAAAAATAGAGCGAGGATACGATAACAACAAACAAATGAATTATTATAAACTCTTCTTTAACGAAGAAACATAAAATAACATATATGGCATCAATAAAACGATTAAAAAAAGAATTAGATTACCTGACCTCTGAACTACTATTTGGCTGCTATATTGCAGAAATTACGAATTCATCAGCAACAGAGGAAATTACTAAAATTAGCCAAGATATTATAAATCTCCATAATGAAACGATTGATAATATCAACGGTTTCCGTAGGTCAAATAAAGAGACAGAAAAAAACGCAAAAAAATATTTCAAAGAACTACGCTTGCAGTTAGTTGACTCAACTCAAGAAATTGTTAATCGTATAGAATCTTTGAACAATAAAAAATAGCAACATGATTAAAATCACCCTTCCCGATAATAGCGTCCGCGAGTATCCCTC
This sequence comes from Bacteroidales bacterium, assembly GCA_012519055.1. Lineage (NCBI taxonomy): Bacteria > Pseudomonadati > Bacteroidota > Bacteroidia > Bacteroidales > Bacteroidales bacterium. Next base: position 68,977 of record JAAYQU010000045.1, on the reverse strand, counting down.
CGGAGTTACAGGTTTTGAAATAGCACAAAGCATAAGCCCACGCCTTGCTGAAAATGTAATGTCGGTAACTGTAAATGACGACTTGTGGGATTTGACCCGTAAAATCACCAATGACGCTACGATCAAATTACATAAATGGGAAGACGAAGAGGGTAAGCATGCTTTCTGGCACTCATCAGCTCACTTATTAGCCGAAGCTTTGCAACAATTATATCCCGGAGTAAAGTTCGGTATCGGTCCAGCTATTGAAAATGGATTTTATTATGACGTTGAACTCCCTGAGGAAAAAATGATTACAGATGCTGATTTTGCAAAGATTGAAAGCAAAATGATGGAGTTAGCATCACAAAAAAACCAATACATCAGAAACGAAGTTCCCAAACAAGAAGCCTTTAAGTATTTTGAAAGTATTGGAGAAAATTATAAAACTGAACTGATATCTGAACTAGAAGACGGTACCATATCATTCTATAAACAAGGAACATTTACAGATCTTTGTAGAGGTCCACACTTGCCTTCAACAGAACCAATTAAAGCGGTTAAAGTTACTTCGGTTGCAGGAGCATACTGGCGTGGTGATGAAAAACGAAAACAGTTAACACGCGTTTACGGCATTACTTTTCCGAAAAAGAAAATGCTTGACGAATACCTAGTTATGCTTGAAGAGGCGAAAAAACGCGACCATAGAAAAATAGGAAAAGAGCTTGAACTATTTACTTTTTCACAAGCTGTTGGTCAAGGATTGCCTTTGTGGTTGCCAAAAGGAGCTGCTCTACGCGAAAGATTGGAAAACTTCTTAAAAAAGATACAGAAAAAATATGAGTATCAAATGGTTATGACACCACATATTGGTGGAAAACAACTGTACGTAACCAGCGGGCACTACGCAAAATACGGCGAAGACTCATTTAAACCAATCAAAACTCCAGCCGAAGGTGAGGAATTTTTATTAAAACCAATGAACTGCCCCCACCACTGCGAGATTTACAAGTCGAGTCCAAAATCGTATAAAGATTTACCAATACGTTTAGCCGAGTTCGGTACGGTATATCGTTATGAACAGAGCGGAGAGTTACACGGATTAACACGTGTACGCGGCTTTACACAAGATGACGCACACATCTTTTGTCGCCCAGACCAACTGAAAGAGGAGTTTATTAAAGTAATTGATATTGTATTTTATATTTTTAAAACTCTCAACTTCAATGATTTCGTAGCACAAGTTTCATTACGCGACAAAAATAATCACGAAAAATACATCGGATCCGAAGAAAATTGGGAAAAAGCAGAAAGCGCGATTATAGAAGCTGCGAACGAAAAAGGCTTAAACTACGTTGTTGAGTACGGCGAGGCTGCATTCTACGGTCCAAAATTGGATTTCATGGTACGCGATGCTATTGGTAGAAAATGGCAATTAGGAACAATACAAGTAGACTACAACCTACCCGAACGTTTTGAATTAGAATATATTGGACACGACGACAAACGACACCGCCCCGTAATGATCCACCGCGCCCCTTTTGGGTCAATGGAACGCTTTATTGCTGTTTTAATTGAACACACAGGCGGAAAGTTCCCATTGTGGCTAACTCCAGACCAAGTAGTTGTGATGCCTATTAGTGAAAAATTCAATGGATATGCAAAAAATGTTTTGGATTTCCTAAATAATTCCGATATTCGCACCGTTATTGACGACCGTAACGAAAAAATTGGTCGCAAAATACGTGATAATGAACTAAAAAGAGTTCCATTTCTGATTATCGTAGGAGAAAAAGAGATGGAAACGAATACTGTTTCTGTTCGCCGACAAGGAGAAGGTGACAAAGGAGTAATGACACTTGAAGAGTTTACTAAACACGTAAAAAATGAAGTAAATAACGAATTGTTAAATTAATTTATGGAGGAAAGATCTATTAATCAAAGACCTACACAAAGAACACCAAGGGGCAAGGCTGCACAAGAACCCGCCCATCGTATTAACGAAAAAATAATTACACCTAAGGTTCGCCTTACAGGAGATAATATCGAGAACCAAGGAATTTACAGCATTAAAGAAGCATTGCGTATGTCTGAGGAAATGAACCTTGATCTGGTTGAAATTGCACCAAATGCTGATCCTCCTGTATGTAGGATTATTGATTATCAAAAATTTCTATACGACCAAAAAAAACGACTTAAAGAGCAAAAGGCAAAAGCATCAAAAGTTGTAGTAAAAGAGATTAGATTTGGCCCCAACACTGATGAGCACGATTTTGAATTCAAAAAAAATCACGCTATTAAGTTCCTGCAAGAAGGAGCAAAAATTAAAGCATTCGTCTTTTTTAAAGGAAGGACAATTTTATTTAAAGAAAAAGGCGAAATATTATTGCTAAAACTTGCGACAGAACTCGAAGAGTGGGGAAAAGTAGATCAACTTCCAAAACTTGAAGGAAAAAGAATGACAATGTTTATATCTCCAAAAAAACAAAAAAAGTAACTTGTTTAACAAAATTAAATCTAGAGTATTATGCCTAAGGTAAAAACAAATCCCGGAGCAAAAAAACGATTTGCATTAACAGGAACGGGAAAAATTAAACGCAAACATGCGTACAAAAGTCACATTTTAACAAAGAAAACTATCAAGAGAAAACGTCGATTAACAAATACATCACTGGTATCAAAATCTGACACAAACAACATCTTGAAATGTTTAGGTTTAAAGTAATCAAATATTAATATTAACAATAAGAGTGCCTCAGTTTTAAAAGATTCGGATAACGAACACTGAACATTCGTAAAACAAACAACAAAATGGCTAAAGCATCAAACATAGTAGCAGGAAGAGCCCGAAGAAAAAAAATCCTTAAACAAACACGAGGATATTTCGGAGCAAGAGGTAACGTGTGGACCGTAGCTAAAAACACATACGAAAAAGGATTGCAATATCAATATCGCGATCGCAGAACAAAAAAACGTAATTTTAGAGCCCTCTGGATTCAAAGAATTAACGCAGGTGCACGTCTTCATGGAATGACCTACTCTGAACTAATGGGAGCATTACACAAAAAAGACATACAAATCAACCGTAAGGTTTTAGCCGACTTGGCAATGAACCATCCAGAAGCTTTTGAAATGATTGTGAAATCAGTTAAAGCTTAAGGTTGAAGTTTTTTGGAGAAAAAGATTGTCATTTAATATAAAAAACCGCTTGATAATTTTTTCGAGCGGTTTTTTGTTTTCTGGTTTTAATCAACATTCAACTATGTTATTGTTTATCATACAACTAGATTATTGCACAATTTTTTAATTAATTAGAAAATAAGATTACATTAATATTAACAAATCATTGTTAAATACATATTTTGTAAAATCATAAAAAATTAATTATTTTGTGGAGTTTTAATTAAAGTTTTCAAAAACTTATAAAATCATTGCTATTCGCAACATAATGAGATTTCATAATATAGCTTTTAAAAGAACTCTTTTTATCTCTTGTGCACTCATAATAATGACGTTGCAGCCTTTTAGCTTGTTGTCACAAAAACCTAGGTACGAGGTTTTTGGAAAAGTGAAAATGTCTGAAGGAGATCCAGAAGGAACACGAGTATATATCGACCGTGATAATCAAAGGGTAGGAAATGAGACCATACCAAGAAACGGCAAATTTGAGTTTGATTTAGACTATCAAGCAGATTATATTTTAACTTTTGAAAAAGCGGGATATATTACAAAAAGCATTAACGTTAACACACACATACCCGATTCAGAATATCAAACTGTATCTTATGATCCGTTTGAACCATTTGAATTTCAAGTAATTTTATTTAAACAACCAGAAGGAACAGATATAGTTGTGTTTAATCAACCTGTTGCAATTATAAAATATCACTCCAATAAGGACGATTTTGATTACGATACCGACTATTCTAAAACTATTCAAAAGCGAATAGACGACATTGAAAAAAAATCAATCACAAAAACTACTCCCCAAGAAAATGAAAGAAAGGCTGCTGCTGAGCTACAAGCCCAAATAGAAGCAGCCAGAAAAGCCAATGAAGAAAAACTAAGAGCAGAAAATATAGAAAGACAAAGGCAAATTGCAGAACACAAAAGAGTAACAGACAGCATAAGACTTGCAAAAGAAGAGGAAAAAAGAAGGCAAAATGAAGAGCATGCTCGAAGATTAGCAGAACAGAAACGTGTTTCTGATAGCATTAAAGCTGCTCAAGAAGAACTTACAAGACAAAGAGCCGTCGAAGATGCTCGTAAAAGAGCCATGGCACAAGCCAGAGCTGACAGTTTACAACGTGCACAGGAGATTGAAAGAGTAAGAAAAGCTGCTGAGGAAGCAGCAAGAGTCCAGGCAGAACTTGAAAATAAAAGATTAGCCGAAGAAGAGGCAAAAAGAAAAGCTAAAGAAAAGGAAGAAAAAACTCTCGCAAGACAAAGAGCATTAGCTGATAGTATCAAAGCAGCACAAGAAGAACTTGCAAGGCAAAAAGCTATTGAAGATGCCCGACAAAGAGCCATGGCACAAGCCAGAGCTGACAGTTTACAACGCGCACAAGAGATTGAAAGAGTAAGAAAAGCTGCTGAGGAAGCAGCAAGAGTTCAAGAAGAACTTGAAAATAAAAGACTAGCCGAAGAAGAGGCAAAGAGAAAAGCTAAAGAAGAGGAAGAAAAAACTCTCGCAAGACAAAGAGCATTAACTGACAGTATAAAAAGAGCAGAAGATGAAAAAATACGGGCAGAACAATTTGAACAACTAAAAAGAATTGCAGAACAAAACCGTATTGCTGACAGTATAAGGTTAGCAGAAGATGAAAAAAACAGACTTAAACTAATTGAAGAGATGAGACGAGCCGCTTCAGAAAAAGCTCGCTCAGATAGTATCCTGGCAGCACAACAAGAAGAAGCAAGATTAGCACAGATAGAGGAAAACAGAAAGCTAAGAGAACAAATTGCAGCCGCTAGAAAAGCCGAAGAAGATGCAAAAAGAGAAGCTCAAATGGAAGAAGCAAGAAAAATTGCACGACAAAAAGCGGTATCAGATAGCATACGAAAAGCTCAAGAAGAACAGCAAAGACTTAGAGTGGAAGAAGATATACGTAGAGTCGCTTTAGAAAGAGCTGCAGCAGACAGTATTAATAGAGTTCGTGAAAAGGAAAGAAGAGAGAGAGAAAGAGAACTTAACGAAATAAAAAGAGCACAATATAGAAACTCAATTGAAGAAAGGGCGGCACGTTCACTTGAATCAAGTTTCGACGATATAGGCGATAAATTAGATGAGGTTTTAGGAAGAAGAAAGACAGTTTATGAATACTATGAATTCAATAAAAAAGTTACGAAAGTATTTATAAACGAAGATAATAGCCTTAGCGTTTATGTAAAAGTAGAACATTCATTTGGCGACACATATTATTTTGTCGAAGAGGGCATAAGAGGATATAGAAGTATTAGTCAAATGATTTACGTTACAAGAACAAAGGATTAGACCCTACTATACCAAGAAAGTAAGCTCTAATCACTTCCTACAAATAAACAGAAATACCAGCAAACTGCCACAACTATAGTAAACTCTATAATTTGGTGGCTAAAAGTGTCTTATATTATAAAAATAAAATTGGTGTTATAATGTACATAAGTAATTTAAAAATTAACAATTATAAAAATATTGAAAACGCCGATTTATTTTTCTCAGAAAACATTAATTGTTTCGTTGGGCTCAACGGTGCAGGCAAAACTAACTTATTGAGTTCTATTTATTATTTATCAGCTTGCAAAGACTATTTTAATATACCCGACAGCTCAAATATCCTTAAAGACTTCGATTACTTCATAATAGACGGCTATTTCACAAAAAACAACAGCCAAGAAAGAGTTTACTGCGGTGTTGAACGCGATAGAGGAAAAACTATTAGCCTAAACGGTAAAAACTACCGTCGCTATTCTGATCATATAGGATATCTTCCACTTGTTATGATAACTCCATCAGACACAATGGTCATACATGCAGGAAGCGATGAGCGCAGAAAAATGTTAAACTATATGATTTCGCAATTTGACCGCACTTATTTAACTTATGTTATTCAATACAACAAGGTTCTTGAAAATAGAAATAAAGCCCTAAAACAAATGCGCGAAAACAATAGAATTGACGAACTAACCTTGGAAATGTACGATGTGAAATTAGTAAAATACGGAAATGAGATATTCTCTGTAAGAAAGAACTTTATGGATAATTTCAAGGACTTGTTTCAACAATACTACACGATAATTAGCAACAATGACGAAAAAGTTGGTTTGATATATAGCAGCCAACTTAATGATTCAGATTTTCAAGACCAATTAACAAAAAGCCGAAACACGGACTTGGTTGCTGGTCACACTACTGTTGGTATCCACAGAGACGACTTGGAAATGACCATTGACGGGCGAAGCCTTAGAAGATCGGCATCTCAGGGACAGCAAAAAACTTTTATTATTTCAATCAAGTTAGCATATTATGAATACTCTGCCAAAACAACAGGAATAAAGCCCCTTCTGCTTCTTGACGATATTTTTGATAAATTAGATGCTAAACGTATTTCTAAAATAATCAAAATGGTATCTGCCGATCATTTCGGACAAATTTTTATAACAGACACAAACAAAGCAAGAATTGATGTTTTTTTAGAAGATATTTTATCTCCTTATAAAATATTTTCAGTATCTTATGGGCAAGTACAATTACAATATGAGAAAACAGAAAGTAACTAACTTAGGACAAGCAATTGATGAGTGGATAACCGAAAACAACTCCAAAAGCAAGTTAAATGAAACGTCTATCATTAATAATTGGAGTGATTTTGTCGGTGAGCACATGGCAAAAAGCACAAAAGGTCTTAGAATATCCAACGGCGTTCTATTTGTAAAAATAACATCGGGAATTGTCAAACAAGAACTCCAGATTATTAGAACGCCACTGAAAAATAAAATCAATAAAAAATATGGTTTTGAAATTTTGAAAGATATTAGGCTCGATTTATAACAACTTATACATTACTTTTGTAAATCAATAAACACAAGCATTAAAACTGATACTAATTTTTAATACAATATAATATGAATATCAAAAATCTTTTAGCAATGCTAGCACTTACAGTAGCATTTGGGTGTACACAGAAGGTAGATAAAAACCCATTTTTATCGGAGTATAACACTCCATATCAAGTTCCTCCGTTCAATGAAATTAAAAACGAACACTACATACCTGCATATGAAGCCGGTATTCAAGAACACAAACTTGAAATTGAACAAATTATTACGAATACTGAAGAACCTACTTTTGCAAATACAATTGAAGCATTGGAATTTGCTGGTAAGACTTTACAAAAAGTACGAGCTGTTTTGAGTAATCTAAGAAGTAGTGCAACAAACGACGAACTGCAAGAGATTGCACGAGTAACATCACCAATGGTCTCTAATCATTACGATGAAATATACATGAACCCGGAGCTGTTTGCCCGTGTAAAGAGTGTATATGAAAACAAAGATTCTTTTGGACTAAATACCGAACAGTTAAAATTAGTTGAAAATACATATAAACAATTTGTTCGCGGTGGTGCCAATCTAAATGATGAAGATAAAGAAAAAATGAAACAAATTAATAGTGAATTATCTCTGTTATCAATCAGTTTCCGTGAGAATGTGAACAAGGATAACGACAGTTTCCAACTCATTATTGATAATGAAAGTGATTTAGAAGGATTACCACAAAGTGTACGCGATGCAGCTGCTCTGCTTGCAAAACAAAACAACAACGATGGCAAATGGCTATTTACATTAGATAACCCAAGCCGACTTCCATTTTTGCAATACAGCAGCAAACGCGAACTGCGAGAAAAAGTTTATAAAGCTTATGTAAAACGTGGTGACAATGATAATGAATACGATAACAAAGAAAATATTAAAAAAATACTATCCCTACGTTATCAAAAAGCTCAGCTATTAGGTTATAAAAATCATGCAGAGTACGTTTTGGAAGAACGTATGGCAAAATCTCCAGAACCTATTTTTGAACTTTGTAATGAGTTAATGAATCGCGGAACTATTGCAGCTAAGAATGAAGCTGCAGAAATGCAAAAACAGATTAAAGCCGAAGGAAACAACTTTAAGTTAGAGCCATGGGATTGGTGGTATTATGCTGAAAAAATTCGTAAACAAAAATTTGACATTGACGAAGATCAACTTCGCACATATTTCTCTCTTGAAAATGCTCTGAATGGAGTTTTTAGTGTATCTAACAAACTTTATGACCTTAACTTTAAACAAAGAGATGATATTCCACTATATCACGCTGATGCTCGTGTTTACGAAGTCACAGACAACGACAACCAAACAATAGGTATATTATATATGGACTTCCACCCACGCAAAGGGAAAAACGGCGGTGCTTGGATGAGTAGTTTTAGCAAACAATATAACAACAAAAAAGGTGAACGAGTTCCACCAGTAATTACAGTAGTTTGTAATTTCTCAAAACCAACAGAAAACACCCCTGCCCTACTCTCATTTGATGAAGTGAGTACACTATTCCACGAGTTTGGACACGCATTGCACGGATTATTAAGCCGTTGTCAATACTATTCGCTTTCAGGAACAGCAACACCACGAGATTTTGTGGAATTACCGTCACAAATTATGGAGAACTGGGCAGCTGAACCAGAAGTAATGAAAACCTATGCTTTCCATTACGAAACAGGCGAAGTTATACCTGATGAACTTATTGAAAAATTGGAAGCATCAGCCAAATTTAATCAAGGATTTGTAGTATCTGAATTCCAAGCTGCAGCCCTTTTAGATATGTACTGGCACACACTTGAAACAGAAGAGATTCCTGATATTTACGAATTTGAAGCTCAAATAAGAAGCAAAACAGGTTTAATATCAGAAATTGAATACAGATACAGAAGCACATATTTCAACCATATTTTCGCAGGAGGATATTCAGCTGGATATTACAGCTACACGTGGGCTGAAATACTTGATGCAGACGCATTTCAAGCATTCAAAGAGACTTCACTATTCGACAAAGAGACTGCTAACAAATTCAGAACAAATATCTTAGAACGTGGAGGTACCGAAGATGCCATGGATATGTACGTTAAATTTAGAGGAAGGAAACCCACTACTGACGCACTTATGCAAAGAAAAGGCATATAAAATCAGTAATACTTAAAAACTGATACAGCAAAGCCAACTAAAGATCTTTGGTTGGCTTTGTTGTATCCATTATACACATGCACTTTTTAAAACACTACTACTCTATTAATAAGAAATTCATTAATTTCGCAAACACAATATTTCAAAAAAACGATGACATTATCTTTCAAACAACGATTTGGAAAATTTCTTGCTAAACTATCCGGTTGGAAACTGATAGGGAATACCCCTGAAAAACAAAATTTCATTATGGCAGTACTCCCCCACACCAGCTATTGGGATTTTTTAGTGGGGAAAATGTTCAATTTATATTTAGGCTTTCCAATACACTTCCTAATAAAAAAAGAAGCTTTTTTCCCCCCACTAGGACTCATATTAAAAGCTGCCGGTGGTATCCCGATAGATAGAAAAAATCCAGGTACAACAATGGTGCAGATAATTGACCGCTTCCAAAATAGCAAGCAATTTGTTTTAGTAATTGCTCCGGAAGGAACTAGAAAAAAAGTAGCTAAATGGAAACCGGGATTTTGGTATTTTGCAACAAAAGCAAATGTGCCTATTGTGCCAATTGGACTGAACTACAAAACCAAAACATGTTACATAGATAAAGCAATATACATGACAGGCAATCAAAAAGATGACTTCGCTAAATTAAAAAGCATTTTCAGCTCACTAGATCTTCACGCAAAACACCCCGAAAGATCTATATATTAGAATTTTTTTCAATGTTTTTTTAAGAAATAGTACTGCTAATTTCTAGTAAATTGAGCAATAACATCTTCTTCAATACCAGCTACAGTATTGACTACATGATAATTTAAGTCTATCTTTTTAAAATCGGGCTGAATTTGACCCGAACCTCTAATATAGTAATTATCAACTAATTGAGGAGTAATAACAATTGTTAAATTATCAACTTTAATTAATGTTTCATTATGGCTGCCGGAACGATAAAGATTCGAAATAATATAAACGCTATCAAAAGCCTCGTGACTCCTAATGCTTAGGTTGTATCGCCTGTATGGTGTTAAATCTCCATACTCTTCAACCGACCACACACCTGTTATACCGTGGTACTCATTTTCATTTCTACAACTTAAAAATGATAAAGAAGATATTAATAGTAAGGCAAATATTTTTTTCATTAGATTAGCTTTATCAAAATCAATCTACTATGAGCAAAATTACACATTTTTTCTATGAATTGTTTTTTTTACTGTTTTTTTTCTATAATTAATTCTCGTGTTATGTGATTAATTTTTCGATAAGTAATATTCAAATCATTGCATAAAGTGGCGCAACCGAATATTGCTAACTAATTTCAAAATATGACACGCAAGTAGATTTTTATTTTTTTATCGATTAATAGTGATTATTTTTGAAGGAAAAAGAGTACCAATCATAATAAAGCCAAATTTATACGTTATAGATTAATCGTTTATTAAAAATATGATTCGAAATATAATTGTTGGATTTTTTACGATTTTGCTGATTTGTAGTTTTAAAACCTATTCTCAGGAAATTTCAAGTTTTAAAATTGTATCAGACAGTTTATATGATGTTTTTTATAACATTCGAAATATCAACGACTTTGACAAAAGAATAGAACTGTCGCAAAAAGTAGAGACGATACTCGACACATTACTACTTATTGAAGAGTCATTTAACTATCCTTTTGATACGTTGGGAAACATGATAACATGCTTATATTCAGATGATAAAGCTTGTCGTATAATTAATTGGAACATTCCACGTCGAGACGCTTCGTATATTTACTTTTGCTATATCCAACATTACGATAAAAAGAACAACAAGCTAACTACAACAAAATTGACTGATTGCCACAATAACATAGAAAACGCAGAGCACGTAATATTAAAACACGACAAATGGTATGGTGCTCTATATTATGAAATTATACCAACATTAGTCAATAAAAAAGAGATAGTCTACGTATTGCTTGGCTGGGAAGGATACTCTTTATTTGCTACCAGAAAAATTATTGATGTAATGCGTTTTGAAAATGGTGTACCATATTTTGGACACGAAATATTTCAAACCCCTTCGGGTAAAAAAAGTCGAATTATATTTACATATAATTATAGAGCCAAAATGAAATTAAACTGGGATAAAAATATTGGAATGATTGTCTTTGATAATTTAGAACAAATCCCTACTATGCCGTCAAATGTAGAAGGCAATATGGCTCCTACAATGTTTCACGACGCTCTAAAATGGGAAGATAATGTTTGGAAATATAAATCAAATATAGATATTAGACCTAACAAAAAAAGAAGGTCGAAAGTAAAGCCGTATCCTTATAAATAACTATATGATAGGAAGAAATACAATATTTTTTATTGATAGTGATGATGATTACCGTCAAGAACTAATTTCACATTTTGCTACATCAATCGAAGATTTTAAATTATGCGGAGTTAAAAACTTTGATGAGATGGAAAATTTGGTAGATAGAGGTTTTTTGAGGAAAAATAAAAATTTTTTGGTGGTATCCGATCATCTATTTAACAACAATGGACACTCTCTATTAAGTATTGTTACAACTTATTCAAAACCAAATTCTGTTCTTAAGATAATTGTTTATTCTTCAAACAGTGAAGAGATTGGAAACAACTCTAAAGAATTATCTAAGTTTAAAAAGCTGAAAGTTATTGCGCGAAACGATTTTAGCCTATATAGAATCCAAAACATAATCCGCAATAGTGTAAATCTCTCCGACTACAAGCGTACATTAATAGGGTTTGCTGTAAGTTTTCTAATTTTTATGATACTCGTGGTTTGGTTTTATCTAACTTACTAATTATAACAGGATTATAATTTTCACTGTTTAAGCTACACGACAACTTATTGAAATCAATCAAATTTAGGTCGGCTTATTTGTTTTAGAATATCTTTCAACTATTCTTTTACTATCTTTAATGCTTCTCATTAACCAAGATAACATAACTTCATTTTTCTCAGCATCACTAAGTCTCCAATCAATATCTAAATTTCTGATTTGCATTGAAAAATATTGCAATATTATGGCAGCTGAAACAGATATATTTAAACTCTCAGTAAAACCATACATCGGAATTTTAACAAACTCGTCTGCACTATCTAAAGCACTCTTACTCAACCCATTTAGCTCTGAGCCGAACATCAATACAAAAGGTCCTTTTTTTATGTCAAACTCAAATATCTGGCAATCATCTATATGCGGAGTTGTGGCAACAATCCTATAGCCTCTACTTCTTAATACTTTTAAACTATCTTTAAGTGGGGAGTCTCCACCGTATCTACTTATACTTAACCACTTATCCGAACCCATCGTGATCTCTTTGTCGGGACTAAACTCTGTACGCTTTTCTACGACATGAATATCTTGAATTCCAAAACAGTCACAACTTCGCAATACTGCACTTGCGTTGTGCGGTTGGTAAACGTCCTCTAATAAAACAGAAATATATCGTGTGCGATTATTTAACACCTTTAGAAACGTTTGAACTCTCTCATCAACCACAAAATCTTTTAAATACTCAACCAAATTACTTGTTTCCACGTATTTACAGTTTAATAGTTAAAATATTTTTCCAACAAACTAATTTTCTTATGCCAAACTACAATATTAACACAAATTGATGTAAAAAACATAAGCTACAATATTTTACTATTGCCAAATATTGCCGTAATGTTTGTTTCAGAGCTATTTTTATTATTTTTGTATGAACTTGTGTATTTTAAAATTCATCAAGTATTTAACATAAAATCAACATGTTATGTCTAGCGATAATCAAGCAAAAAAAATAATCATATGCTCTGTATCTGCTTTACCACTTCGTAGAGAACCTTATGAACAATCAGAAATGGTTTCACAAATACTTTACGGAGAAGAGGTTGAAATATTATCAGCACAAGATAATTGGCTCAACATAAGGATTTTATACGATGATTATGAAGGCTGGATTGATAAAAAATGTGTAGAAAAGATATCTGTTGGAGCCAACAATACGAAACTTATTTCTGATAAACTTTTTGAAAAACATACCATTAATAATAAGCTTGTATGGCTTCCTGCAGGAGCTGAATATTATACAGAAAAAGAACAAGTAAAAACAGAAACGAAACAGCCAACAATTCAAAGTATTATAAAAACAGCTGAAATGTTTTTAGGTGTTCCTTACCTGTGGGGCGGTCGCTCGGCGTTTGGTTGCGATTGTTCAGGTTTTGTTCAAACTGTGTTCAAAATCAACAATATTAAACTCCCTCGCGATGCATATATGCAAGTTGAATATGGCGAAACTATAAACTTTTTTGATATGATAAAACCCGCTGATTTGGTTTTCTTTGGCGACATTGAAAAAATAACTCACGTTGGCATTGCCCTAGAAGACAACAAGATTATACACTCATCGGGCAGCGTTAGAATTGACTCTCTAAATCATCAAGGTATATATAATAACGATATAAAGAGCTACACACACCACTTAAGAATCATAAAACGATTGAATATCTAATTAAATATGGCTTTTACATACCAATACCCCAGACCGGCAGTCACTGCCGATATTGTTTTGATTGACAAAAATGATTGCAACCTCTCTGTTCTGCTTATTCAAAGAAAAAATCCCCCCTATCAAAATCAGTGGGCATTTCCAGGAGGATTTATGGAAATGAACGAAACACTAATCGAAACAGCACATCGCGAACTGTTTGAAGAGACAGGTGTAAAAAATGTTAAATTAACACAATTCAAAACTTACGATGCAATTGACCGCGATCCTCGTCATAGAACAATTTCAACTGTATTTATTGGATATTTCAACAAAACCAGCCTTGTTTCTGCAGGAGACGATGCATTGAATGCTAAATGGTTCTCTATTAATGAAATACCTCCCTTAGCTTTCGATCATGCTTTAATCTTAAAAGATATCTTGTCATATATTTCTCAAAGCTAATATCATATATATGCAACTAAAAATGAGACTATTAACCACTTTGGTTTTATTAATTATATTGTTTGGATCAACATATCCCAACACTTATAAAAGTTTTAATGAGCGTGTTAAAAACATTGACAACATAGAATCTGAACCTTTTATTATTGATACAGCAAATCATTGGGTTGATTCTGTGTTTAACTCACTAACTCTACGCGAACGTATTGGACAGTTGATGATGATTAGTGCCTACTCAAACCAAGGCACAGAACATATTAATGCCATATCAGGGCAGATAAAAAAGTACAATATAGGCGGAGTAATTTTTATGAAGGGCTCTCCTATTAGGCAAGCTATATTCACAAATCATATTCAGTCAATTGCAAAAACACCACTACTAATAGCAATTGACGGCGAATGGGGTTTGTCAATGAGATTAGACAGTATCAAACCTTTTCCACGTCAAATGATGTTAGGGGCAATTAATAATGAGGAACTGATATACGATATGGGCACTGAAATAGCCCGTCAGTGTCGTCTTATGGGAATACATATAAACTTTGCACCTGTTCTCGATATAAATAACAATCCTAAAAACCCTGTGATAAACAGTCGCTCTTTTGGAGAAGACAAGAAACAAGTTTTAAGACGAGGTTACGCATATATGGCCGGCATGCAAGACAATGGACTGCTCGTATCAGCAAAACATTTTCCTGGACATGGCGATACCGACACCGATTCACACCATAATCTTCCTGTTCTCAATCATTCGCGTAAACATCTTGAACAAAATGAGCTATATCCTTTTAAACACCTTATAGACTTGGGATTAACAGGAATTATGGTAGCGCACATGCATATAACAGCATTTAATCCTTCTCAGGCAATTCCTGCAACTTTGTCCAAAGAAATCGTAACCGACTTATTAATAGATAAATACGGATTTAAGGGTATAATCTATACCGACGCAATGAATATGGGTGGAGTTGCTAATAAATATAAACCCGAAGAAGCTGCGCTTATGGCTTTTAAGGCAGGCAACGATATTATTTTATTTCCACCAGACGTTGAAAAGTCAATAAAGAGAATTGAAAAGGCTGTTAAAAACAAAGAAATTGATATCAAGGAAATCAACAGAAGATGTAAAAAAATATTGGGAGCAAAATTCTATGCGCACCTGAATGAATATAAACCAATTGAAACTGACAACCTTATAGCCGATTTACAAACAGGTGAAACAGAATACCTTAATCATTCTATAGCAGCCGAAGCAATAACACTATTATCAAATCACAATGATTTAATCCCTTTGCAATCAGTTGAAAACGATTTGTACGTTATCAATATTGAGTCGTCTGAAAACAATAACTTTATCAACCGAGCAAAAAATTATTCACAAATAAGTTGTAATACAGTAACAAAACATACAACCGCTCCCGAAAAACAGCTTATAATTAATAAAGCATCAACATTGCCATATGTGGTTATTGCATGGCATGGAATTTCTCAATATCCTGCTAATAATTATGGTGTAAGCTCTCAAATCATTGAATTTATAAATAATATATCAAAAAACAGTAAAGTAATATTAGTGGTATTTGGCAATCCTTATGTTTTAAATAGTGTTCAAACTAAACAGATAAACTCAATTATAGTTACTTACGAAGATAATCCTTATACAAATGATTATGCAGCACAAACCATTTTTGGTGGCATTGATACGAAAGGCAAACTCCCTGTTTCGTTAGAAGAGTTCAAAGTCAACACGGGACTGACAACAAAAAAAACAAGATTGGGATTTATTCATCCAAAAACAATTGGGGCAGATATTTCTAAATTAAACGAAATAGATGATTTAATGAACAGTGCTATAATCAATAAAATGACCCCAGGAGCTCAAGTTTTGTGCGCGAAAAACGGCTATGTGTTTTATAACAAAAACATTGGATACCACACCTACGATTCAATTATCGCCGTTTCTGACAATAGTATTTACGATTTAGCTTCACTTACTAAAATATTGGTTACCACACCATTATTAATGCATCTATATGAACAGAAAAAACTAAAACTTAATACGCCATTGGGGCACTATTTGCCATTAGAGCCTGATAAGCTCGATATTCCGATAATTGATATGCTAGCACATCAGGCTAAATTCAAACCTTGGATACCTTTTTATAGGTTAACTCTTGATGATTCATTAAATTACAAACCGGGATACTATTCGACTATCGACACAGGAAATTTTTTTATTCCCGTAGCAAAAAACCTGTTTACTATTCCCGAAATAGCTGATACCATATTCCATATACTTGACACAACCCCATTAAATCCCAAAAAGGAATACCTATACAGTGACATTCCATTTTATCATTTTATGCATTTAATTGAATACATTGAATATAAAGAGATTGACGAACTTATTGATAGCCTATTTTATAAACCCCTTTCACTAAATAATTTAAAGTTTTATCCGTCAAAGCATTTTGATATAGATAGAATCGTACCTACCGAAAACGATACAATATTTAGGAAACAGCTAATACATGGATATGTACACGATCAAGGTGCTGCATTATTAGGTGGGAAAAGTGGTCATGCCGGATTGTTCGGCAATGCGACAGAAGTTGCAATATTTGGACAAATGCTATTGAATAAAGGAGAGTATGGTAATAGACATTATTTCGATAAAAGCACAGTTGACTTCTTTACAACAGCACATTTTGCCAATGATAATAACAGACGTGGCTTAGGTTTCGATAAACCTGAAATTAAAAAAAACACGTTGGGTCCAACCTTTAACGAAATATCTCAGTCTAGCTACGGACACACAGGATTTACAGGCACATACTTTTGGATTGACCCTGAAAAACAAATTATCTAT
The DNA here is from genome assembly GCA_012519055.1 of Bacteroidales bacterium. NCBI lineage: Bacteria > Pseudomonadati > Bacteroidota > Bacteroidia > Bacteroidales > Bacteroidales bacterium. The sequence continues at coordinate 51,967 of JAAYQU010000045.1, read as the reverse complement.
GTTTTCTTATCAAATAGAATTTATCCAGATGCAAATAACAAAAAACTAAGCAAATACAATATCAGGACAAGAGTACATAGCAAATTTTATGAAGCTTTTACTCAAAGCTCACAATTTTTGATATCAGATAACGAAATACAATAGTTTATTTAACAATTACCCCACTATTCTAGCATTTTTTTTTAAAATTTAAAAATTAACAATTCGTTAACATTATTTTTGTAAAAACATCTCAAAAATATAATTCAAACTATTATTTACACTCTATGATTTTTATATCGCATTGACAATTAACATATTACATATTAATAGAGATTTAATCTTTTAATAAAAAAACAATCTCAATGCACGTTATTACCTTTTATATCCTGATATACAGAGCATTTTTTTTAAAAATTAGTGTAAATTTTTGCATAAAAATTTGCCAAACATTCGAAATAGTATATATTTGCATAAAACAGAGATAATTGATTTTTTAACTTAAAAGAGACACTATGAACAAAGCACAATTAATTGATGCAATGGCAGCAAAAGCTGGCTTGACAAAAACCGACACAAAAAAAGCTCTAGAAGCTTTCATGGAATCAGTATCAGATGCACTAAAAGCCGGAGATCGCGTAGGTCTTGTGGGTTTTGGTTCTTTTAGCGTTGCAAAACGCAAAGCTCGCACTGGTAGAAATCCAAAAACTCGTCAAAAAATTCAAATTCCTGCTAAAAACACTGTTAAATTTAAAGCAGGTAGCGAACTTTCAAATGGTGTAAATTAATTTACTAAACACCATGTAAAAAAAGAAGCCGTTTCGTTTCGAGGCGGCTTCTTTTTATTTAGAACTAGTCACCACTCAACTGTATTATATTTGTATGCTAATGAACTCAAACAAATTTTTATGCAAAACTTCGATGAAATAATTGACCGTAAAAATACAAATTGCGTTAAGCATGACGGTATGGAATCCTTTATTGGAGCAAAAGATGCTATTCCCATGTGGGTTGCCGACATGGATTTCAGAACGCCAAAATTCATTATCGATTCAATAAAAAAGAGATTAGAACACGAAATATTAGGCTACACTTTTAGGAGCGATATTTTTTATAAGAGTATAATTGACTGGCATAAAAGAAGACATGGTTGGCAATTAAAAAAAGAGTGGTTGTCGTTTTCTCCGGGTGTCGTTGCTGGATTTGCCATTGCGATTGAGCAACTTACAGATATTGGCGATAAAATAATTGTTCAGCCACCTGTTTATTTTCCGTTTTTTCAAACAATTAACGCTTTAAATAGAGTAACCGTTAACAATCCTCTTAAATTAGAAAACGGCAGATTAAATATGGACTTCGACAATCTGTCCAATATAATTGACAATAAAACTAAAGCAATAATAATCAGTAACCCTCACAATCCGGGTGGAACTGTTTGGACCAAACAAGAACTGCTAACATTAAATGATATTTGCTTAAAAAACAATATATTAGTGATCTCTGACGAGATTCACGCCGATATTGTTTATCAGCCACATAAATATACACCTTTTGCCAGCATTTCCAAGGAAGCATCTATGAATTCTATAACCGTAATGTCGCACAGTAAAACATTCAACATTGCGGGTCTCAGCACATCTTACGTGTTTACGGAAAACAAGCTGATGTTAGAAAAATATAATAAACTGCTAAACACTTATCATTTAAATGGTGGTAATATTTTTGGAACAGAGGCTTTAATCGCTGCATATAATTATGGTGAGGAGTGGCTCGAAGATTTAATATCTTATCTATCTGGCAATATCGAATTTGTTGATAATTACCTTAAACAGAAAATTCCAAAAATAAAAGCTATAATCCCGGAATCAACGTTCCTAATTTGGTTAGATTGTCGAGATCTTGGGCTTAATTCAAATGAATTAAAAGATTTCTTTTACAACAAGTCAAAAGTAGCTGTCAATGAGGGGATCTCTTTTGGACAAGAAGGCGAGGGTTTTATGCGTCTTAATATTGGTACCCCACGTTCAATAGTTGAAAAGGCAATGACACAAATTAAACATGCTTATGATAAGTTGTAGATTGGTTAAAAAACAAAAAAACGGCTGAAATTCAGCCGTTTTTTTGGGTTAAACCTATAATTTACTTTATGCTTTATTTGGTAAGTCTAGTCCAAATCCACGTTTTTTATCAACTCTTCTTAAAACTAAACTTAAGATTATTGCAGCCAACCCAAATCCTGCAAACACTAACTCAGGAACTGTATAATTGTATGCAGAAGCATCCATTGTGCCTGCTCGAATTGCTTCAGAAACACCAGGATTTGTTGATGTTAAAACGTATCCTATCAACATTGGAACACCCCACAAGCCTATATTCTGAATCCAAAATATTAATCCATAAGCTGAGCCTAAGTAACGATTTTCCACAATTTTAGGAACAGAGGGCCACATTGATGCAGGCACTAATGAGAAAGCTATTCCAAGAATTACTATTGTGAATATTGCTGTAAATGCATTAAATGATTCAGTTGGAACCAATGCAAATATTAGATGTGATATTGTTAACAAAATAGCTCCATACAACATCATTTTTGCACCTAAACCTTTTTTATCTAAGAAATATCCAATGAAAGGTGTCAAAATCATTGCTCCAATCGGAAACATCGACACATATCTAGAAGCAATAGCCTCCTCAACCATTAATTTACTGGCTAACATCTGCGGAGCGAATCGTTGGAATGGAAAAATTGCTGAATAAAACAGTACACATAAACCTGCAATAGCCAAGAATCCTGGATTTGAAAAAATCTTTCCAATATCACTAATTTTAAATTCATCTTCTGGATTTGATGTTTCAGCGATCTTTTCTTGCTTATCGAGTTTCGCATCCATAAATGTGTATATCAAAAACGTCAAGAATCCAATACACAAGAAAGCTGTACCCCAAATAAATGAACTAGAGGGTCCATTGTATTTCTCCGCAATAATTGGAGATAACCACATTACTGCAAAAACGCCCAAACGTGCAATTGCCATTTCCAACCCCATTGCCAAAGCCAACTCTTTGCCTTGGAACCATTTCACAATTGTTTTCGATACGGTTATTCCCGCCATTTCTACACCAACTCCGAAAACCGCAAAGCCCAAACAGGCTACCCAAACAGTATTGGGATATGTCATCCAAAACAGAGTGCTATGAGAATCAATATCAACAAATTTCAGAGCATAAACTTTAATCAAAGCACCAATAATCATGGTCAACCCTGAAGTTAACAAGGTGAAACGTATTCCCATTTTATCGAGAATAATTCCAGAAATGATTAGAAATCCTAAAAAGACGTTGAAAAAGAATTCCTGTCCTCCATAAAACCCGAATGCTTCGGAACTCCAACCATAATCTCTTTCAAACATCGTTTTTAACGGCGATGCAATATCAACAAAGAAATAAGCAAAAAACATTGTTGATGATATTAATGCTAACACAATCCAACGCGCCGTTGCCGAATCACGCAACGACTTTTTAATAGCTTCTGTCATATTATTTAAAATTAGTTTGTAAAATTATTTTTTGGCAAATGTAATACATTTATTGCCTTGCGGCTTTTAGTTTTAATTATTTTTCGCTTAAAAATATATTTTTTGTAAATAAAAAAACGAACCAAAATATTAGTTCGCTAACATCGTTAATTTTAGTTTTGATCAGCTTTCCCCAATTATTTTACATAATCGTTTATTTAACTCATCAACCTCATGAAGAAAATCTTCTTCTATTTTCTTATAATCCTTTTTACTTAAATCCTTTTCATTTACTTTCTGCAAATATTTTATACGAGTATTATAAACATCTCCATAAAGTTCCTGAGACTCAGTATGGTTTTTATCTAAATTAAGACCTACGTATAGTTCTATATCGTAATTTATTTCATCAATTATTGCGTTAATAAACTTTTTTAAATCTTTTATACTTGCCATAGTCTTTAATTTGTCGTTATTTTTTAGATAAGCGTCAGCAATATTAAAAAAAATAAAATAATCATCCAAAATAAAAACAGAATATTATTTGATGTCAATATCAGTAAACTGTAAAACCCACTTTCAAAAATAAAAAAATAGAGCTATTTTTGTGTGATTTTACATGTTTTAAGTCATAAATATTATGTTTGAAAATTTAGCAGAAAGATTAGAGAGATCATTTAAAATACTTAAAGGACAAGGTAGTATAACAGAAATTAACGTTGCCGAAACACTTAAAGATGTTCGTAGAGCACTTATTGAAGCTGACGTTAACTACAAAACTGCCAAGCAATTTACCGATGATGTAAAAAAGAAAGCAATTGGCGCTAACGTGCTAAAAGCGTTGAAACCCAATCAGGTAATGATAAAAATCGTTCACGATGAATTAATTGCCTTGATGGGTAGCGAAAAGGCTGATATAAACCTAAAGGGTCAACCTGCCATAATTCTTATGTCGGGACTGCAAGGTAGTGGTAAAACCACATTTTCCGGCAAACTTGCCAATATGCTGAAAACCAAACGTTGGCGTAAACCACTATTAGTTGCGTGCGACGTTTACAGACCAGCTGCTATTGAACAACTACATATTTTAGGCGAACAGATTGACGTTCCCGTATTTAGCAATCCCGACTCTAAAGAACCTATAAAAATTGCACAAGATGCTGTTAAAGAAGCCAAGTTAAAAGGCTACGATACTGTTATTATTGATACCGCAGGACGTTTGGCTATCGACCAAGTGATGATGGACGAAATATCGGGCATTAAAAAAGCTATAAATCCGGGAGAAATTTTATTTGTTGTTGACTCAATGACCGGTCAAGATGCCGTTAACACAGCAAAAGAGTTTAACGACAGATTAGACTTCGACGGTGTAGTCCTTACAAAACTTGACGGTGATACGCGTGGTGGTGCCGCCATATCAATTAAATCTGTTGTTAACAAGCCTATAAAATTTATTGGTACGGGCGAAAAAATGGAAGCAATCGACGTTTTTTACCCCGAGCGAATGGCGGACCGTATCTTGGGTATGGGAGACGTTGTCTCTTTAGTTGAACGCGTTCAAGAGCAGTACGACCAAGAGATGGCTGCCTCGCTTACAAAAAAACTAAGCAAGGGACAATTCAATTTCAACGATTTCTTAGCGCAAATTGCTCAAATTAAAAAAATGGGTAATTTTAAAGAGCTCGCCTCAATGATACCTGGTGTAGGCAAAGCAATGAGAAATATGGATATTGACGACGATGCATTTAAAAGTATTGAAGCCATTATTTTCTCTATGACACCACAAGAGCGAGAAAATCCCGCAATACTCAATGGATCAAGACGCAAAAGAATTGCAGACGGCTCTGGAACAACCGTTGCCGATGTAAACAAACTTTTAAAACAGTTCGAGGATACCAAAAAAATGATGAAAATGGTTTCGTCAGGCAATATGCCGCAAATGATGAGAAATATGCCAAGAAGATAGCCATAGGCTAAATCTTAAATTATATATTAATAAAATCACCTATCAGAAATTAACAGATTAACAATATATCACATGGAATTAATTGATGGAAGAAAAGTATCTCAGACTATTAAAGATGAGATAGCCGCTGAGGTTTTAAATATAAAAACTAAAGGAGGAAAAGTTCCACACTTAGCCGTAATTTTAGTGGGAAATGATGGTGGAAGCAGAACATACGTCAATAGTAAAGTTAAAACTTGTGGGGAACTTGGTTTTAAATCAACAAAATTAGAATATACTGATACGATATCAGAACAAGAGCTTTTAGATAAAATTCACGAAATTAACAACGACAAAGATATTGATGGATTATTGATACAACTGCCTCTGCCTGAGCATATCTCAGAAACCAAAGTGTTAGAAGCTATAGACCCAGCTAAAGATGTCGATGGGTTTCACCCAATAAATATGGGACGAATGTTAGCAGGAATACCCTCTTTTTTACCTGCAACACCTGCGGGAATTATCGAGCTTTTAGCCAGATATAATATAGAAACAAGTGGTAAACATTGTGTTGTTTTAGGGAGATCACACATTGTAGGTACACCTGTAAGTGTACTTTTGTCTCGCAAAGCGAAAACAGGAAATTGTACTGTAACTCTCTGTCATAGTAGAACTAAAGATATAAAACAACATACTCTACAAGCGGATATAATAGTTGCAGCCTTGGGACAACCCGGATTTTTAAAAGCCGATATGGTAAAAGAGGGTGTTGTGGTTATTGATGTAGGAACAACATATGTGCCCGACAGCTCCACCAAAAGCGGATGGAGACTTAGAGGGGACGTAGATTTTGACGAAGTTGCTCCAAAATGTAGCTACATCACACCAGTTCCCGGCGGAGTTGGTCCTATGACAATAGCTATGTTGATGAAAAACACGCTTTTGTCAGTAAAAAACAGAAAATAGAGTTAAAAGTTATTTATCGCCTGTCTGATAGCGACTAAACGTTCAAGTAATCCACCAATTAAGTCTAATCGAAGCATATTAGCACCATCGCTTTTTGCGATACTTGGGTCGGGGTGTGTTTCTATAAAAAGTCCATCTGTTCCGACTGCTACGGCGGCACGTGCGATAGTTTCTATTAAATTGGGAAGTCCCCCTGTTACACCACTTGTGGTATTTGGTTGTTGTAGAGAATGAGTAACGTCAACAACTACAGGATAGCCTGTTTGTTGCATTATCGGAATACTTCTCATATCGACTATCAAATCGTGATAACCAAAAGTAGAGCCACGTTCGGTTAGCATGATTTGTCTGTTTCCTGCATCGCTAACTTTTTTTGCAGCAAACTCCATAGCTCCCGGAGCCAAAAATTGACCTTTTTTAATATTCACAATCTTTTTTGTTTGTGCTGCAGCGACCAAAAGATCTGTTTGACGGCATAGAAAGGCAGGAATTTGAACTATATCAACAACTTCAGCTGCCACTGCTGCCTCTTCGGGCAGATGAATGTCTGTTACAATAGGTAATTCTAATTCATTTTTAACTTTTTGAAGTATTTTAAGTGCCTCTTGGTCTCCTAAACCTGTAAAGCTGTCAATGCGAGAACGATTGGCTTTTCGATACGATGATTTAAAAACAAACGGTATCTTTAATTCTGTAGTAACTTTTTTTAAATGCTCAGCTGTGCGCATTGTAATATCCTCGTTTTCAACCACACAAGGACCGGCTAACAGAAAAAAATTACCATCTCTAAAATTCTTAATATTAGGTAATGTGTTTAACATATCTATTTGTATAACTGTTTTACTCTTTTCTTGTCTTTTTTATAGCACTTAAAGCTACACATAATTTGTAATAATCAAACAAAATAAGGTTAGGAATATTGCTTTTCAGGTTTTGCTCAACAACTTTGCGCAAAATAAAAAAAGATAATAGTATTAGACCACGAATTATTAGCTTATTGAACTTTTGGGCTGTCTTTAACAATTTAACAGTCGCCTCAAAATCAACAGAGTAGTCCATACGTTTCCACAAGGCTATTAAGTTTTCAATACCTATCCTCGTTTTTGTTAAAAACTCTTGCGAAGTCTCTAATCCATCGTGTTGTACAGGATTATCGATGTGCAATATTGGATATTTTCTTTTTCTCAACTGATATCCAAACTTTGTATCCTCATGACCATATCCGTCTATCTGCTCATCAAAAGGGTTTTCAATCATTAAGTCACGCGGAATTAGAACATTCCCAGTCATAAATGATCTATACGGATATAGTTGACGTTCTTTTGCAGGAACTGTTTCACGTTGTCTGCCGTACTTCCATCTCAATTTATAAGAAACATCTGGCAACTCATCAGCATATTCTACACCTCCTACAACCACTTTATTATCAGTATGATAATCGTAGTAATCTTTTATAAAATTTGATTTAATGACTTTTACGTCTCCATCTAAAAACAGAATCGAATCTCCTAGTGATTCTTTTGCCAATTTATTACGAATTGCTGACCTGCCGATATTTTCAGGCAACTCATTGTATATCACACCATCATAATTGCCAATTGAACGATTTTCTTCGCGAAAATCCTCGTTTGATTTGTCGTCATAAACACGTATCTCCACATCAAGATTAAACATCTTAACCTGTTTCGAAAGTTCTGCTATCAATTCACGTATATACGTGTTATACACTGGGATACAAACGGAAAGCATATTGCTTATTATAAATATGTTTTGTTCTTACAATCTGTTTTTTTGAACAATTATCAAGTCGCAAAAGTATATAAGTAATTAGCTGAAAAGTTCCAAATAGTGGTTACACCTATGGCAAACAGTTTGGCTAAGTAAAAATTTAATTTAAGTTTTTTGACGCATAAATAAAGTATTAAGGTGTTGATAGCTAGACCTATTAAGCTAATTATAAAAAAATCACCAAACTCGCGCAACATGTTAGGATTTTTACTGTAAAAAGTCCAGATTCTATTTAAGTAATAGTTAGTTGAAGCGGCAACAGTAAAGCCGATTGCATTTGAAACATATTTAGGAATTTTGAACCACTCTTTACATACAAATGTAATCCCAAAATCCACCAAAACACCGGAAAATCCAACGACTCCGAATTTTATAAATTTATAAATTAAGTTTTGATTTAGCCAGTCAAACATTCACGTATATTATTATGTCAACAAATATATCGAAAATAAACACAGGTTAAAATGTAGCGTTGATTTTAAGATTAAAAAGACGACCTGTTAAATAATTAGGAATTGCATGTTGTCTGTTTCTAACATCGGTTATCCACGTATATGAAATCGTGTTTTGTAAATCGAAAATGTTAAATACATCAAGTCCAATCCATATACTTTCTATGTATTTCATTATTCTTTTTGAATCGTTATGACGTAAAATCTCTTTTGAAATACCCATGTCAATTCGTTTATATCCTGGATACCTGTATTTTGAAAAATGCCTTGGAGCATCAGGAATTCCAATGGGAAGCCCTGTATTAAAAACTGCATTTAGGTGAACTTTTATTGAAGGATTTCCTGGCCAATAATCTTGAAAAAAAAGGTTTGCCGTAAACCGTTGATCTGTTGGACGTGGGATAAAACCTGGGTAAGTAGTATCATATACACCATTTATTTGTCGTATATATATATCATCTGTGAGGTCTTCCTCTGTTTTCATGAGACTTAACGACAACCAGCTATCTACACCTTTTACAAATTCGCCAGTTAATTTAAAATCAAAGCCATAAGCGTATCCATTTGAATGATTTCTCCCGTCGTATATAATTCTGACATTATCAACATGATACGGTATCAAATCAGTTAAATGTTTGTAGTACTGCTCCAAAACAAGTTTAAAACGGCGGTTCCAAAGCGTAAAATTATAATCGGCAGCTGCAACAATTTGCGCTGATTTTTGTGATTTTATTTCTCTGTTTAGGTCGCCATTCGGCATTATACACTCTTTGTAAAATGGTGGTTGATAATATAGTCCTGTGCTTAATCTAAAAAGCCAGTCTTTTTCCCAATTAGGCTTAACTGCAATACTTCCACGTGGGGAAAAAAGTGATTCTTTATTAAAACTCCAATAATGATATCGTAACCCTGCGGTAATAAACATATCGACACTATTGAAATCAAACTTCCATGTATCTTGAATGAAAGCCCCCATCCTATAACTATTCGAGCTATTTGAGAATTTTCGTGTTTCGTAAAGCTCAACCAATGTATCATTAAAGCCGTAATAAGGAATACTATAGCCAGCGGAATCTAACATCATCCATTCACTAATTTTGTCACTGATATCATCGTAACGACCTGATAGCCCCCACTGTATAACATGATTCTCAATACGATATTTGTGTGCTAACGTGGCTGTTGATACTACTGCTTCGAGATAGTTGCGTGCATGGTCTAAGTACGTTCCAACAGCAAGCGAACCAATGCTATCGCCCAATGTAGTGCTACCCAATTGTGCATCAATTTCATTTAACCAGTATTGCCCTTGAATATCAAACGTTTCACTTTCCGAACTATAAAATGATGATAAAGAGAGCTTCCAATCATTGCCTTCAGAAGGATTATAACGTAATGACAAAGCTCCTTGAGTTGTAAAAAATCTGTCGATCTCCTGTCCATCAAAATATGCTGTAAAACGCTTTGCATCATTTACCATTCCGAGGGTTGTCTCACGATAAGTAGGCTTAAACCTATATCTATTGTCGGAAACATATCCCAAAAAACTTAGTTCTAAATACTCATTAAAGTTATAGGTCAATAGTGTTTGAAAATCAAAAAACAAGGGATCATAATTACCCTGAGTTTCTAGTCCTTTAAGCAGTAATTTGGTTTGCTTTAATCTAACACTTGAAATGTGCGAAAAACTATTTTTAAGTGCTGTTCCTTCAAACAGAGCTGAGCCACCAAGCAGTCCTATTTCTGCACGTGCCTTCGTTTCTGATGGCTTTCTGTATTCAATATCAAGCACCGAAGACATTTTGTCACCAAATTTAGCTTCAAAACCTCCGCTGCTAAACGATAGATTTTCAATCATATCGCTATTTACAAAGTTCATCCCCTCCTGCTGTCCGCTACGAACCAAAAAGGGCTTATAAATCTCTATTCCATTGACATATATCAAGTTTTCATCGTAATTTCCTCCCCTAACCGAATACTGACTACTTAGCTCGTTATTTGTTGAAACACCGGGCAACGATTTAATAATACTCATCGTGGGGTTCGACAAACTCGGCATCTGTTTTAATAACTTAGGATTAATATATTGCGTTGTAGAGTGTCTGAACCTCTCATCAATTACCATTACCTCATCAATATTATGGGCAGTTTGTCGCATTGAGACTTCTAATTTCAGACGTTCGCCTTCTGACAAAGTTAGGTTAACCGTCGTCTCCTCAAATCCTATACGGCTATGAACCAGAGTTATTGGAATGTTAGCAGGCACCTCAATTTCGTATCTACCAAGTGAGTTTGATATTGTTCCCTGTTGGGTCTCTTTGCATGCCACTGAAACCATATCAACAGGATATTTATCTTGATCCAAAATACGACCTATTATAACTGCTTTTTGAGCAAATAGTTGATTTGTAAAAATCAATAAAAAAAAGCTTAACTTAAAATATCGAAACATTTATGTTATTAGTGAATTTTATTCTATTCAGCTTACAAAACTAAGAATCTTTAACTTTATTGTAACATAACAGTCTAAATATTTTAAAAAGATATTATAATACCAATTGTTAGAACGATTTTACTCAGATGTTCTTTCACTGATTCAAAACTTCATATACCACAACAAAACACTTAGTAGAAAATTATTCATAGCTATTGTGCCAAATATGTTATGGAAATTTTCCTATAAATCAATAAGTTTTTAAAATTTTATGGCTAAATTTGTAAAAAAGGTTTCCACATAGTAAAATACAACTATTCCCGTTTAACGAAAATGTACTAAAATCACATATGAAACGGACACTACAGCGCAAACTCAACACACAAAAACGTGACTATAAAACATGTAAATTCTGTATAACCTTAAACCAAAAAATATAGATATATGAAAAAAGCCTTATCAATCTATTTTGCACTATTAATAAGTATGCCGATTATAGCTCAAAAACAATCGGCTGGTTCACACGAACAACCCCTTAATAACGTAAACTGCTATGCATACAATAATATAAGTTCTCATACTATTACGTCAGAAACTGAATTGTTTGCAAAAAAACACGAAGTCACTATAAATAACATTGGAACTTTAAATGAAGATACCCCCGAACATGTTTACCGTCGTAGTTCACTTTATACCATCTTACTGGGAATAGATCCTGTTTTCCAAGAGGAGGAAGATTGGGAACTTAATAAATATGTAATGGATGCATATTCAAAGGCACCTTTCCCTGATAAATATAATGACCACAGATTAGAAATATCAAGTTTTAAGTTTAATGATTACGCAGGAATTTCATCTGATAATCTACAACAACTTGGTGACGAGAATGATGAAAAAAAATCTCGTAGAATAGATGATGCCTACATTAAAGCTTCTGAAAGGTTTTTAAAAGAGAACGAAATTGCAAAAGGCATGGTTGCCAAGTGGTTTAACAGACAAGATGATGGGACGTTCGATATGGATTTAATTCACGAACGTGGTTCATACGATGCTTCTGCAATGCAGGTACAACTTGCAAGTGGTTCAGTAAGGGGTATGGCAATGTTGCAAGATGCTGGAGAAGAGCTTATTAAAAACACTTTCGTCATAATAAACAGAATGCGTTTCGTAAAAAACGAACCTATTGCACGTGCCGTTAGAGATATTGCGTATAGTGTAGCAGAAAAAAGAATAAAAGAAGAGTTCTTGCAATCATTAGCGAAAGCAGCTGCAGATGGTGTATACGAGTCAACCAAAGACGGATATTCCGTTTGGACGATTTCATTTTTATTTCAACTTGAATGGGACGATGAAATAGCCAACAATTTTTACGAAAACATGTGGATGGACAAATCAAATAGCAGCGAAGAGAGAAAATACTTATTTGACAATGCCGATATTTTCAACCTAAAATTTGTTGGTTACGAAAAATCAAAATCATTAGTCCTTTTTTCTGCAGGAAAATCAAAAGAAGAGATCATAGAGGTCGCAACAATTAGAAACATAGACAAAACATATGCACAACTACAAAAATCATATGATGTGTTTAAAACCAAAACACCTATTGTATCAACAAATCCAATAACAGCTAAAATTGGATTAAAAGAGGGTCTTAGCGGAGGAGACAGGTTTGATGTATTAGAAATGACATACGATATTAAAACGGGACGCACTAAATACGTTAAAGTAGGACAAGTTAGAGTTGACGGTAAAAACATTTGGGACAATAGATATGCACTATCAGAAGCAGATATTGGAATTGATGTTGAAAAAAGAACAAATGATACTGAAGAAGTAAAAAACAATGCTAAGGAAAACGCAGATGATATCGGGGAAAATATAAATGATACTGGTGAGGATGTAAGTGATATTGAGGACAAAGCAAATAATACAGAAGGAAAATTAAATGCCACAATATTCAAGGGAAGCAAAAATATAAAGGCGGGAATGTTGCTGCGTCAAGTTAAATAAAGTAAAGTGTTACTATATTAACAAATTGTTAATGCGCACAGATAGACTAGGAATATTTATCTTTTATAATTAATATTGTCAAACAGATTATACAAATGAAAAAATTTTTACAGTTTGCAGTTGTTGCTTTTTTAGCATACGGACTAATTGGTTGTACAGCAACAAAAGAGGTTGTAATACCATATGGACATAACCTAAATGCTGAGGCTGAAATTATCAGCGTTGGTAAAGATGGCACAAAAATGATTAAATCGTGGGCATATTCAAAAAACCCGGAATCTGCGTTTATGTATGCAAAACGTGCTGCTGTTTCCACAGCAATTTTCCAGGGATTTCCTGCTGGTGGAGGCTCGGGTAAAGTAGGACCTATTGTTACCGACCCTAATGCTGAATTTGAACATAAAGAGTTTTTCGACGAGTTTTTTAAACCAGACGGAAAATGGGCGCAGTATGTTGTTTCTAAAAACGTAGGTATGCCTTCTGGTAGCGATAGACTAAAAGTTGGCAAAAGATATAAAGTTGGAGCATCGGTTGCCATTGAGTTTGACAATCTGCGTAAATATTTAGAAGACAACAACATAGCTCGCAGATTAGACGAAGGGTTTTAATTTTACTATTAAAGATATTTATCAACGATACTTAACCTAAAAATTATGAAGCTATGACAAAAAAAATTCAAATTACATTTATTCTATTATTAGCAATTGTTGTAAGCACAAATGCACAAAGTCGTAAAGAGCGAAAAGCATATTACGGCAGCAAATATAACGTTGAGATAGAAACACTTGGCGTTGGAAATGATGGCACAAAACTTTTCAAAGTTTGGGGATATGGTAAAAAAGTAAACGACGCTGTATTTGAAGCAAAAAGAAATGCTATTTCTGCAGCTATATTCAAAGGTATTCCTGCAGGCAGAGGCGCATCTCCTACCCCTGCCTTAACTACAGAGGTTGATGCTGAAACAAAACACCAGGAATTTTTTGATGAATTCTTTAAAGATGGAGGAAAGTATTTACAATATGTAAATTTGAGTGGAGACGGGGAACCAAGAGAAGCAGATAAAATTAAAATGAAAAAAGGCTATAAAGTTGGGGTTGCCGTTTCAATTAATCATACAGCACTTAGAAAATACCTTGAAGAAAAAGGTGTAATCAGAAGTCTTACAACAGGATTTTAAAAATAGTATATAGTAGATTATTTGTCATATGTAACATATGACCTTGAACCGAAAAATTATAATAATATGAAAAATTTATTCACACTTATTGCAGCTTTATTTGTAACAACATCACTTTTTGGTCAGGCAAGAAAACCGACTATTATGGTTGTGCCATCTGATCAATATTGTATTTCACGCGGATACACAATGGAGTTTGATAACATGGGAACCAAAGTTACCTTACCAGACTATCAAGCAGCCTTACAAAACGATATGGACCTTAAACTCGTAATTTCTAAAATGAGTGGAATTATGAGCGACAGAGGCTTCCCGTTAAAAGATCTTGAACAAGAGCTAAAAAACCTTGCCACTCAGGGAGCCGAATTGGCGATGATGAGTAGTAAAACTTCTGGTACGGCAGTTGCAGAATCGCCCATTGACGCGTTGAAAAGAACTGCCAAATCTGATATTATAATGGATTTGTCATTCGAGAAAAAAACACAAGGACCAAGAAACTATATTACTTTTATACTCAACGGATTAGATGCCTACACCTCAAAAAACATTGCAAGTGCTTCAGGAACAGGAAAACCTTCGACAGCAGTTCAAGTAGAACTACTATTGGAAGAGGCTGTGCTGGCATATATGGACGAGTTCAACGGTCGTTTAATGTCATTTTTTGAAGACGCTTTTGCGAACGGTCGCGAAATAAAAGTTAGAATTCAAATGTTCGACGGTGTTGGATTTGATTTGGAAGAGGAGTATGATGGCGACGAGCTTACTGAAATAATTGAAGACTGGTTTGCCGATAACAGTGTACAAGGACGTTTTAGTCTGCAAGATGCCACAGAAAACTTCATGCAGTTTGAACAGGTGCGCATACCTATGATGAATGAAAAAGGACGCGCTGTTGACGCAAGAGGCTGGTTGCGTGATTTACAAAAACATTTAAGAAATGATCCGTACAATATAGAATCCAAACTATATATGCGCGGATTAGGTGAAGCATGGCTAATTGTAGGCGAAAAATAAAATCTATTTAAACTGAAAAAATACAACAAAATGAAAAAATCAATATTTATTCTGGCTATACTTTTGGCAGTATCAACGACATACACAAAAGGGCAAAATCAGCTCGGAAAATCTGACGATTTGGCTCGTATTTCGCTTACTCCAATAGTTCCTGATGAGTTAAAACACATTCCGGACAATGCACGTAAGCTGTTGACAAACAAATTAAGTAATGTCGTTACAAGAAACGGTCTTTCCGGCTCGGCAACAAATCCACGATTTGTTATTACAGCAAATGCAGATATTTTAACTAAAGATATCACTCCAACTGCACCGCCAAAAACAGCTATTACACTTAACATTACTGTCTATATAGCAGACGTAGTAGCACAAACAGTATTTGCGTCCACCATGTTGGAAGTTAAGGGAGTTGGCGACAACGAGACTAAAGCATACACGGCAGCTATTAATCGCGTTGCCCCGCAAAATCCGCAACTTAAAGCATTACTTGAAGAGGGTAAAACAAAAATTATTGAGTATTACAATTCAAAATGCGATGTGATTATTTCCTCCGCTCAAGCCCTGGCTGGCCAAAAACAGTACGATGAGGCTTTGGCAACACTATTCAATGTGCCCGATGTAAGCCGTGAGTGTTACGATAAGTGCATGCGAATATCCCTTGATATATATCAGGAGTATGCAAACCAGCAATGTAACCAGCAACTTTCGGCGGCTAGAGCGGCGTGGGCAGGTAAGGAGCTCTCCAAGGTTGAGGAGCATCTAGGAAAGATTACACCGGATATGGGTTGCTATGATGAGGCTCAGCAACTTGTTGCTACCATTACCTCGGCAGTTGAGGCTGAAGGTGGGAGCGCATGGAACTTCAAAATGAAGAGATACGACGATAGCGTTGATATTGAGAAGATGAAAATTCAGGCAGGAAAAGAGGTCGCCCGGAGTTGGGCATCCCATGGAACATCCAAAAATTTTGATTGGAGTTGGTTGTTTCCCGGGTCTAAGCCCAAAACACTAGAACAGCCAAAGGCTGCCGAACCTCAAAAAGCAGCAGAAAAGCCTAAAGAGCCACAGAAAGCCACTGCTGCACCATCGGGTCAGGCAAAACAGCATGAACCTCTCGGAAACACAACCGTTTTAAATAAACTTCATGCTACTGTTACTGCCTATCATGGTGATTTTAAAGGGAACTTTACGGTACTAACAGATGGTGAATACACTGGCACCAATAGCGTTGTAAGCTGGAGTAGCGATGCAACATTTTTTATCATCGACCTGGGAAGCGTTAAACAAATAAATGGAATTACCGTTGGAGCAGTTGCTAATCGAGATGTTTATCTTGATTGGTCTATTGATGGCACCAATTACGCCAAACTCACGCATGTACTTGGCTCTTGGGGGCAAAGTAGTTCTGTGTTTTCAATCGAAATTTACACAACAGATCCATCAAGCAAAAATTATGAGCCAAGGATACCGGTAAAGCCAGTTAAAGCACGTTACCTTAAACTGTATTCACCCAAAGGGTCTAGTGTTTCTGAAATTGTTCCCCTTGGTTTATAGGTTTTTGTTTTGTATAAAGTTCGGCACGAGGTTTGTTAAATAAATCAAACAGTTGTAATCTTAAGTGCAATAAAAAGGTTTTTAATTTTTGCGGTTAGCCTATGGTTTTGTACCTCCAATGGGAAAGCGCAAAGTAGCCTCAGCAATTGAGAACAACGCATCAGGATGGGGCTATTACAGCAATCTTTTGTGGATTTACGGTTTATAAGCACATTCTTATACAAAACAAAAAGGGACTTGCGTTAAAAAACAAGTCCCTTTTTTATTTTCAGCCAACCTGTAAGCCGGGTTTTGTAGCAAATATTGCTCTCTGTCATTTATCTCGACCATCAATCACTTGATGGCTCTATCGACCTACCCCTCGACATTGGGCGGGCAGCCCTCAAACGCCGATATACATGGTCTTTCAACCCGAGATTCGCACGGTCGCACTGTCACCAGATACGCCGGTGTGCTCTTACCACACCTTCTCACCCTTGCCACACAATGCATGGCGGTTATTTTCTTCTGCTACATATACCCTTGCGGATATCTTCCTGTTAGGAAGCTCGGTGCCCTATGTTGCCCGGACTTTCCTCTGTGGTCATGCCACAGCGACAGAACGGCCAGCTGATTATTTCGACAAAATTACCATGGTTGCTCCAAAACCATACTCCTTAAATGAAGCATCATGATATTCATATTTCTTATACTCTCTGTCTAATGTTCTACGTATTTCGTTCTTTAATGTTCCATTTCCCAGCCCGTGAATAAATACAACACGCTTATATCTTTCTGCCAAAGCATTTTCAAACTCTACTTTAAACTGCCTCATTTGGATATCTAACATCTCTTTTGGTGTAAGCCCTGCTGTGCTTTCAACAAGAGACTGAATATGCAAGTCCACCTCTTTTAGAAAATTCTCTTTCGGCTTCTCCTTTTTCGTTTTTTTAGCAGGTGTTGTGTCAAGCAAAATTTTATCTGACACAACAACACTATTCTCTTTTGTGAGTGTTTCCAATGCTTTTTTGAACTCCGCCGTACTACTATCGGTGTCAACTAAACGGTACATAACTGCTGGTATATCAAAAAAACTGTTTCTTTTAAACATTATATTATTTGTAAAAACAGATGTTTCAATCTCTACTTTCGACTGCCATGGTTTTATTGACGGAATACTGCCTTTGGAGTAAAAGCTAAGGTTGACCGTTATTTCAATAGTATCGTATGAGTATTTGTTTTTATCAATTGCATAGATAAAACTGTTTTTATTTGGGGCAATTATTTGCGTATTTACAAATTTGTTCGACAGCTTATTTGATTCATATACAGACACAAACAGATGGTAATTGCAGTCATTTACAATATGTACATTTAAAATATCTGACTTGCTTGCCTGCTCATTTTGTGGAACAATGGCAATATATGCTTTCGGTGTATTGTTTCCACTTAGATTGGTTCCTTGAGGGAAGAATATCAACTCATTATGATAGTTTTCAGGCGTTTCAACCTCTTTTTTTGTTGAAATAGTTACACTTTTCGGTTTTGAGTCGTCACTATCAACAACAACTAACTCTTTGCGAAACATAGGAATTTCAAAACCCGAATCATCAATAACCATAACACGATTATCGGGTAAAATCGAAGCTACTTTACCTCCCCCTACATCATTCAAATAACGTACAGTATCGCCTATTTTTATATCCATATATCTATAAATTCATCCTATATTAGACTAATATCTAATACCTTACATATAATTTCTGCTTTTTTAATAATAACTAAAGCAACACGTCAAAACGCAAAATCATATCCAAAATATTATAAATCTAGATCAATTCTTATCATGCTGCAAACTTAATAAAATAAAAAATAATTATTAATAAATTATATTATTGATGTCCTACACTACAAAAGTTTCTGACGGTTTGAACTAAATTAACGTAGCCATTGTTAGTAAAATATGAGTTAAATAATTAGGATTATAATAAAATAGTTTCTACCTTGTAAGACAATTAATTATATCATTTAAGGCTTCGCTGTTGCTATGTGAATACAAGTTAAATATTAGTCATATGAAGACATCAATAATAAAAGAGCAATTTAGCATAGATTATATTTTAAACTCATCAGTTAAAATATTATTTAATCGTTTAAGCTGTCCTTTAGGATTATCGGAGTGGTTTGCAGACAACGTTACTTTAAAAGATGATATATTTACATTCCATTGGGGTAAACATTCACAAAAAGCCAGATTACTGAGTGTAAAAGAACCCGATTATATTCGTTTTAAATGGATTGATAATAAAGCCAACGAAAGCGAAAATGATTACTATTTTGAATTTCAAGTATTTCAAGATGATTTAACTGGAGATGTTCATTTGACCGTAACTGACTTTGCTTCACCAGATGAAATTGAGGATGCTAAGATATTGTGGGACACTCAAATAAACGATTTAATACGTTTAATAGGGGCATAATACCAATTTTACAACACTACTTATAAGTAAAAATCGTTAATTTTGCAGTTAACAAACGATTTTGCGATTGAAAAAACTCCACATATTAGTTTTAAAAAATTTTATTGGACCATTAATAGCATCTTTCCTGATATCGCTATTTGTGCTACTTATGCAATTTCTATGGCGTTATGTAGAAGATTTTGTTGGTAAGGGGCTTTCTATGGGCGTAATTCTTGAAATTTTGATGTATGCCAGTTCATCATTAGTTCCCATGGCTTTACCCCTTGCTGTTTTATTAGCTTCAATAATGGTTTTTGGTAATTTAGCAGAGCACAATGAACTAATGGCAATAAAATCAGCTGGTGTATCGCTAATTAGAATTATGCAACCAATTATGGTTTTAACTATTCTTATATCAATATTTGCATTTTATTTTGCTAATTATACTGTTCCACGTAGTAATTTAAAAATGAGGTCATTGCTGTACGATATATCCAATAAGCCTCCAGAAATTATTATACCTACCGGTACCTTTTATAATGAATTGCCCGGATACTCGATAAAAGTTGAAAGACGCGATAGGGAAACAAAAATGTTATACGATCTTTTAATATATGACCATTCAGCAGGTCGTGGAAACACAAGCGTTACCATTGCAGAAAAGGGTATGATGTATTATGTAAATGAACATCAATACATTATACTTCACCTGTTTAATGGAGCGATGTATGAAGATGAGCAGGTAAAAAACCAATCACAAAGGGAAAGTTTCCCGTACAGACGACATACATTCGAAGAACAAAAGATTGTTTTTGATATTACAGGTTTTGGGTTTAAGAGATCCGACGAAAATCTTTTTAAGAGTCATTATAAAACTCTAGGAACAAAAGATCTTTCGCTTACAATTGATACTATGCAAATGAAAATATCCGAACAAATATCTTATCTCAAAGATAACTTAATAACAACTAATTTTTTCAGACGTTTAAGTAATCCTCATAATGATAGCATTAAAGTGGCTTTTCCGGAAACAAAACTCTCCACGGACAGTCTATTGAACTCTTTTGGTCTCTCAATGCAAAAGACAACAATTAGTTCTGCTCTAACATTTGCCAGAAACACTCAATCGTACATACAAAGTGAAAACGGAGCATTAAAAAGCCGACAAATTTGGAAAATTAAGCATGAAGCTGAATGGCATAATAAATTTACTCTATCATTGGCATGCATTGTGTTGTTTTTTATTGGAGCACCTTTAGGGGCAATTATCAGAAAAGGAGGAATAGGCATGCCTGTTGTTGTAAGTGTAATTTTATTTATCTCCTACTACATATTAGGAATGCTTGGAAAAAAATCGGCTGAACAAAGCCAAATCGCTGTATGGTTGGGTATGTGGTTATCAACAATTGTTTTTGTTCCTTTAGGTATTTTTCTAACTTCACGTGCATTAAAAGATCGTGTAATTATTAATATTGATCCTTACATAAAACTTTTTGCTACTCCGTATCATTTTGTAGTAAAGAGAATTAGGTTATACAAAATAAAAAACGTTGACAAAAAAAAGAAATAACAATTAATACAAAATAAGTATCTGATTATCAATATACATTCAACAAATGTTGTAAAAACTTTATAGAAATGAATATTCTATTTTTAACAAATAAAATGCCTTATCCTCCTACAGATGGGGGTACAATTTCGACATTGAATATGATTAAGGTGTATAGCAAGGAGGGAAATAATGTTACTGTGTTGGCAATGAATACACACAAACATAATTTCAAAGTTGAAGATATGCCGGAAGAACTTACCAAAAATATCAAATGGCACACCTGTTATGTTGATACCAGAATCAAGCCACCTGAAATGTTTTTAAATCTACTATTTTCAAATATGCCATATAATGCCAAACGCTTTATATCAAACACATATCGCAATAAATTGAAACAGATACTTAGCCAAGAGAAGTTCGATATTGTTCAGTTAGAGGGCTTGTATTTATATCCTTATATTTCAACCATTAGAAAAAGTTCTGATGCATTGATCGCTTTCCATGCTCACAATGTAGAACAAGAGATATGGAAACGTACTGTTCGAAATCAAAATCCGGGATTAAAACGTATGTACAATCGTGTATTGTCGGCTAGAATGCAACGTTTAGAAAATAGATCTTTACATAAGTTTGACATATTAGTTCCCGTTACTGAACGAGACAGTCATATTCTTGATTTTTTGGGAAATAAAAATGCTACATACGTAGCTCCGACAGGTGTTATATTGTCGAATTTTGATATTCCCGAAAATTTACCCTCTCCAAAGCATAATACTCTATTTTTTATTGGTGCATTAGACTGGTTTCCAAATCAAGAGGGGATAATATGGTTTTTGGACAAAGTCTGGCACTTGGTATTAAAAGAATATCCTGATATAGAACTACATATTGCCGGAAGAAATGCTCCGGAAAAATTTGAGCACAAATTAAACAGAAAAAATGTTGTTTTTCACGGACAGGTCGAAGATGCAAAAGAGTTTTGTCTTAAATACAACATAATGATCTCTCCTTTGTTAACAGGTTCCGGCATGAGAGTTAAACTAATTGAAACAATGGCTTTGAGAAAACCAATAGTTTCAACATATGTCAGCGCAGAAGGGATTAAAGTTGTGAACAAAATCCATATGACATTAGCACATGATGAACATGAGTTTGCCAACGGAATAATTGAACTTTTAAGGGAACCCGAAAAATGTAAAATGTATGCAGAAAATGCCAGATTACATGTTGAAAAACATTTCGACAGCGTTAAAATAATGCAAGGGTTATTGAAGTTTTATAAACAGATGTTAGAAAAGAGAAAAAATAATGAGCATTAAGATATTCATTGTTTTAATACTGATTGCAGCCTATCCCTATGTCATATATACTGTCATAGGTTACGTTTTAGTCTGCATAAAGAGATTGTTTTCGCCTAATTTCAACTACGATAATTCGACAGAATACAAAACAATTACGCTACTAATTGCAGCCTATAACGAAGAACTTTTTATAAACGAAAAAATTAAAAACACAAAAGAACTCGATTATCCGAAAGATAAATTCAAAGTAATTTTTGTCACCGATGGCTCAGACGATAAAACTCCCGAAATCGTCTCTGCACACAAGGAATTCATTCATATGCATTTGAATGAAAGAAGGGGGAAAATACATGCAATGCATAGAGGTGTATTACAATCAGATAGCGAAATTGTGGTTTTTTGCGATGCTAATACATACTTAAACAGCGATTCCCTGAAACATATATCTAATGCCTTTGCAAATCCAAAAGTAGGTTGTGTTTCAGGCGAAAAGAGGGTTATATCTGATGAAAAAGATAGCGCAGCGCCAGCCGGTGAAGGATTTTATTGGAAATTTGAAAGTTTTTTAAAAAAAATTGATAGTGAATTATATACAGCTGTAGGAGCTGCTGGTGAACTGTTTGCAATTAGACGTGAATTATACGAAGAGATACCTAATGATACCATTTTAGATGATTTCTTAATAACACTCTCAATAGTTAAAAAGGGATACAAAATAAAGTATGAGCCTCGTGCAATAGCTTCAGAATATGGTTCGGTAAGTGTTAAAGAAGAGATGAAAAGAAAATATAGGATATCAGCAGGCTGTTTTCAGGTTCTTTTCAGAAATCCATGGCTGATAAATATTTTTAAATATCCAGTTGTGGCTTTTCAATTTATTTCTCACAAGCTAATGCGTTGGTTGACAACTCCATTGATAATAGCAATATTAATTCCTTACAATATTGCATTAGCTGTGATATATCCAAACAATACACTTATTATCACTCTATTAATTCTCCAGGGGTTGTTTTATCTTTTTAGCATTATTGGATATTTTGTACAGCATTTGAATCTAAAAAACAAATTTATATTCATCCCATATTATTTTACAATGGCAAATATTGCACAGTTTGTGGGGTTATGGCGTTTTATTAAAGGTAATACAAACGTAAAATGGGAAAGAGCAGAACGTATTAAAAAAGAATAAAAATAATATATAATGACAAACACTAGACTACTAAACACGATAGAAGAAGCAGTTGAAGATATCAAGGCAGGTAAAATTGTAATAGTCGTAGATGACGAAGATCGCGAAAACGAGGGCGATTTTATTTGTGCTGCAGAAAAGATAACCCCTGAGATGGTTAATTTTATGGTCAAAGAAGGGCGCGGACTTCTGTGTGCTCCTTTGACAGAAGAACGTTGTGCAGAGTTGGAGTTGAATATGCAGGTTACTGACAATACTTCCATTCATGCAACTCCGTTTACGGTCAGTATAGACAAGCTTGAGGGTTGTACAACTGGCATTTCAACGCATGACCGTGCTGAAACTATTAGAGCATTGTGTGACCCAAATTCCAAGCCGGAGACATTTGGTCGCCCGGGGCATATTTTCCCTTTACGCGCCAAATCACGTGGAGTGATACGTAGGGCAGGACATACGGAAGCAGCTGTTGACTTAGCCAGATTAGCAGGACTATATCCTGCCGGTGCTTTGATTGAAATAATGAACGAAGATGGCACAATGGCACGACTACCACAGCTATTGGAAATTGCCAAAAAATTCGACCTGAAAATAATTAGCATTGAAGAACTTATTGCATATAGATTAAAAACAGAAAGCCTTGTTATTAAAGGAGTTGAAGTTGATATGCCAACAAAATACGGGCATTTTCATCTGATTCCGTTTCTGCAAAAAAGTAACGGACTTGAACACATTGCCCTTATAAAAGGGAAATGGGATGAAGATGAAGAGATTTTAGTTAGGGTGCACTCAAGCTGTATGACAGGCGATATTTTCGGTAGCCTTCGATGTGATTGCGGAGACCAGATACATAAAGCAATGGAACTGATTGAAAAAGAGGGACGTGGAGTAATAGTATATCTTATGCAAGAGGGACGCGGTATTGGACTGATGAATAAAATGAAAGCGTATAAATTGCAGGAAGAGGGTTTAGATACTGTGGAAGCTAATATAGAATTGGGCTTTGCCGCTGATGAGCGCGATTATGGTATAGGTGCACAAATTCTCAGACAACTAAACGTTCGCAAAATGCGCCTTTTAACAAACAATCCTGTAAAACGCATTGGCTTAGAGGGTTACAACCTTCAAATCGTTGGAAATGTGAGAATTGAAGGAGAGGTAACGTGTTACAATAAAAGGTACTTGGAGACTAAGGCTAAAAAACTAAAGCATAACATAAATCTCTTTAAGTACGAGGAATAGAACACAAATAACACGAATTAAACGGATTATCACATATTTTCAAGTAGAGACTGAGATGCTGCGTCTCTACTCTACTGATATTTGAAAAATATAGGCAGTATGCTTATCAATATCTATTTGTAAGCCACTTATTATCAATTCGTTGACAGAGGTTAAGATTGTATCGTTATTGCAAAAGACTCCTTTAATATTTAATGACTTACCTCTGTCTAGACCAATCATTTCAAACGCATGTTCAGGAAAGTTGAGCGTAAATGAGTGTTTTTTGTTGCAGTCAAAATTAGCAACAACTAATAAGATATTGTGTTCAAAATATCGTAAATAAGCAAAAATCTTATCAATATCTAAGTTGTTTTGATTGACATACATTAGGTCGAAAAAGGAGGAATCTAGTATTTGTCTATATTTTTGTCTTAAGTTCAGCAAATCAGAGTAAAATTTTCTTAATTTTTGTTGCTCATCTGATAATTTATTAACACTGAATTTACCGTAGTTGACCCACTTTTGATACTCTTCTATACGCCAATAATCAAAAATTGTGGTTCTTCCATCTGAACCGCTAAAACCTTCACTATCAGCAGCTTTTTCACCTATTTCCTGTCCAAAATAAATCATCAAAGGACCTCGGTGCATTGTTGCAGCAACAACCATAGCGGATTGGACATAGAAAGGATTATTACAGAATTGCTTTGAGGCTATTCTTTGCTCATCATGATTTTCAAGAAAGCGCACCAAGTGTTTGTCCAATCCTTCTTGTTTCCACCAACAGTCGGTTAAAAGTTTTGCCGAGCCTTTATTCGTAATTATTTCACGCATAAAATTATAAAACTGCTCCTTGTCGTATAAAAGATCAAACCCTCCATGGTAAATAAAATTCCTGTATTGTTGTGGATTATATACCTCTCCAATAAATAACAGATCGGGGTAGTGTTGTTTGACATTTGCAATTGCCCAATTCCAAAACTCGACTGGAACCATTTCTGCCATATCAACACGAAAAGCGTCTATACCCTTTTTTGCCCAAAAAAGCAGTATATCCAACATTTTATGCCATGTGTCGGGAATAGGACTGAAATGACTACTATTATTTTTATAATTTACGCCATAATTCAATTTTACCGTCTCATACCAATCATTTATATTTGGTTTTGAATTGAAGACATTGTTACCCGTAGCTTTTGCAGGTTCTTCAATATAATCTTCAGAATCAATTGTATATGGAAAATTAATTTTGTCTGGTAAAGTCAATCGTTTACCTACATAATAATAGTTATTATTTGGGTTAAATTGCTTATTAGCAATATCATCACTACCAATATTTGAAATGCCTAAGGGTAGTTTTTGTGAAAAATAATTCCTGCTTACGTGATTGGGAACAAAATCAATAATAACCTTTAAACCAACGTCATGGCATCTTTTGACAAGTTGTTCAAACTCATCCATACGGTTTGGTATGTTTTCTGATAAATCAGGGTCAACATCAAAATAATCTTTAATTGCATATGGCGAGCCTGCAACACCTTTTACTATGCGGGGATTATCAGGTAGTAGAGCATATTCAACATATTTTGTACACGAAGCGTGCCTTATAACACCGGTAAACCATACGTGCGTTATTCCAAGCTTAACGAACTCATTTAACGCTTCAACCGAAAAGTGATTAAATTTTGAGCATCCATTTTCTTTAATCGTGCCAAAAGGAACATTCATGCCTTCATCAACACGAAAGAGTCGAGTAAAAACCTGATATATATTCATAGTTTTTGTTTTAGCGTGCGCTAATTTACTAAATTTTTCAGTTTAAGATCACATTAAAACCTAAATGGTTTGCAACCATGATACAACTAACAATAATAAAGATTCAGGTTTTGTAATAAATCCCTCTAAATAAGCATTTAGTAGTTGTAGAAAACTAAAGAATAAAAACGAAAACTGAGTGCTACATCTCTCCTACTTTAACTTACCAGCTACTTGTGTTATCAACTCAAAATCAAAGGAAAGTGTAAAGTAGGCATTAAATTTCCATTGATTTACTGTCGGGATTGAAACGCCTAAGGGTAAAACATCTCCTTCGCTAAATCCCTTTTTGAGAACACGAAATTCTGCGATATTTACACCTGCATTGATATGTAAAAAGTCAAATATTTTGATATTTGGACCAAAATAAAAGTTTTTAAACAGGTTTTTTCCACCAAATCCGATAAACCAACCAAAATCTGTAGTATAGCGCGCTTCCTCTTTTGACAATTTTACTAAACGAACAGTCGCGCCAGTAATTAAATCAAACTCAACACTTCCTGCATTTTCATTAGTTATCTCATAACTCTCATAGTTATTAATATCTTTTGGAGCCAACATATAGAGGGGTGTTCTATATGTTCGCAACGCAACCCCTTGAACAACAGCGACTTGTTTTTCACGCTTATCTCTTGAAGCGAGTCGGGCTCTCAACTCTGCTGCTTCTAATTTTGCATGCTTTCGCTCTTGATCTACCTTAATATAAGATTGTTGAGCCATTGACAGAGTGTCGCGAAGCGAATCAATAGTCCTTTTATTTTCTTCATACTTAGAAGACATTTTCGATATCTCTTCATCTTTACGATCTATATCGCGCTGTTTTTCTTGAACGCTTTGTCTTAGCAATTCTATTTCTCGTAACCTACCCGATGTCTCTTGCTCTTTTGCACTTAGTTTACCTTCTAAGGTCACTAAACCTATTTTGGAATCTAGAACTGCGAGATTGTATAACTCCTCTTTTTGTTTAATTATTGCATCCTTTTCTTTTAGCTGTGCTGTTTGATTTTCAATAAGTTCCTTTTGTTTCAATATTTCCTGACGTAGATCAGTTATTTTATTGTTCAAGTCAACATTATCTTCGGTTAATTTTTGATATTTTTTTTCTATTGAATCTGCTGTATGTTCCCAATGATCACAAGCTTGTTTTAACGAATCCGCCCTAAGTAACATTGAGTTAGAAAACATATTGTCTGACTCAACCATTTGTTGAAATTCAGCAATTGAATCAGAGTATATATCAATCACATTTTCTAACGAATCTATTTTTAAAAATGCTTGCTCTATAATATAATTAGTTAAATCTGAGCCAATTGTATCATTCTGATAATTTTGATTTTGCAGTAAAATCGGGTTAAAATTTTTACCATTTAGATTAAAGGTAACAAATAGAAATGCTACAATAACAATTAACAAATCTTTCATTTGAATAATAGTATTATAAATTTTACAAATTAGTATGATTTAATACAGTCAACGTAAATTAGGGCATCAAAGTACTTAAATTTAATGAAATGATTTTATTTAATATAATCGCTAAATTTCTTTTTGCCTAAAATAAAAAAGTTAATTACAATGCTTTTTGTCCATATTTCAGGAAAGGTTTTCAAGCCTACCCTATTGATACTGTACTGCTTACGCATTGAAAAAAAACTCCGATAGGCTTTAAACATTGCCAACGAAAACTTAAATTTACCCTGTATAAAAAATATCAACGCTGAGGCTAAATCCAAGAAAAAGCGTATGAACAAAACCTTTACCAAATTTCTTTTTTTAAGATTCTTGTATAAAAGTAAAAGATTATTCCTATAGTTTAAAAATATTTTCTTAGGGCTATCATTTGGGAGGGTTCCTCCTCCAACATGGTAAACTGCCGAATTGTGACAATTATAGACCTGATAACCGGCGTTTTTCATTCTCCAACATAGGTCAATCTCTTCCATGTGAGCAAAAAAATTGTCATCGAATCCTCCAAGATTATGAAAAACCTCAGCTCTGACAAACATACACGCTCCACTTGCCCAAAAAACGGGAATTGAAGTATCATATTGTCCGTAATCCTTTTCAAGTTTTGAAATTATACGACCTCTACAAAACGGATATCCTAAATAATCGATAAAGCCTCCTGCTGCGCCAGCATATTCAAAAGTATCTCTATCAGTATATGACAGAAGTTTTGGGGCTGCTGCAGCTATTTTTTCATTTTTCTCAAATTCATTAATTATCGGAAATATCCAATTTGGAGTAACCTCAATATCTGAATTTAATATTATATAATATTCTGCATCAATCTTTTGCAATCCCTTATTGTATCCACCGGTAAATCCATAGTTTTTGTCTAAGCAGACTAAATTTACCTGTTGAAAATTATTTTTCACAAACGATACCGAATTATCTGTAGAGCCATTGTCAATAATCCATATTGAAATATCGTGATGTGTTGAATGTTCAATAATGGATGGCAAAAATTTTTCGAGATAATGAACGCCGTTCCAATTAAGTATTGCAATTGCGATTCTTGACTTCATTGTTTTATAAATTGTAAACGGTACAAATAGCAAAAAACCTATTTAATGCTTATATAATATCTGTTTTTTCGAATTTTGATTGCAGGTTATGCTTTTAATAGCTAAAACTCTATTATCCAATATTTTTACATAAAAATGCAGGTTAACAGGATGCAAAAATAATCAATTTTTAGAAGCAACCTAAACAAGATAATATTTATTAAAATAGTTGTGTTGACAAACTTATAAATTTAGGCTGTATTAGGTATAAGTTTAAAATTAATGACTAATTTTAACCGTTAAAAGTACGATATAAAGTTTTTTATATAATTACAAAAACAAAAATGGATTTTACTCTTCAAGAACAAAAATATGTACTGTCAAGTTTTGAAAATTTAATTTCATCGTGTCCACGTTGCCATGACGATGAAAAAATAAAGTTGCTACGAAAAGCCTTCGAGTTTGCACATAAAGCACATTACCCTACAAGGCGTAAATCGGGAGAACCATACATTCTGCATCCTATTTATGTTGCACAAATCTGTTGTACGGAATTAAACTTGGGAACAACGTCAATGGTTGCTGCACTTTTGCACGATGTGGTTGAAGACACGGAAGTTACAGTTGAAGAGATAAAAAATGAGTTTGGCGAGGAAATATCCATAATGGTTGATGGTTTAACGAAAATAAGCGGTGCGATTAGTGTAACAAACTCAATGCAGTCAGAAAATTTTAAGAAAATATTGATAACGATGTCGCAAGACATTAGAGTTATGCTGATAAAATTGGCAGACAGATTACACAACATACGTACTTTAGACTCGATGCCACGCCACAAACAGCTAAGAATAGCATCAGAAACTTTTTATATTTTTGCCCCTATCGCTCATCGTATAGGCTTGTACACCATAAAAACCGAGTTAGAAGATAATGCTTTTAGAATTAAACAACCGAAAGAGTGCGCCGAAATAGAACGAAAGCTTAAAAACACTGATGCCCAAAGAACAATGTTTATTAACAAGTTCTCGCTTCCTATTGCAGCTCATCTTACTGAAAAAAAGTACGATTTTGATATTTCCGGTCGCCCTAAAAGTTTATATGGAATATATCAAAAAATGATAAAAAAAGGAATACCATTTGAAGAGATATATGATTTATTTGCAATCAGAATAATTTTCACGCCAAAAGAAGATGAGGGTAGTGAAAAAGAACAATGCTTCAAAATTTATTCTATAGTTACCGATATTTATACTCCTCGGCCAGACAGATTAAGAGATTGGGTAACTACACCAAAAGAAAACGGGTACGAATCTTTGCATTCAACCGTAATGGGACCGAATGGACAATGGGTAGAAGTCCAAATAAGGACAAGAAGAATGGACGAAATTGCCGAATTTGGCCATGCAGCTCATTTTAAATATAAAGGCAATCAAAGTAATGAAGGGGGGCTTGACAACTTGTACGACATAATGCGCGAAGCAATTGTAACAGCAGACCCCGATACTGATGAATTTATGGATAACATAAAATCAATTTTAACAACATCAAAAATAACTATTTTTACTCCTAAAGGGGATATGCATTCATTTCCTCAAGGAGCAACTGCCTTGGATTTTGCATATGCTATTCATGAAGACATTGGGAATAGAGCAATTTCTGCCAAAGTAAACCACAGAAACATGCCACTAAGCTATGAACTAAAAAATGGTGATCAAATTGAGATTATTACATCACAAAAGCAAAAACCAAGTTTTGATTGGCTTAATATTGTGCAAACTGCTAAGGCTCGATATAGTTTACGCAAAGCAATAAATCAGGAAGTAGATAAAAAAGCAAATGTTGGACAAAAAAAATTAAACAATTTACTAACCGAGCTGAATTTAACTGTAACACCAAGAATCATTGAAAAAGTAAAATTACATTACGATATTGAACAAGACAAGGAAGACAGATTTGTTTTTGCCTATTTATCCGAACAAGAACTAAATTTAGATATCCTGAGAAAAATACTTAGACAAAGCTCACCTGAGAAAAAAATATTGTTCTGGACTATTAAAAGCAAAGAAAACACCACAAAAGAAGCTGATAAACCAACAACTAATAATATAAAGTACAATTACACATTGGCTGACTGTTGTAGACCTATTCCCGGAGATCCTGTAATGGGATTTAAAATGCATCAAAACATTATTGAGATACATCATGTTAGTTGTCCAGAAGCCGTAAGACTATCTTCACAACAAGGAAATAAAATAGTTGAAGTAGATTGGTTTAGTCGGGAACAGAAAGCATTTTTGTCGGATTTAAGAATATCTGGAGTAGACAGAATTGGATTAGTTAGTGACATCACTACAGTTTTAAGTAAAGAGTTAGATGTAAATATACGTTCTATAAATATTTACACTCACGACGGTATTTTTGATGGTTCTTTTGAACTATATGTGAGAAGCATAGAGGATTTGAATGATATTATGTCAAAATTAAGAAAGATACAAGGTGTCGATAATGTACTGAGACCTATGTAACAAACTCTTTTTTCGTGATATACATATACATTTTACACCAATTCAATACAATAAGCCTTTTTTATATAAACGTCATTATAAAACAGATACGGAATGTTTTATATGTAAAACATATGGGATTTATAAACATTAAAAATTTTGTAACAATAAATTCACTCATTTATTGCCAAAAATAAACATGAGAATTGACAAAAATTATTATATTTATGCAATCTCTAGATAAAAAGTATATATATTTAACACCCTAGATATGAGCTACTTGAAATTTGAAAAAGACCAATTAATAAACCTGGAATTTTCTCTTAAACATGAGTTTATTCGAACTAATCGTTCTGGAGCTTATGGAAGTACAACCATAATTAACTGTAACACAAGAAAATATCACGGACTATTGGTTTGTCCAATAAAAGAAAATGATAATAACAGACATGTTTTGTTAAGCATGGTAATGCCGACCATTGTATTTGACAAATATGAATTTAATCTTGGAATACATAAATTTAGTGGTGGAGTATATGAACCAAGAGGACACAAGTATATTGAATATTTGTCGGTTGACGTTGTTCCAACTATTGTTTACAATGTCGGGGATGTTAAACTAGGTGTTGAGCAAATTCTAGATGACGAAGAATGTAGAGCGTTAATAAGATATACGGTTCTCGAAACTCCCAAACCTATCACCCTAAGACTCAAATCATTACTTGCATTCCGCGGTGTTCACGAACTTTCCAAAGCAAATATGTATGCCAATGTAAGACCAGAAATGATTGACAATGGTATCAGAATAAAAATGTATGAAGAGTACCCATATCTATACATGCAAACAAATAAAACACCCGAGTTTGTTCACATGCCAGACTGGTTTTACAACATTGAATATCAAGAAGAACAAGAGCGTGGATACCCATACAAGGAAGATCTTTTTACTCCCGGATATTTTGAATTACCTATGCGAAAGGGAGAAACCGTTGTATTAGTTGCAGGCACTGAACCTATGAGTGCGTTAAAAATGAAAAGACGCTTTGCAGCTGTAGAAAAAGGCCGTATACCTCGTACAAACTTTGAAAACTGTCTTTACAACTCTGCACACCAATTTATTGAAAAACAAGGAAAAAACACTTACATAGTGGCAGGTTATCACTGGTTTGATTCACGATCTCGCGACGCTTTTATAGCTGCACCAGGCATAACATTGCCATTAAACAAATATCAGAGATTTATGGACGTTCTCGACACTGCTCAGAAACAACTTAAAAATGGATTATTTCCTCAATCATTGAATGGAGGTAATATTGAGCAAGAAAAAAGTGTAGATACTCCACTATGGTTTATTTATGCCATACAACAGCTCAAAGATCATATATCATTCGACACATTAACTCAAAAATACTGGAAATCTATCAAATCAATTTTAGATAACTACTATACAGGTACAGAATGTAATATAAAAATGACTGATCACTGCTTAATCTACTCTGGATTAGACAATTATCCTCAAACATGGATGAATGCACGTGATAAAAACAAACCTGTAACATTAAGAAAAGGATATGCTGTTGAAGTAAATGCTTTATGGTACAATGCTGTTTGTTTTGCTGTTGAAATAGCAAAAGAGCTAAATGATAAAGCGTTCTTGAAAAAATGGGAGCATATTCCCGCTGTCACAAAACAATCCTTTATAAATAAATTTTGGATTTCTGAAGAAAATTATCTTGCCGACTATTGCACAACGCAGCAACAAGTTCAAAGCATAAGACCAAATCAAATAATAGCTGCAGCATTGCCTTACTCAATGCTTGACGACAATCAAAAGGTTGATGTAATAAACTGCATTAAGCATAAATTGCTAACTAAAAAAGGATTACGTACACTAAGCCCTGCTGATGAAAGATATAAACCATATTTCACCGGCTCACATTCAGATCGAGAACAGGCATATCATCAGGGAACTGTTCATCCTTGGTTACTTGAATTTTACGCAAAAGCTCTTGTGTCGGTGTATGGCAAAGATGCTATGCCTGAATTAAATAAAATTTTCTTCAATTTCGAAGAGGATATGACAGTACGCGGTATTAGCACTATAAATGAGATGTATGACGGCGACCCTCCACATCAACCACGAGGAGCTATTTCGCAAGCATGGAGCGTTTCCTCAGTACTGCAAATTAAAATGTTAATGGATAAATTAGTGTCAACTGACAAATAGTATTTTTTAAATATAGAAATTATGAGGGTTTTGATGTTTGGGTGGGAATTTCCGCCACATATTACGGGAGGATTAGGAACAGCTTGTTATGGACTTACAAAAGGCTTGGCGTTCAACGGAGTTAAAGTACATTTTGTAGTTCCAAAGGTTTACGGTGGTGAAGATCAAAGCCAAATAACGCTTCATGCAGCCGAAGGAGTTGAATTCAGCGAACGAAACTTTAGCTTTGGAGAATTTTACGAACAGATGCGTTATTTTGAAGTTGGTTCCAATATAATACCATACCTATCACCCGAAGAGTATGAAATTTTAGTTAATGAAGACGTTAAACACGATACAATAACGTCGGAGAAAATACTCGGAAGGAAGTTCAAGTTTTCAGGAGCGTACGGAAAAAACCTTATGTTAGAAGTAAGCCGTTATGCAATGGTCGCTTCCGTCATAGCCAGACAATTAAAATCTGACTTCGATATAATCCATGCACACGACTGGCTAACATATGCAGCAGGTGTTGCGGCTAAACGTGCTACAGGAAAACCTCTTGTGGTTCATATGCACGCCACAGAATACGACAGAAGCGGAGAAGGCAATATTAACCATCAGGTGTACGGAATAGAAAAAATGGGAATGAGCGAAGCCGATACTGTTATTTCAGTGAGTAACTTTACCCGCAGTATAATAATAAATAAGTACGGAATAGCTCCCGACAAAGTTGTTACCGTTCATAACGCTGTTGAAGCCGATGAGAGTGAACGTGCAGAATATAAAAAATATATACCCGAAAAAATAGTAACTTTCTTAGGTAGAATTACTTACCAGAAAGGTCCAGACTATTTTGTACAAAGTGCTCTCAAGGTGTTACAAAGAGATCCTAATGTTAGATTTGTAATGGCAGGCTCTGGCGACATGCTTAACAGAATGATTAAACGAGTTGCAACTCTGGGAATTGCTGATAATTTTCACTTTACAGGATTTTTGAAAGGTCCCGAAGTAACAAAAATGTTTGCCATGAGCGATGTATATGTAATGCCCTCTGTATCAGAACCATTTGGAATATCGCCACTTGAAGCCATGCGAAGTAACGTTCCAGTTATTATTAGCAAACAATCGGGCGTATCGGAAGTATTGAAACATGCCGTAAAAGTTGACTTTTGGGATGTTGACGCTATGGCTGATGCTATTTACGGTCTGTTACATTACAAGGCTCTGTCAACAATGTTTAAAGAGCTTGGGAAAGACGAAGTCGATAACTTAAAGTGGGACAACTCTGCCGCAAAAGTTAAAAACGTATATATAGATACCATGGCAAAAGTTATGGGTTAAAAAAATTAGCTTAAAAGTTTAGAAATAAATATAATACAGATAAATCATGAAGAAAATTTGCCTATATTTTGAGGTTCATCAGCCATATCGACCAAGAACTTATCGTTTTTTCGATATTGGTCATAACCACAACTATTTTGACGATTATGCCAACAAAAATCAAATGAGACGATTGGCAGAAAAGTGTTATCTTCCTGCAAATCAAATTATATTAGATCTTTTGAACAAACACAAAGGCAAATTCAAGATAGCTTTTTCTATTTCAGGAGTCGCAATTGATCTAATGAAACAATACACACCAGAAGTTTTGGAATCATTTCAAAAATTGGCTAAGACAAAACATGTGGAATTTCTAGCCGAAACTTATGCTCACTCGTTGGTTGCATTGAAAAACAAAGAGGAGTTTTTGGCTCAAGTCGTGCAACACAGCAAAACCATAGAGGAGCTGTTTAACTATAAACCAAAGACCTTTAGAAATACCGAACTTATATATTCAAACGAAATTGGTGCCGATGTCTTTGAATTAGGCTATAATGGAGTTGTTGCCGAAGGTGCCAAACATATTTTGGGTTGGCGTAGTCCTAATTTTATTTATGTCAATCCGGTTTGTCCCAAACAAAAGGTACTTCTTAGAAATTTTAAACTTAGCGACGATATAGCATTCCGTTTCTCTGACCGAAATTGGGATCAATGGCCCCTGACAGCAGAAAAATATGTTTCATGGCTTAAAAATATTGATGCAAAAGAGGAGATTGTAAACATATTTATGGATTATGAAACATTTGGCGAGCATCAACCACATGATTCGGGAATCATGGACTTTCTACGTTATTTTCCGGACCATGTAATAAATAGCAAAAAATTAGAATTTGTCACACCTGCCGAAGCAGTAAAATCACTGCAACCAATATCACCAATAAATATTGAATACCCAACGTCATGGGCTGACGAAGAACGTGACACCACCGCTTGGCTTGGAAACGAACTACAAAAGGATGCTGTTAATAAACTCTACGAAATGCAGAATTTTATTAATTCGCAAACAGACCCAGAGATAAAAAGAATATACTATTACCTACAATCCAGTGATCATTTCTACTTAATGTCAACGAAATGGTTCTCTGATGGTGGTCACAAACGCTTTAATCCTTTTGGTTCCCCTTATGAGGCATATATAAATTTTAGAAATATACTCAATGACTTTATGCTATTTACAGGTTTTACCTTCGATATCAGACACGAGCTTGAGCGATTAACAAAAGTTAACAGAAGACAAGAGGAGATTATACGTGAATTAAGACATTTAGCAGGAACGACCAAAGCTAAACCAAGTAGGAAAACTACTCAGGCTAAAAAAACCACAACCACACAAAAGAGCACAACGAAAGAGACAACGAAAGGAAAAACAACCAAAGCAAAAGAACAGACAGCAAGTAGTAGTAAGTCAGGCAAAAAAATCACAAAACCAAAAACCAACACTAATAAAAAACAATAAGGCAGGTGGATTGTGCCAATATTTAAGATTCAAACGTTTTTGTTTGCAAAACAAAAACTATGACTATTTTTGACACTTTTTAACTAATAAATGAAAAAACTAACAAATGAACCGAATGAACACAGTAAATAAAAGACCAGGATTCATATTTGAAACAAGTTGGGAAGTATGTAATAAAGTTGGAGGAATACATACAGTTATAAGCACCAAGTCTCCTGCCCTATCAAATGCGGTAGAAGCAAAAATCATATATATAGGTCCTGATAATGCGCACCACTCAAGTGGCATGTCAGAATTTAAGGAAGACAAAAATCTTTACTTAACTTGGGTAAGCCACGCCAGACGACAGGGATTAAAAGTTAGAATGGGGCGCTGGCAAATACCAGGGAATCCTATGGCTCTACTTATAGACTACACACCACTGATAGTCAAGAAAAATGAAATTTTTACCGAATTTTGGGAAACATATCAACTCGATTCAATCTCTGGAGACTGGGATTTTATCGAACCTGCTCTATTTGGATATGCTGCGGGTCAGGTAATAGAAAACTTCTGTCGATTTAACCTTTCACCAAGACTTAACGTAATAGCACATTTTCACGAGTGGATGACAGCCGCTGGTGTGTTGTATTTGGAAAAATATACACCACACATCTGTACAATGTTTACAACACATGCTACAATTACAGGTCGGTGTATAGCAAGCAATTATCAGCCTCTATATCAAAATTTAGGAGAATACAACGGGTTTGTAAAAGCACACGAATTTAACGTTACAGCAAAACACTCTTTAGAAAAAATAGCTGCAAGAGTTGCTGATACTTTTACTACAGTAAGTACAATAACTGCCAATGAGTGTAAATATTTACTTGAAAAAGAGGTCGATATCGTGACTCCAAATGGATTTGAAAGCGATTTTGTGCCTCATGAAAAAGAGTTCATCGAAAAACGAAAAATAGCCAGAAATAAAATATTTGATATTGTAAGCGCTTTAACAAATCAACAATACGATGAGGATACTCTAATTGTAATGAACTCAGGACGATACGAGTTCAGAAATAAAGGAATAGATGTTTTTATTGACTCAATTGCCAACATCAGAAACAATAAAACCACAGATAAGAAAATAATAGCGTTAATTACAGTTCCTGCAAATCACGGCGGAGTTAGACAAGACTTATTAGATAAGTTAAACAGTAAAGAAAAAACGGACTTGCCAAATCCGTATCTAACCCACAATTTACACGAATTTAATTACGATCAGGTAGTTAGAAAAATAAATGAGTGTGGACTAAATAACCCCGGCGATGTTTCAATCATATTTGTACCCTGCTACCTAAACGAACAAGACGGATTGTTCAATATGGAATACTATGATCTACTTATAGGTGCCGACCTTACAGTATTTGCATCATATTACGAACCATGGGGTTACACACCTTTAGAATCATTAGCCTTTAAAATACCGACAATAACCACTTCACTTTCAGGATTTGGACAGTGGATTAACGACAAAGTAAAAACTATTGTAGATGGCGCAGTAGTAATTGAGCGTTCTGAAACTAATATTGATCAAGTAGTTAGCGAAATTTCCAAAACAATAACTGACTACAGTAAATTAAGTAAAAGTGAAGTTACTAAAGCACGTAATAACTCCGAAAAACTATCAGAGTCGGCAAGATGGGAAGAGTTAATACAATACTATGAAAAAGCATATAGCATTGGACTTTCCAAAAACGTAGAACGATATAGGACAGCCGAACAAACACCAGTTTCAATAGAAACTTATGAGGGTACTAAAATACTCTCAAATGAACCATCTTGGAAGAAAATGAGAGTCTTGACAGATATTCCATCATCAATGGATGGGCTTATGAAACTTGCTATGAATGTATGGTGGTCATGGAGTTACGAAGCTAGTCAGCTTTTCAAATATATTGATACTGACCTATGGTTTAAATCAAAAAAGAATCCTATTGTTTTGCTCAACAACGTATCACAAGAACGCTTGTTGGAGTTAGAGTCTGACCCTACGTTTAATGCTAATTTCACGCATGTAATGCAAATGTTCGACGATTATATGTCTGAGAAGCAAAATCAACACCCTTCAGTTGCTTACTTTAGTATGGAGTACGGCTTAAATGATAACATTAACATTTATTCAGGAGGTCTTGGAATATTGGCTGGAGACTACTTAAAAGAGGCTAGCGACTCATACGTAAACATGACGGCAGTAGGATTTTTATACAAAAAAGGATACTTTACCCAACAGCTTACTTTAAACGGCGAACAAGTTGTTTATCTTGAAGATCAAAACTTTAACAACATACCAGTGATTCCCGTTAAAGATAAAGATGGCAACTTACTGTTAATCAATGTTTTTATGCCGGGGAGGGCTGTAAAACTTCGCGTATGGCTAATAAATGTTGGAAGAATTAAATTATACTTGTTAGATTCTGACTTAGAAGACAATAACGAAATAGACCGAACCATTACACATCAACTCTACGGTGGCGATCGTGAAAATCGTTTAAGACAAGAGGTTGTTTTAGGCTTTGGTAGTATAAGATTACTGAACAAACTTGGAATAGAGTGCGATGTATATCACCTTAACGAAGGACATGCGTCATTTACCAATCTAGAGCGCATGTGCAACTTAATGGAAGACAAACATTTAAGCTTTGAGGAAGCACTCGAAGTTGTTAGACATTCAAGTCTATTTACGACGCATACACCTGTTCCTGCAGGTCACGACTCTTTCTCTGAGGAGCTTATGCGTATGTATATTCGACATACACCCGATCGTTTAAAAATCACATGGGATCAGTTTATGAATCTTGGTCGCTGGGTACCCGGAAAACATGATGAAAAGTTTTCAATGAGTATCTTGGCTGTTAACACGTGTCAAGAAGTAAACGGCGTAAGTATGCTTCACGGCAAAGTGTCACGCGACATGTTCCAAAGTTTTTACAAGGGATATTTCCCCGAGGAGCTTCATATTGGTCACGTAACCAACGGTGTACACTATGCAACATGGACAGCAAAAGAATGGAGACAGTTATATG
This sequence comes from Bacteroidales bacterium, assembly GCA_012519055.1. NCBI lineage: Bacteria > Pseudomonadati > Bacteroidota > Bacteroidia > Bacteroidales > Bacteroidales bacterium. The sequence goes on along the minus strand of JAAYQU010000045.1, from coordinate 12,493 downwards.
AAAGCAAGTTCGGACCCGATTTCATTAAAGACAACTATAATCCAAAATACTGGGAGAAAATTTACGAAATTGAAGATGAAAAAATTTGGGAAATCAGACAAATACTACGTAAAAAACTGATAGGATATATTAAAGATAGATACCAGAATAATTGGATTAAACGCAACGACAACCCCAAACGACTTCAAAAAGTTTTAGACACAATCGATGACAATACACTAACCATTGGGTTTGCGAGACGTTTTGCTACATACAAACGAGCAAATCTGCTGTTTAATGATTTAGAGCGATTGTCACAATTAGTTAACAACAAAGAGCGACCTGTTCAGTTCCTGTTTGCAGGAAAGGCTCACCCGAACGACAAACCGGGACAAGACCTTATTAAACAGATAATTGAGGTTAGTAGAATGCCCGAATTTACAGGAAAGATAATATTTGTCGAAAACTACGACATTCAGCTTGCAAAACGCTTAGTAAAAGGTGTCGATATTTGGCTCAACACCCCTACCCGACCACTTGAAGCATCGGGCACCAGCGGTCAGAAAGCAACACTAAACGGTGTTTTAAATTGCAGTGTATTAGATGGTTGGTATCTAGAGGGTTATCGCGAAGGTGCTGGCTGGGGATTAACTGACAAGCAAACATATTCAAATCACGATTTCCAAAACGAATTAGATTCACTTACACTTTATAATTTGCTTGAAAATCAAATTATCCCACTGTTTTACAAACGCGATAAGAAAGGTATTCCTCATGAATGGATACAAACAATTAAAAACAGTATTGCCCAAATTGCACCTCACTATGTAACAAGCAGAATGATGGCAGATTACATGAGACAGTACTATAAGCCATTGGCAGAACGTCACAAACAAATTGTCGCAGACGACTTTGTAAAAGCCGCCAGATTAGCCACATGGAAAAAACAGATAACTAACAGTTGGGATAATATAGAGGTTATTTCAATTGATTTTCCTGATACTACAAAAAGAGAGTTCAGTTTAGGGGAACCGTATCATGGTGAAGTGGTATTAAACTTAAAAGGCATACATCCTGAAGATGTTGGAGTTGAAATTGTTATGACTAAAACAGATGAAAAAGGAATTAGACGAATACAATGTTCTTACGAACTTGAATTAAATAACAGTATTGACACAATGGCATTCTATTCAACAAACATTAATTTTTCAATGCCCGGAATGTTTGAGTACGCACTTCGCATATTCCCTAAACACTCTGAAATGACTTACAAAATGGATTTCAATCTTGTTAGGTGGATATAGAACATTAGAAGTAAATCAAAAAGTGCCTTGACTATTTTCCAGTCGAGGCATTTTTTTAAAGCAGAATATTATTACTTTTGAGGGTTACGCTCTTTTTGAAATAGTGCCTATGAATTTCAAAATTTTAACATCAGAGCTGTTAGACGAGTTTACTCTAATATTAGAAGAATCTCCTATTGACAAGCTGAACAGAATTAAGAAACCAGAGCTACCTGTCGATTACTTTCAGTTCTACAAGTCAGCCTCATCAGTTTATTCGTCTAAGATTGAGGGAGAAGATATTGATTTCGACAGCTATATAAAACACAAGTTTATGAAAGTGCGGTTCAAAGCAGACTACACCAAGAGAGCTGATGATTTATATTCTGCCTATGAGTTTATAGATTCAAACAAACTGACCCTTGAAAATGTTAAGAAAGCTCATGCAATATTAAGTGCAAATCTACTGCATAGCAGTCAGCAGGGAGCTATCCGAACAAATCCTATGTTTGTAATAAATAGCAATGACCAGATTGAATATGTTGCAACAAGTCCCGAACAGGTTAGTTCTGAATTAGATAAACTTTTTAGTGATATTAAGATACTGCAAAACAGAGAGTTAAACTCCTTTGAGATATTCTATTACGCTTCGTTAATTCATTTGGTTTTTGTAAAAATCCACCCTTTTCAAGACGGAAATGGTAGAACTGCGAGACTGATTGAAAAATGGTTCTTGTTGGAAAAGTTGGGCAGTAAAGCACACTCTATTCAATTAGAAAAAAATTATTATCTGAAACTGAATGATTACTACAACAATATCAAGAAAATTGGTGTTGAATACGAGGAGTTGGATTATAGCAAGTGCTTGGACTTCTTGTTGATGACGGTAAAATCGTTAGACGAGGAATAGAAAGCACTATCAATCAACATAGTACATCACTCTCCTTTCAGAGCATAAAAATGTTTCGAATCGCCCCATTCATCGTATCCGACTTTACAACCTACTTTCGCTACTTGGCTCTCGATATAGCGTAAGGACTCCTCGGCATCTTCGTTTGTACTGGGTTTATTCTCGTACAGCTTGTAACTGTCGCGATACATTCCCGGTGTTATATTTGGCATTAGAATGTTTGCTCCTGCCAGTAACGCTTTCTCACGCCCCATGGGGTCAATTGCCTGCATAGCTGTTGAAGCCACCATATTGATTTCGGGCATCATTATACGAAGCAGTGCTAACATTCTCAAAGTCAACTCAAAACGCTCTTTTAGTGGCATTAACCCCTCGACATAGTGAAACGGGGTGCTATGATGTTCAATAAACGGTCCCATGCCAACCATGTGAATATCAAACGTTTTCATAAAAACAAGGTCGTTTGCCAAGTCAGTTAAGGTTTGGTAAGGGAGACCTATCATAACGCCTGTACCTGTCTGATAACCAACCTCTTTAATTCTATGAAGAGCTTCCAAACGGTTGTCGAAATTGTGAAAACGGTCTTGAGGGTGTATTTTGGAATACAACTCACGATTAGATGTCTCAATTCTCAATAAATATCTGTGTGCACCACTCTCGAACCATCTTTGGTAGGTCTCTTTAGTTTGCTCGCCAAGTGAGAGTGTTATACCAAGCTGATTATTTGAGAGTTGTTTGATTCTTTTTACCAATATATCTATACGCTTAACAAAGCTTGGGTCTGAACGCTCGCCTCCTTGCAGGGCAATTGACCCGTAACGATTATCGTATGCAAATCGTGCAGCATCGAGAATATCATCATCTGTTAGGTCGTATCTCTCTAAATCTGAATTGCCTGCCCTGATACCGCAATAGAAGCAGTTTTTTGTGCAACGATTTGAAAATTCTATTAATCCGCGAAAATAGACTGTGTTGCCTATTGAATTGAGTTTAACCTCATTAGCATAATTAATTATGTTATTGGAATCTTCTCCTGTTAACGACAATAGTCTAACAAGCTCATCGACAGGTAATAAAGTATTGGTTGGTACTTTCATTTATAATTTATTCCTTGGCAAATAATTATCGACTTTTGTCAACCTTAAAGCCAAATTGGTCGATTAATACAACAAATGTAATATTAAGATGTTTAAAAGTCTGTTTTTAATTTGCTAAAATAATTATACCACAAATTTAACAAAAACATTGATAGACTTTTGTTGTCCTTTTCAACCTTAATTTTGTCCGCTTTACAAAAAAATAGTTAATTACACCAAATAATGATTGTACTTTTGTGGTATGACACTATCGCATTTGACACGTAGGAAATTAATTAAACTGTCGTTAAACACCACGCTGTTAATGACTTTACTGTCGTTGGCTCCAATTTTAGCTACACGGCATCTCCCGATAAAGTTTTATTTGATATCCATTCCCCTGTTTTTCATAAATATCTATATTGTTTGGGCTATCAACCTAATAATTACACATATAGCCGAAAGACAGGAGCAAAACCGTAAAACAAAGGCACTTAAATATATATCCTCTTATATCTTTTCGTCACTAGCTTCCGGATTTTTTGTTTTGTTTATAAAATCATCAAACATATATGCCAATTTTGAGAGTGTTAATGCTCATCCACACACGCATTCAATGGGAAATTTGTCGCCATTTGTGATGGCAATTGTTACAAATACTTTTGTGTTGTTTATTCAGGAAATGGTTTTGTTGCACGATAAGAAAACAAAGTTTGAGTTGGAGAATGCCCGACTAAAGTTAGAAAACATGGAAGCTGCTAAAAATCAACTAAAAAAACAGATACATCCGCATTTTTTGTTTAACTCGATGAGCATTTTGAAGTCGCTGATTAAGGAAAACCCATCATTAGCCGAGGAGTATATAATTCGCCTTTCGGGATTTCTGCGAGCGTCAATATCGTCTGTCGAGAGCAATACTGTAAAACTTAAAGATGAGTTGAAGCTTTGCACCGATTTTATTGAAATGCAAAAAATACGTTTTGGAAATGCGTTGATTTTTGAATATAATATACCCGACGATATTGTCAGAACCGCCAATATACCAGGGTTTGCGCTACAAGTACTGTTAGAAAATGCCATAAAACACAATGCACTTACCGAAGACTCTCCCTTGAAGCTTTGCGTTAGATACTCAAATGGTTGGCTAACTGTCGAGAACAATATCCAGCAAAAGATGTCACTTGAGAGCAGCACAAAAATGGGTCTTAAAAATCTTTCGGAGCGATACAAAATACTTACGGGTAGCGACATCGTTATTGAAAATAGCGACGAGAAATTTAAAGTAACAATAAAAGTAATTGAGAATGAAAGTTGTAATCATAGAAGATGAAACAATTACTGCAAAAGATTTAGCCACAACACTGAAACTTGTTGACAACAAGATAAAGATTGTTGCTTCATTAAAATCTGTAAAAGAGGCTATAAACTATTTTGAAAATAATAGCGACACTATAGATTTGATTTTTAGCGATATACAGTTAGGTGACGGTCTTAGCTTTGAAATTTTCAAGCGAGTGCCTGTAAATGCGCCAATTATTTTCTGTACAGCTTATAACGAATATTCACTGAACGCTTTCGAAGTTAACAGTATTCACTATATGCTTAAACCATTTGATAAAGAGAGTGTTAGCGAAGCATTGCGTAAATATCATGAGATTAAAGGTTACTTTTCGCACGATTCGTCACAATATCAAGCTATCATAGACTTGTTAAACCAAAAGCCCCAAAAACAGTCTATATTAGTTTACGTAAAGGATAAGATTGTTCCTGTAAGTATTAGCGATGTGGCAGTATTTTATATAGATAACGAGGATACTTTTCTAATAACTCTCGATAACAACAAATACACCATAAAAAAATCGTTGGACGAATTGGAACAAATAGCAGGCAGCGGATTTTATAGAGCAAATCGACAATATCTGATTAATCGTAAAGCTATTAAAGATACTTCACAATATTTTGCACGCAAATTGGCAGTAAATTTGAATGTTCCTTTAGACGACAAAATTACGATTAGCAAAAACAAAGTATCCGAGTTTTTAAATTGGCTTACAATATCTTGATTATCAATAATTAAAAACCTTAAAACTAAATATACTAAAAACAAATTTATTTTATGAGACGAACAATTAAAAAAATCACAACAACTATTCTGTGCTCTGTGGCTCTTGTGGCAACCTCGATAGGTCAAGAGCAAATAGAGGATATAATGATTTTTTCGTTGGATAGTGCTGTGAGTTACTCAATTGAACACAATAAGCAATTGGTAAACTCAAAATATGCTATCGAAAAATCAGGAATGCAAGTAAAAGAAGCTATTTCAGCGGGATTACCGCAAATTCAGGCATCACTCGATTATCAAAACTTTTTAGGAGCATCAGCAATAATAAATTTTGGACCAATACCTGCAAAAATTCCATTTAACCCTACCAGTAATTTTCAAACAACTGTTAGCCAACTTCTTTTTAATGGAAACTACTTTGTTGGTATCCAACTATCTAAGCTTGCAAAAGAGATAACCGAACAGGTTTACGAAAAAGACGAACTGAATGTTAAAGAACAGACAATCAGGGCTTACTACATGGTATTAGTTTCTGAACAAGTTTTGAAAACCATGCAGAGTAATCGCGAAAATATCGAAGATATATACAAGAAAACCAGCAACATGGCAAACATTGGTGTTATCGAACAAATTGAAGCCAAAAAGCTCTCTGTAATGATAACAACAGTTGATAATGCCATAAAATCAACCGAAAGACAGACAGAATTGGCATACAATCTTTTACGATTACAATTGGGCTTAGGTTCCGACCAAAAAATCAAACTAGAAGATACACTCGAAGATCTTGTTGATAGATTTATAAACAATAACGAAAGTAAACAGGAGTTTAATCTCTCTGCCAATCTGGATTATAAATTGGTGGAGTTGCAAACTGAAATAGCTCAAAAAAATGTAAATATGCAGAGAGCTAATTTTCTTCCAACATTAGCAGCATTCTACTCCTATACCGAAAAAATCAAAAAGCCGGAGTTCGACATATCACCAAAAAATATTCTTGGAGTTACCTTAAATATTCCAATCTTTTCTGGCGGTCAGCGATATATGAAACTAAGCCAAGCCAAGGTTGATTTATATTCAGCTGAAAATACACTGACGCTATTGCAAGACCAACTAACAATACAAGAACGACAACTAAATTACACGTATCAAAACCTTTTAGAACAATACGAATACCAAAAAACAAACGTAGAGATAGCCAAAGAAGTGTTGGAAAACGTAACCCTAAAACACGAACAAGGAATGATATCAAGCCTTGAGCTTACAAACGCCAACAGCGAATATTTAAAAGCAGAAACTAGTTATACAGGAGTTTTGCTTGAGCTATTAAACGCCGAACTGGCATTACGAAAATTAAACAGTAACCTTTAAAATACCATATAATCATGAATATTAAGTATTATTTACAAGTTGCAGCGCTCGGTTTAATTACACTAATTGTAGGCTGTGGGCAAAACACAACATCAGAAACCGAAACTCAAGAAACTAACAAAGCTGTATTGGTTAAAACGACTGTTGTAAAACCCGAAAAAATATCGCGCACGATTGATTTTACAGCATCACTTGCCCCGTGGGAGGAGGTTCATATAGCACCTGCATCACCCGGAAGAATCGAGAAAATCAATGTTGATATTAGCGACAATGTTTCAGAAGGTCAGATTTTGGCTATGATGGACAGAACCAATTTGGAACAGGCAAAAATAAATTTAACAAGTATTGAAACCGACTATAATAGAGTCGAAGAGTTGAAAAAATCGGGAAGTATTGCAGATCAACAATACGATCAAGTAAAAAAGGGTTATCAACTTGCAAAAACAAGTTATGAGTTTTTACTTGAAAACACCAAAATAAAAGCTCCTTTCAGTGGAGTTGTTTCTGGCAAATATTTCGAAGATGGCGAAATATATACTGGTGCACCCTCGCCACTAATTGGCAAGCCTGCAATAATATCTTTGATTCAAATCAATCAGTTAAAAGCGCTTGTAGGAGTATCGGCAAACTATTTTCCAGTTATTAAAAAAGGAATGAAAGCTATAGTTGAATGTGATATCTACCCAGATGTTACCTTTAATGCCGAGGTTAATAAAATTTATCCAACCATTGATAATGCAACAAAAACATTTACTGTGGAACTTAAAATTAACAATAGCAATTTGAAACTTCGTCCGGGAATGTTCTCAAAAATCAGGTTAGACGTTGGCGTAGGCGATGCTATTTTAGTCCCCACAATTGCATTGGTTAAACAGACCGGAACAAATGACATGTATCTGTTTGTAAATCGCAATAACGTGGCTCACAGACAGTTAGTAAAAACAGGTCGTATGCTTGACGATAAAACCGAAATTGTTGAAGGGATAAATGTAGGTGACGAAATCGTAACAATCGGGCAAAACAAACTTGAACATCTGAGTGAAATTGAAATCATGGAATAGGTAACTATATCCAAAACGAAAATTTAATAGAATTAAATGACAATAACATGAGTATATATAATTCAGCCGTAAAGAAACCAATAAGCACCATTATGATATTTGTGGGCGTATTGATTTTCGGAATCTATTCGTATCTACAACTACCTATAGATTTTTTCCCTAAAATCGACCCGCCATATCTTGCCGTCTTCGCCTATTATCACGGTGCAAACGCTGTTGACGTTGAACAAAACGTTACCAGAAAACTTGAAGATGGATTTGGCTCACTATCAAATCTTAAGAAAATTACTTCAAGCTCAAAAGAGAACATCTCTATTGTCGGATTAGAATTTGAATGGGGCGCAAACCTCGACGAAGCCACAAACGAAGTACGGAATGCAATAGGCATGATTGAACGTTCGTTGCCAGACGAAGTTGAAACTCCAACAATATTAAAAATGAGTACAAGCATGATGCCTGTTTTAGTATATACGGTATCTGCAGACGAAAGCTATCCGGCAATTAAAGATATTTTGGACAACAGAATTGTTCAACCTTTAAACCGCGTTGACGGTGTTGGAAACATTATACTTGTTGGTGCCCCGATACGCGCCGTTATGGTTGACGTAGATCCCCGAAAAATTGATGCCTATAACATTACAGTCGAGCAGATTGCGGGTATTTTAAGTGCAAATAATATCAACGTACCATCGGGAAGCCTTGAAATAGGAAATGTTGATATCCCTTTAAGGCTGCAAGGCGAGTTTAAAAGTAGCGACGAGATTAACAACTTAGTTGTCAGTAATTACAACGGAAAAACTGTTTATTTAAGAGATATTGCAACCGTTAGAGATACATTAAAATATATTAAATCGTTCGAAACCGCCAATGGTGAAAAAAACGTTAGAATATTGATTCAAAAGCAATCGGAAGCTAACACCGTCACTGTAGCAAAAAATCTACGCGATAGAATGAAACAGTTGGAAAAAAACCTACCACCTGACGTTGAAGTAAATATTTTAATGGATGCTTCTGAAAACACACAAAGAGCTATTGATAATCTTTCCGAAACGTTACTTTATGGGTTGTTTTTTGTAGTATTAGTTGTCTTATTTTTTATAGGACGTTGGCGCGCAACATTTATTGTAGCCATTACAATACCTATATCGCTTATTGCCGGATTTATATACATGTATTTAGCGGGTGACACTATTAACATTATAACCCTTTCTTCGTTGGCAATTGCGATAGGTATAGTTGTTGACGACGCCATTGTTGTACTTGAAAATATTACCAAAAAGTATGAACGAGGCGGATTTGCCAAAGAGTCAGCTATTTATGGTACAAGTGAAGTCTATCTGGCAGTTATGGCTGCGTCTCTAACAATTGTTGCAGTATTCCTACCGCTTACCTTGCTTGGTGGCATGACAGGTATTTTGTTTAAACCTTTGGGTTTTGTCGTATCGATTACAGTATTGATGTCAACCGTTGTGTCACTTTCACTTACACCTGTTTTAGCATCGAAAATGTTGAAAGTTAAAACACCTGAAAGAAAAGGCTTTGGCGGTCGTATTTATTGGCTATCGCAGGATATGTTAGAGGCAATGGATAATTTTTACGAAAAAACTTTGACTTTCGTTGTCGGACATCGTTGGTTAGTAGTTATTTCGGCTATCGTTATTTTTGTTTCATCAATGTTTTTAACAAAACTATTGGGTTCAGAATTTATGCCAGCTTCCGATAACGACAGAATATCGGCACAAGTAAAACTTGCACAAGGCAGTAATCTTTCAGAAACTGTTAAAACAGCCACATACCTTGATTCTGTTTTTAGCAATAAATATCCTGAAATTAGTATCCTTTCAACCAGTGCAGGTGCAGGAGATGAAAATAGTTTAATGTCTGTGTTTGGTGAAACAGGAAACTACATTATCACTTACACAATGAAAATGACGCCTGTTGCTGATAGAGAACGCTCTATTTTTGAAATAGCAGACGAGATGCGTAAAGACATAGAAAAACTCCCAGAAGTTGAAAAATTTTATGTCGATGCAGGATCTTCTCGGTCAGGTATGGGTGGAATGGGTGGAGGAAACATATTAGAAGTAAAAATATATGGCAATGATTTTGACGAAACTAGTATTGTCGCCGAAAATATTTCAAATGCATTAAAAGAGATTGAAGGTGCAAAGGACGTATTAATTAGTCGTGACCCTGAAATACCTGAAATTCAATTGGTTCTTGATAATCAAAAAATGACATCGTTCGGTTTAACTACGGCTTCGGTTGCCGTAGCAGTAAGAAACCGTGTAAACGGGTTAACAGCAACAAAATACAAAGAAGATGGTAACGAATACGATGTTATTGTAAGATATGACGAACAGTACAGACAATCGACCGATGATATTGCAAATATCAGTATAATGACACCTCAAGGAAGATTGGTAAGGTTGGGCGAAATAACAAAACAAGAACGATTTTACTCACCACCTAAAATCGAACGCGAAAACAAGGTGAGAATGATTAAAGTGTCGTCAGCATTGTCGGGAGCGGATTTGGGAACAGTTAAAACAGCTCTTGAAGCCGAAATAGCAAAAATGAATATACCTCAAGATGTTACAATTGAGTTTGGCGGTAGTGCCGAAGATATGCAGAAAACATTTGCTGATATTGTATTGCTTATTTTACTCGCTCTTATACTTGTTTATATCGTAATGGCATCGCAGTTCGAATCGCTTGTAGAACCATTAATTATAATGTTTTCGGTACCATTCGCATTCTCCGGAGTTTTTATTGCGCTATATATCTTTAACTCAACGATAAACGTAATATCACTTATAGGTGCCGTGATGTTAGTCGGTATTGTAGTCAAAAACGGTATTATACTCGTTGATTACACTAACCTGTTGGTTGACAGGGGATACTCGCTACGACAAGCCGTTATTAGTGCTGGTCGCTCGCGACTAAGACCTGTTCTAATGACCTCGCTGACAATGATATTGGCAATGGTTCCGATGATATTCTTTGCAGGAACAGGCTCGGAAATGTGGAAACCTATGGCTATAGCGATATTTGGAGGTTTAACATTCTCGACATTGGTAACTTTGGTTCTAATTCCAACTATTTACACAATATTTGGTGTTGGGAAAATTAAACGTACACGTAAACACGCATTATTGCACAGTAAAACCCTAAATAGTATTTAAAATGAAAGCTATATTTATAACATATAATCAATCACTTACCGGCTTAGTTCAAACGGTTTTAGACAAACACTCAGTTCGTGGCTACAGCCAATGGATTGACGTTAGAGGTCGAGGGTCAGTAAAGGGAATACCACGTGAAGGAACTCATACCTGGCCCGAACTGAACAATGCCCATATTGTAATGGTTGAAGATGAAAAAGTTGCTCCTATTCTCGCAAATTTAAAAGAGATAAACAAGGAGTACGAACAACACGGGCTACGGGCTTTTGTTTGGAATATTGAGGATTCAATTTAAGCTAAAAGTATTTGGAACACAGAAAACACAGATTTAACGGATTATCACGGTTTGTTGGGTTAAAATGTGGTGTGTCCTAAAAAGCACGTATTTTTTTTAGGATTCCACAGGCGTTTACTTTGAAACCTTGTCCACCATCCACATAACAGTATTACAAACAAGACTATGGCTTTTACCTCATAGATTCTGTTAATTACAAATAATCCAATGGACTTTTGATTTTTGATTTGGAAATATCTGTTATATGCGTGTAAATCTCTGTTGTTTTGATAGAAGAATGCCCTAATAATTGCTGAATGTACCTGATATCTGTTCCATTTTCAAGCAAGTGAGTTGCAAAACTGTGACGCAGTACATGCGGAGTTACCTGTTTTTTGATACCAGCTCTCTTAGCCGCATCTTTCACCACATTTTGCACACTTTTTTCGGAATATATCCCACCTCCCTGCCCCTCTATCAAATACTCTTTGGGCTTATATACTAAAAAATATTCCCTCAAATCTTGTAATAATTGATTAGAAAGCATAACCACCCTGTCTTTGTTCCCCTTTGAATTTTGAATATGAACAACCATATTGCCAGAATCTATATCTGTGATTTTTAGATTTAACAGTTCGCTCAAACGCAATCCACAGCCATACAGAAGTTTAATAATACACTTGTGTTTTTGATTTGTCGTTAAGTCAATCATTTTCTTTACTTCATCCAGGCTTAAATATTTCGGCAACGTATGTGTTTTGCGGGAAGGATACAGATGTTTCAAGTTTAACTCCACTCCAACCACCAATCGGTAAAACTTATCTATTGATGCAACTATCATCCTTTGATAAGAATGACTTACTGCGTGCTTATTTATTTTCCAAAAAACATACTTTTCTATTTCAGCCACACCAAGCTCATTTGGACTGCAAAATTTTTGTTCTGCAATTTGCAGAAAACTTTTCAGTGCACTTTTGTAATTAAGAATAGTGTTTTTACTGTATCTTTGAAGTACTAGCTTTCTTTCATAATCGGCTAATAAGGTTTCAATTTGCATAGGATTATATTTTTTGCAAATATAGTAGAACATTCGCAAATACAAATGCTTTTAATTTGTTTTATTTGTTTCATTTAATTGATTTACTGAGATATATAAAAATATTGATGTTTAAAATAGAAAAATAATATACGAATGTTATAAGTTAAATATATACGAATGTTGTATATTTGTTTCGTAAATTATACGTTAGCAGCAAGGCTAAAAAACGACAACATAGAAATAAATTGACTAAATT